>DBIU01000048.1 GCA_002304735.1 Ruminococcaceae bacterium UBA794 | reverse complement strand
ATGATTGTTGTAGCGTCAGCAGCCGCAAGAGCCTCGCAAACCGCAACGGTACCCTTCTTGAGGGTGGGGTTCTCGAAAACGCCCATCGGGCCGTTCCAAACAACGGTCTTAGCGGACTTAGCAGCCTCTGCGAAAAGCTCCATAGTCTTGGGACCGATATCAAGACCCATCATATCAGCGGGAATTTTGTCGGAATCAACAATCTGAACGTCGATAGGAGCGTCAATCGGGTCGGGGAACTCCTTTGCGATTGTGGTATCAACGGGGAGCAGGAGCTTCTTGCCGAGCTTTTCAGCCTTAGCAATCATTTCCTTGCAGTAGTCAATCTTCTCGTCGTCAACAAGAGAAGTACCAACCTCGTAGCCCTTAGCCTTGAGGAAGGTGTAAGCCATACCGCCGCCGATAATGAGCGTATCGCACTTTTCAAGCAGGTTGGAGATAACGTTGAGCTTATCCGCAACCTTTGCGCCGCCGAGGATTGCAACGAACGGACGAACGGGGTTCTCAACAGCGTTGCCGAGGAACTCGATTTCCTTGTTCATCAGATAGCCGACCGCGGTTTCCTTAACGAACTTTGTTACTCCAACGGTGGAAGCGTGCGCTCTGTGGGAAGAACCGAACGCGTCCATAACGAAAATCTCGTTGTGTACGAGGTCTGCAAGCTCCTTGGAGAAGCCTTCGCCGTTCTTGGTTTCGTCAGCGCCGCGGAAACGTGTGTTCTCGAGAACAACGATATCGCCGTCGTTCATTGCAGCGACAGCCTTCTTTGCGTTTTCGCCGACAACGGTATCATCGGGAGCGAAAGTAACCTTTGCGGAAACCAGCTCAGCAAGTCTGTCTGCCGCGGGCTTCAGGCTGAACTTAGCCTCGGGACCGTTCTTCGGCTTGCCGAGATGCGAGCACAAAACAACCTTTGCGCCGTTTTCGGTCAGCTTATTGATTGTGGGAAGAGCCGCGGTGATACGGTTATCGTTGGTGATTTTGCCGTCCTTCATCGGAACGTTGAAATCAACGCGTACCAGAACGTACTTACCCTTTACGTTCAAATCTTCTACATTCTTCTTGTTGAGCTTGCTCATAATTCATATTCCTTTCAAAGTGAATTTTCTGCTGTATATCAACAGATTTCTACACTATATATTGTACATTATTTTCGCGAATTTTTCAAGTGTTTTTTGCAAAAATATATAGCATTATTTGCAAAAAGCATAAGTCTTTGCCCAAAAACAAAATCCCGTCGGAAAACCGTCGGGATTTATCGCTTTGAAATTACTGCTTATCCTCGATATACTTAACGATATCGCCGACAACCTTGATGTTCTCAACCTCGTCCTCGGGGATTTCAACGGAGAACTCGTCCTCGATTGCCATAACAAGGTCAACAACGTCGAGCGAATCAGCGCCGAGGTCGTCTGTGATTGAAGAAGCCTCCGTGATGTTGTCCTTTTCGGCAATATCGAGCTGGTCTGCGATAATGTCTCTTACTTTTTCAAAAATATCCATTTGTAACCTCCACATATTTTTCCGGGATTATCCGGATTTGTCAAATACTATTATAAAGCATTGATAAAAAATAATCAATACCAAAACTGCAAAATTTACAGGTAATTTTTACTGAATTTATTCGGTAAACATACCAATTTTTCTAAATTTCTTATAACGGTCGTCAAGAAGCTTCTCCATATCAACCGTTTTAAGCCTTGAAACCGCGTCCACGATATACTCGTAGATACTGTCGGCGGTAACGGCGGGCTGAAGATGCGCGCCGCCCTCGGGTTCGGGGATTATCTTATCGCAGACTCCGAAGCGAACGAGGTCCTCCGCTGTGATTTTGAGAATTTCAGCCGCTTCCTTTTCCTTCGTGGGGTCCTTCCAGAGGATAGAAGCCGCGCTTCTCGGCGAAATAACGCTGTAAATCGCATTCTGAAGCATCGCAAGCTCGTCGCAGACCGCAAGCGCGAGCGCTCCCCCGCTTCCGCCCTCGCCGAGAACAACAGTCACAATCGGCGTTTTGAGCGTCATAAACTCGTAGAGATTTCGCGCGATTGCCTCACCCTGACAGCGCTTTTCCGCCTCGACTCCGCAGAACGCGCCGGGAGTATCGACAAGGCAGATTATCGGTCTGTGGAATTTCTCGGCCTGTTTCGCAAGGCGCAACGCCTTTCGGTAGCCCTCGGGGTGCGGCATCGCGAAGTTCGACTTCTTGTTTTCATCGAGCGTTCTGCCCTTAACCTGCGCGAGAACCGTAACGGGAGTATCGCTCAAAAAGCCGATTCCGCCGATAATCGCGCCGTCGTCGCCGCACATTCTGTCGCCGTGAAACTCCATAAATCTCGTGAAAAGCGCGGGAATATAGTCGTTTACGGTGGGGCGGTTCTTGTTATGAATAAGCTCCATACGCTCCCAAGTGGTAAGATTATTCATCAGCGCGCCTCCTTTGGAAAGCCGTGAAGCTTCAAAATATTCGAGAGCGTTTTTCTCATCATTCCGCGCTCGACAATCATATCAAGCAAGCCGCTCTCCATCTGAAATTCCGCGGACTGGAAATCGTCGGGAAGCCTTGTGCGGACGGTATTCTGAATAACGCGCCTGCCCGCAAATCCGATAAGCACCTTCGGCTCTGCGATAAGAATATCGCCAAGGCTCGCAAACGAAGCCTGAACGCCGCCCGTCGTCGGGTCGGTAAGTACGGTTACATAAAGTCCGCCCGCGTCGCTGTGACGTTTAACGGCGCCGGAGGTTTTCGCCATCTGCATAAGCGAGATAATTCCCTCCTGCATTCTCGCGCCGCCCGACGCCGTGAACATAATCACGGGGAGCTTTTTTTCTGCTGCGTACTCGAAAGCGCGCGTGATTTTCTCGCCGACAACACTTCCCATACTCGCCATCATAAAGTGGCTGTCCATAACGCCGAGAACGCAGCGATAACCGCGAATTGTACATTCTCCCGTAACGATAGCCTCTTTCATATTGCACTGCTCGCGCATTTTCGCGACTTTTTCCTCATAGTGCGGGAAGCCGATGGGATTTAGCGAAACGAGATTTTCGTCAAGCTCCCTGAAGCTTCCGCCGTCAACCGTGAGGTCAAGCCGCTCCTGCCACGTCAGACGCGCGTGATAGCCGCATTTCGGGCAGACCTTCATCGCGTTCACAAATTCCTCGTTATAGAGAACTCCGCCGCAGCGCGGGCATTTGAACAGCAGCCCCTGCGGGATTTCAACGTCCTTCGCCGCCTGCGCGGAAGAATGATTATCGTCGGTGAAACGCGCCTTGACGACCTTGAACATATCTTCAATATTCATCGGCGATTAATCCTCCATTACGTTTTTTCGGTTAAGATAACCGTTGTCGAACTCGCCGCCGATGAAATTCTCATCGCGCAGCAGCCTGAGCTGAAAATCAATGTTCGTTTCAACGCCGCCGATAATGAACTCGGCGAGCGCAACGCGCATTTTCGCGATTGCCTCATCCCTGTCCGCGCCCTTTACAATGAGCTTTGCAATCATACTGTCATAATACGGCGGGATTGTGTAGCCCGAATACACGGCGCTGTCAATTCTCACGTTAAAACCGCCCGGAGAATGAAGCGAAGTAATCGTTCCGGGACAAGGACGGAAGCCGTGAAGCGGGTCCTCGGCGTTAATTCTGCACTCGATTGCGTGACCCGTAACCTTAACGTCCTTCTGCGAGAACCAAAGCCGTTCTCCCGCGGCAATTCTGATTTGCGCCTTAACGAGGTCGATGCCCGTGACAAACTCGGTTACGGGGTGTTCAACCTGAATACGCGTATTCATCTCCATAAAATAGAAGTTTTTGTCCTTATCGACAAGAAATTCTATCGTTCCCGCGTTGCGATAACCGCAGGCTTTCGCCGCGCTCACCGCCGCGTTTCCCATTCTCTCGCGAAGCTCCTCGGTCATAATGGGGCTTGGACTTTCCTCGAGAACCTTCTGGTTTCTTCTCTGAAGCGAACAGTCGCGCTCGCCGAGATGAACGACGTTCCCGTAATTGTCCGCGAGAAGCTGAAACTCGATATGGCGCGGATTTACAAGGAATTTTTCGATATAAATATCGCCGTTCCCGAAGAAATCGAGCGCTTCCTTGCTTGCGGTAAGATAATTGCTTTCAAGCTCGTTTTCGCTGTTGACAAGACGAATACCGCGCCCGCCGCCGCCCGCCGAAGCTTTCAGCATAACGGGATAACCTATTTCGCGGCAAACCTCGTAAGCGCGCTCGAGCGACGGAACAACGCCGTCCGAGCCGGGAATAACGGGAACTCCCGCGTTTTTCATAGTCTGCTTTGCGCTCGCCTTGTCGCCCATAGCGTCCATAACGTCGCCCGTTGGACCTATGAAAGCAATTCCGCATTTCTCGCAAAGTCTTGCGAAATCCGCGTTCTCCGAGAGGAACCCGAATCCGGGGTGAATAGCCTCCGCGTGGGTAATTTCGCACGCTGCGATAATCGCCTTTGTGTTGAGATAGCTGTCCTTTGAAGCGGCGGGACCTATGCACACTGCTTCGTCTGCAATCTGCGCGTGAAGCGCGGACTTATCCGCCTCGGAATAGACCGCAACTGTCTTAATCCCGAGTTCTCGGCAGGCTCTCATTATGCGAATGGCGATTTCACCGCGGTTTGCGATAAGTATTTTATTAAACATTCCGTCAGCTCCAAATTATTCACTTTTCGGCTCGGCAACCGCAAAAGAAATCTCCGCGGTCACAACCTTCTTGCCGTTAACCTTGGCAACGGCTTTTCCGAAGCCGATAGGACCTCTCTGCTCCGTCATTTCAACGAAAAGCTCGAGAGTATCTCCGGGAAGCACCTGTCCTCTGAAACGCGCCTTGTCGATACCCGCGAAAAACGCGATTTTGCCCTTATTTTCGGGAAGCGAAAGCGCGCAAACCGCGCCCGCCTGCGCCAGCATTTCAATCATCAGCACTCCGGGAGTTACGGGCTGAGCGGGAAAATGCCCCTTAAACCAGTATTCATCGGGCTTGAGATACTTTTTCGCAATAACGCGCACGCCAGGTTCAAGCTCCGTAACCTCGTCGATAAGCAGAAACGGGTCGCGATGCGGGATAATTTCTTTGATTTGCTCAAGATTTAACGTCATAAACTCTCCTTATTCAATCCTCATAAGCTTCTGACCAAATTCAACGGATTCGCCGTTGCCGACGTAAATTTCGGCAACCCTGCCCGAAAATTCGCTGTTAATCTCGTTCATCAGCTTCATACTCTCGATAATGCACACAACGTCGCCCGCGTTTACGTTATCGCCGACATTGACGAAAGCGGGCTTTTCGGGAGAAGGAGAGGAATAAAACGTTCCGACAATCGGAGAAGTTATGATTTTTCCCGAAACCGCTTCGGCTTTTTCCGCCGCGAAGGCGCTCGGAGCGGGCGCAGCCTGCGGGATTGCAATAGGCGGCATAATTCCGCCGAGCGGACGGCTTTCGCCCTCGATTGTAATATCAATCGTTTCCGTGCTTATTTTTATCTTGGAGAGCTTGTTCTCTCTGACGATTTTCGCAAGCGCCTCAACGCACTCAACGGAATCCTCGATTGGGGTAAATTCCTTTTCTTTTGTACTCATAATAATCCTCCGCTGTTCAATTTAGTCGTCAATCGGCACAAGGCAGATACAGCCGTTGTGACCGCCAAATCCGAGCGAGTTGCTCAAAGCCGCGGTAATTTTCATTTCGCGCGTTCCCTCCGCGACGTAATCAAGGTCACATTCGGGGTCGTGGGTTTTGTAGCCGAGCGTGCGGTGAACCTTTTCGTTCTTGACGGAAAGCGCCGTGACGATAGCCTCAACGCCGCCTGCCGCGCCGAGAAGATGTCCCGTCATCGACTTTGTGGAGTTCACCGCGATATTCTTCGCGTGTTCGCCGAAAGCGGCTTTAACAGCCTTCGTTTCGGTAATATCGTTCATATGAGTCGACGTGCCGTGAGCGTTGATATAGTTCACCTGCTCAAACGGAATACCCGCCTCCTCGACTGCGAGCCTCATCGCCATTGCGCCGCCCGCGCCGTCCGGGTCGGGACTTGTTTCGTGGAAAGCGTCGCAGGTCGAGCCGTAGCCCTTGATTTCCGCGTAAATCTTCGCGCCGCGCGCCTTTGCGTGTTCATATTCCTCAAGAACGACAATTCCGCAGCCCTCTCCGAGGACAAATCCGCTTCTCTCCGCGTCAAACGGGATTGAAGCCCTGTCAACGTCCTGAGAGCGCGTGATTGCTTTCATATTATTGAACGAAGCGAAACAGAAGCCGATATCCGAGTGTTCCGTGCCGCCCGCAACAGCCGCGTCAAGATAGCCGTGCTTAATCATTCTGAAGGCCTCGCCTATCGACTGCGTACCCGAAGCGCAAGCCGTCGTAACGCAGAAATTCGAGCCTTTGAAGCCGTATCTGATAGCAACCATACCCGCCGCCATATTACCTATCATCTTTGTAATCGTGAACACGGAAACGCGCTTGTTGCCTTTTTCGCGATAGTTGAACATTTCCTCATAGGTCGTTTCAATGCCGCCTATGCCGCTTCCGATAACGCAGCCCACTCTGAACGGGTCGAGGTCCTTGAAATCCGTTCCCGCGTCCTTGAGAGCCTGTTCGGTGGAGTAAATCGCATATTGCGAAATAACGTCGCTTCTGCGGACTTCTTTTTTATCGATAACGCAGGTCGGGTCGAAATTCTTTACTCTTGCGACGACATTGAGGCTATCCGGCTCCTGTTCGGGAAACCAAGGCGCAAGCTCGAAGCCGTGTCTGCCCTCGAGAAGGCTGTTCCAAAGCTCCTCGGGCGAATTTCCGCAAGGCGTAACGCAGCCAAGTCCCGTAATTACAACTCTTTTATCCATAAATCCTCCGTTACATACTCAGTCCGCCGCTGATTTCGATAATCTGTCCGGTAACATAGGACGACTGCTCGCCGCAAAGGAACGCGACGACGTTCGCAACCTCGTCCGCCGTGCCGTAACGCTTCATCGCAATCTGCGCGAGAACCGCGTTTTTCTGCTCGTCCGTGAGCTTATCGGTCATCGGAGTGCTGATAAAGCCGGGGGCGACCGCGTTAACTCTGATTCCGCGCGAACCCAGCTCCTTCGCGGAGGTTTTCGTCATCGCGATAACCGCGCCCTTTGACGCGGAATAGTTCATCTGACCGGGATTTCCGTAAAGTCCCGCAACGGAAGCGAGATTAACGATGCTTCCGCTTTTCTGCCGAAGCATAACCGCTCCGACAAGCTTTGTCATATTAAACACGGATTTTTGATTAATTCTGATAACGTCGTCGTAGGTTTCCTCGCTCATTCTGAGAAGCAAGCCGTCGCGCGTAATGCCCGCGTTGTTAACGAGAACGTCGATTGAGCCAAATTCTTCCTTGACTTTCTTCACCATTTCCTCGCACCGAGCGTAATCCGACACATCGCACGCGTAAACGCTCGCCTTAACTCCGAGTGCGCGACATTCCTCCGCCGTCTGCTCTCCCGCTTCCGCGGAAAGCTCGTTTATGACGACGTCGAAGCCGTCCTTTGCGAGGCGCTTTGCGATGGCCGCGCCTATTCCTCTTCCCGAACCGGTGACAATAGCTGTTTTGCTCATAATTATTCCCTTCTGATATATAAATATAGTTTTATCAGTCTGTCGAAATAGTAGATTCTGCCCGCGAAGCAGGAATTTTAATCCGTTTTTTGTCACGGGTTTCCCGGGGCAAAAAACACTTCTATCCGCACAACTGTGCGAATTGTCGGCATAGCCGACAATGAGTGCGGGCAGTGCGGATGCTTCGGCGGAAAAGTCCCTTTGAGACTTTTTCGACGGT
>DBIU01000047.1 GCA_002304735.1 Ruminococcaceae bacterium UBA794 | reverse complement strand
CTTCGGCGGAAAAGTCCCTTTGGGACTTTTTCGACGGTATCGGTTTATATGTCCATAATAACCGAGCCATAGGTCAGTCCCGCGCCGAAACCGACAAGACAGAGCTTTTTCCCGCTTGTGATTTTTCCCGCGCGGTTAAGCTCGTCAAGCGCCACGGGGATACACGCGCTCGAAACGTTTCCCATATACTCGATATTCGTGTAAACGCGCTCAAACGGGATATCGAGAAGCTCGGCAGCCTTTGCGATAATTCGCAGATTTGCCTGATGCGGAATAACAACGTCAAGCTCCTCGGGGGTAATCCCGAAATCCTTCGCAACGGTCGTGACCGCGTTCGCCATAGCGTTTACGGCGAATTTATAGACCGCTTTCCCGTCCTGAACGAGATAATTCTTCTTTTCAAAGGTATCGAAGCGGTTGTTGAAAAAGTCCTCGCCGCTCTTGTAGAACGGGCAGTTGCTCTCGTAATGAACCTTGCAGTAAAGCGCCTCGAACTCGTCGCCCTCCGCTCCCATAAACGAAGCGAAGCGCTTTTCGCTCTTTCTGAGGACAACGGCTCCCGCCGCGTCGCCGAAAAGAATACAGGAAGCGCGGTCGGTGTAATCGGTCTGCGAGGAAAGCTTTTCGCTCGAAACGATAAGAACGGTCTTATCCTTGCCGTTTTCGAGGAACTTGTGAGCGATATCAACGGCGGTGATAAAGCCCGTGCAGGCGCTGTTTACGTCGAAGCAGGACGCGTTTTTCGCGCCGATTTTCTTTTGAATAAGGCAGGACATTGCGGGATAGAAAAAGTCCGGCGTGCAGGTTGTGACGATAATAAGGTCTATTTCCTCGGGGGAAATTCCCGCATTTTCGACGGCGTTTTTCGCCGCTCTCACGCCCATTTCATAGTTCGGAATATCAACGGCGATATGGCGCTGTTTAATTCCGGTGCGGGTTGTAATCCACTCGTCCGACGTGTCGAGAAACTCCGTAAACTTCGCGTTATCCGCGGTAAACTCGGGAAAATAGCTTCCCGTGCCGACAATTTCTATTCCGCTCATTGAAAAATCTCCTTGATTTTGGTCAAAAAATAATGTATAATAATACACAGGCACAAAATAATACAATAACATTTTACCCTATTTTGTGTAATTTGTCAAGAGTTATGATAAAATTAAATGTGAAAGGAAAATGAAAAATGAAGAAAGCGTTTTTATTTTCGGGACAAGGCTCGCAGTATCAGGGAATGGGTCTGGAGCTTGCGGAAAAATACACGCCCGCGAAAGAAATCCTCGAGTGCGGCTCGGACATTATGGGATTTGACCTAAAAGACAAGCTCGCGAACGCCTCCGCCGAGGAGCTCGCGCAGACGCGCCTTTCGCAGCCCGCTATTTTCACGGCGTCGCTTATTTCGCTTTGCGCGGCGCGAGAAAACGGGCTTTGCTGCGACGCTGTCGCGGGACATTCGCTCGGCGAATACGCGGCGATGTACGCAAGCGGAATGTTGACGCTCGAGGACGCGTACAAGGCGATTAAGCTGAGAAGCGAGGCTATGGCGAAAGCCGCCGAGAACTCAAAGGGCGCAATGGCGGCGATTATCGGCTGCACGAACGAGGAAATCGACAGCGTTTGCGGAAGCGTAAACGGCTTTGCCGCGCCCGCAAACTATAATTCTCCCGTTCAGACGGTTATCGCGGGCGAACAGGCGGCGATTGACGAAGCAATCGCGAAGTTCACGGAAATGGGCAAACGCTCGGTTAAGCTTGCGGTTTCGGCTGCGTTCCACACAAGGATGATGAAAAGCGCGGCGGACGAGTTTAAGGCGGCGGTCAAGGATTTCACGTTCAGCGCGCCGAAATGCGATTTCTACGCTAATCTTTACGGCAAAAAGCTGACGGATTTCTCGGATATGCCGAGCTATCTCGCGGCGCACATTTGTTCGCCCGTTAAGTTTACTGACGAGCTTAACGCGATGCAGAACGACGGAATTGAAGCGTTTATCGAGCTTGGCCCGAACAAGGTTCTCACGGGACTTGTAAGAAAGACGCTCAGGGGCGTTATCTTCACGAATATCGAGAACGCGGAAACGCTTGAAAAAGCGCTTGCCGCCGTCAAAGGAGCGTAATTCGATGGAAAAATACTGCCTTATCGGTCACCCGCTCGGTCATTCGCTTTCGCCGCAAATTCACACGCGTCTGTTCGAGCTGTCGGGAAAACCCGCGGAATATTCGCTTCTCGACATTTCGCCCGAAGAATTACCCGAAAAATACGCTTTTCTCGATGAATTTGCGGGAATTAACGTCACGATACCGCATAAAGTCGCGATAATCGACTATTGCAGCAGGCTTTCCGAGGGCGCCGCGCGTTATTCGTCGGTAAACTGCGTTAAAGGCGGCGAAAAGCTCGGCTGCAATACGGACGTAATCGGCTTTACAAAGTCGATTGAAATGCTCGGAGCGGCGCTTTCGTCAAGAGTTACGGTAATAGGCTGCGGCGGCGTCGGGAGAATGATTTGCATTGAAGCGGCGCTTGAGGGCGCAAAGCTTACTATTGCGGCGCTGAAAAGCGATATTCCGCTCGCGGAAAAGGTTGCCGAGGAGATAAAAGCGCAGAAATCGGACGCTTCGGTTAAAATTACGGCAATCGAAAACGGCTGCCTCGACAAATCGGACGGCGGCGATTTGCTGATAAACGCGTGTCCCGTGGGAATGTTCCCGAAAAGCGACAAAATGCCCTGCACGGAAGAAGTCGTCGGGAAATTCGAGTATGTTTTCGACGTTGTGTACAATCCAAAGGAAACGCTTCTCGTGAAAACCGCGCGCGAAAAGGGCAAAAAGGGCTTGAACGGAATGGCGATGCTTGTTTTGCAGGCGGTCGCGGCGCACGAAATATGGTACGGCGCGAAATTCAATAAAAGCGATATCGATAAGCTGATTACCGATATGGAGAATTTAGTATGAGCGTGTATTTATGCGGGTTTATGGGCTGCGGAAAAAGCCATATCGGAAGAATGACGGCAAAGCGGCTCGGAATGAAATTCATCGACCTCGACAGATATATTGTGAACGCGGAGGGGCTGACTATTCCCGAAATATTCGATAAATTCGGCGAACCGCACTTCCGCGCTCTTGAAGCGAAGTATATTCGGGAGCTTGCAAAGGGCTGCGTTGTGGCGACGGGCGGCGGCGCGCTGATTAATGATGAAACCGCGAAATACGCGCGGGAAAACGGAATTTCGGTGTATATAAACACGGATTTCGAGATGTGTTATCAGCGGATAAGCGGCGACAAAAACCGCCCGCTTGTCGTGAAAAACACGAAGGAGCAGCTCCGCGAGCTTTACGAAACGCGGAGCAAAATCTACAAGCGCAACAGCACTTTTATGGTAAACGGAAACGCCCGCGACAGGATAATCGCGGACGAAATCGCAAAGCTTGTCCGGTACGCAAGCGCGAAATAACAAAAAGCGGGGCTTAAAGTCCCGCTTTGGCTTATTGTTTCTTAAAATACTTCGCCGTCTGCAAATCGTCGTCGAAAAGGTAAAGCCGAGCTCCGTCAATGCGGATAAACCGCTTTTCGCCGACGTCGGATATCGCAAGAGAGAGGTCTTTCTGCGGCGAAGAAAACCGCTCCACAAGGCAGGTTTGCTCAAATTCCTCGCAATAATCGCCTTTTTTCACGATAACGCCGCCGTCTGCGGTAAATTCAAGCGTAAACGCGTTTTCAACGTCCCAAAAAACATCGTTCATCGCTTCGTCTGTCGTGCATTGCTCTGCCTTTGTCCCAGAACCGGAAAGCCCCGCGCTCGGATAATACTTATCATTGTCATCGCCGGCGGCAACCGCGGAGCTTGAAGATACAAAATCTTCCGCAGAACCGACAGTTTCCAGCGTTCCGTCATAGCTCTGCGAATACATCTTTGAATCGGTGCAAATCGCGTTGTTCAAAGAGCCGCCCGAAAAGCTGTTCGTTCTGAAAATGAAAACGCACGCAATCGCCGCGCAGACAGCCGCTCCCGAAACCGCCGTTCCGATAAAAATGGGGGTTTTGCGCTTGGATTTCGCGGGTTTTTCCGCAATTTTATCCAAAACCGCGCGTTCAATTCTCTCGGCGGCTTTCTCGTCGGGAGTGATTTCGTTCATCGCCGATTTATATTCCTCGCTGAATTTCATAAAAATCTCTCCCCTCAATCAAATTCAAGCTCGCCGAGCGCGATTTTCAGCTTTTCCCGCGCTCTCGAAAGGCGCGATTTCACGGTATTTTCGCCCGAACGCGTCGCCCGTGCAATCTGCGCTATCGTCATATCCTCGAAGTAAAACAAATAAACCGCCGTTCGGTATTTCGGAGGAAGCTCCAAAACCGCTTTCAGCACCTCGCGGCGCATTTCCGCACGGAGAGCGGCTTCGCCCGTGATATCTCCCGCGGAAAGCTCGCTTTCGGGCAGATTTTCGAGATAATCGCTCTGCGAAATATGCTTTGCGTGAGCGCTTGTAGCGATGGAATTAGCCCTATTCACGGCGCATCTGATAAGAAAAGCCTTGCGATGCTCCTCGGAGTCGAAGGTCTTATCCGCCTTAAAATAACGCGCAAAAACGTCCTGCGCGGCGTCCTCCGCGTCAGACGCGTTTCCGAGCCGCGTGAAAGCTATTCGATAAACCATCGGCAGATAGTGCCGCATTACCTCGTTGAAGCTTTCCGATGTTTTCAGTGAAAATTCCATAAAAAACTCCGATTTACTAATAATACCCGACAGTGCTGAAAAAAGTTGCATAATTCCGCGGATTTTTTCAGATTACGCAGCCCGCGTGCCTTGTGACGTGGCAGCCCATATTCACGGCGACGGGAAGCCCCGCGATATGAGTGGGCGCCTGTTCGATGTTGACGTAAAGCGCGGTTTGCGTGCCGCCGAAGCCCTGTGCGCCTATTCCGAGCCGATTTATTCCGCAAAGCGCGGCTTTTTCCATTTCCGCGTAAAGCGGCTTGGGATTTCTTACCGAGAGGTCGCGGCAGAGCGCTTTTTTCGCAAGATACGCGCACTGTTCAAAATCGCCGCCTATTCCCACTCCGACGACAATCGGCGGGCAGGGATTGCTCCCCGCAACGGAAGCCGTTTCAACGATAAAATCAACGATATCCTCCTTAGAAGCGGACGGCGTGAACATTTTAAGCCTGCTCATATTCTCGCTTCCGAAGCCTTTCGGCGCAACCATAAGGCTGATTTTATCGCCCGGCACAATTCTCGTGTGAATAACGGCGGGGGTGTTGTTTCCCGTGTTAACGCGCTCAATCGGGTCGCCGACAACGCTCAGCCGAAGCTTCCCCTCGACATAGCCCTTTGCCACGCCCTCGTTCACCGCGTCCTCGAAAGCGCCGCCCGAAATGTGAACGTCCTGACCGATTTCCGCGAAAACAACCGCCATTCCCGTATCCTGACAAATCGGCACGGAAAGCTCGTCCGCGGCGATAAGATTTTGCTCGAGGTCGCCGAGAACGCTTTTGCAAAGCTCGCTTTTTTCCTTTTCACGAGCGTTCGCTATACACTCTTTCATTCCGTCCGGAAGATGAAGATTTGCTTCAACGCAAAGCCTTGCGACGGCTTCGGTAATTTCCTGCGCGTTTATTTCTCTCATAACAGCTTTTCTCCTTCAACAATTTTACCCGAAACGCAGACAAGCTCGGGAGTTACGGTTAAATCGAGCGGGTCGCCTCTGAAAAGCGAGAAGTCCGCGTCTTTTCCGACTTCAACCGAGCCTATTCTGTCCTCCGCGCCGATAATTTTCGCCGCGTTTATCGTGATAGCTTTGAGCGCTTCCCCGCGCGAAAGTCCGCCCCTTACGGCAAGCGCCGCGGTAAGCGGGAGATACTGAATAGGGGTTTCGGGGTGGTCGGTGCAAATAGCGAAGCTAATCCCGTTCTCGTGCAGAACGGCGGGCGTTCTTATATCGTGATTTGCAAGCTCGGGCTTTCCCCTGTCGCCCATCAGCGGACCGAGAATAACCTGCGGCATATCCTCGGAAAGCTCGTCCGCGATAACCGCGCCGTCCGTGCAGTGAATGAGAACGTAATCGAGGTTAAACTCCTTTGAAAGCCTAATCGCCGTGAAGATATCGTCCGCGCGGTGGCAGTGAAAATGCGCTTTGAGCTTGTCTTTTTCGTTAAACAGCGGCAAAAGCGCCTCGCACTTCGCGTCGAAATCGGGACGCGAGGTTTCGTCGTCCGTACCCTTCGTGCGGTTGTATTCGTCAAGCTCTTCCTTGTAGCGAAGCGCCTTTGCGAGGTTTTCCCTGATAATTCCCGCCGTCGCCATTCGCGTAACGGGAGTTTCATCGCGGTCGTTGTAGGTGCTTTTGGGGTTTTCGCCGAGCGCAAACTTGATTGCCGCGGGACTTTTTACGACAAGCCTGTCTACGCGCTTCGAGCCGTAGGTTTTGATAAGCGCGAACGAGCCGCCTATGGGGTTTGCGCTCCCAACGCCCGTGCAAACCGCGGTTACGCCCGCGCCCGCCGCGTCCGCAAAGCACCTGTCAAGCGCGTTAATGCTGTCGATAGCGCGAAGCTGAGGAGTTGCGGGGTCGGTATCCTCGTTTCCGTCCTCGCCCTCGAAGCAAAGCGCGTCCGACCACATTCCGAGGTGGCAGTGCGCGTCTATAAAACCGGGATAAAGCCAAGCGCCATTTCCGTCGATAACCTGCTCGTCTGCGGGAGAATAATCTCTCATATCGCCGATTTCCGTGAAAACTCCGCCGTTTGCGCGGACATAGCCGTTTTCAAAGTCGTTGTCCGCCATAGATTTAATGTTTACGTTAATAATAACCATAATTTTCCTCTATTCTGTTTTGCATATATTTTTATTATAACACAATCCTGCGTTTGCGGCAAGGGGTTTTTTCGGCAGCGCTCGGAAATTCGCGTTATCGTCAAATCAATTGTCAACATTCACAAAAGTTATTCCAAAAATGTATAATATTTGTGGAAAAAGCGAAAAAGGACTTGCAATATTGAAAATAATTTGGTATAATGAAAATAATGGGAGAATAGTAATATTTAATGTGTGTTAGACGCATTTTCAATAATCCGTCAGACAAGAGGTGATATGAGTGTCTAGGCTTGACAAAGCAGTGATGAACAGCGGGAATTACGCGTTTTGTATGAAGTATAAATCCGGCTTTCCGATTGAGTTTTTCGCGAGAACAAACCCGTTTGCGGAAAAAAGAAAAGCGCTTTTAAGCGAAATTATCCACCCCGATGATTATATGCCGTTTTGCAGCGCGGTAAACGAGATAATAAACGGCAAGGGAAGCGGCATAAGAACTCACGTTCGCTTGAAAATGGGCGAAGAATACCGCTGGTTCTTTATGTCGGCGGGCGCGGACCACCCGTCAAAGGGCGCGACGGATTTCTGCGGAATGATTTTCGACGTAACCGAATATCTTGAGTGCGAGAGCGAGGACGCCGTTATGCATAAGTTTCGCACGAAGATAAAGGAAGCGATAAAATCGGACGGCGAGCCGGATTTGCGCGATATTCTCGGCGCGGATTATCTCGAGCTGATACAGCAGCCGTTTTCGCATATAAAGGGGCTTTACTCTGCTATTGTGGCAAACGACGGGAGCATTATTGCGTCCGCATATCGTCAGGATAAAAAGGCGAATATCAATAAAATGAGCTATCAGCGCAAGAAAAATATCCGCGTTAAGCACAGAACGCTTGCAAGCTGGATAATCGCGGGAGAATCGCTCGAGGACGTGAACGAAAGCGCGCCGCTGCTTGAAATAATGGTTCAAACGGTGTCGGAGATAGCAAATTCCTACGTTGTAATCGGCGAGGAAATGGAGAACAGCCAAAACGCAAACAAGCTTCTCGGCGAGAACTTCGAGGACCAGATTATCATAAATAACGTTTATTCGTTTACGCTGAAAAGCGAGAACACCGCGGCTGCTTTCGCGAATATAATTCCGATAATAAACGATTACTTCGGGCTTGAGAAGATGCTTTACTGTGCGGACGACGCAAACCCCGTAAAGGTATATCGCTGGGACGAGGCGGGAAATCTGCTTCCGACGGTGACGGACCTTGTGAAAAGCGACAGAATAAACGAGCTTCTAGACTCAAACGCCGTTGTCTGCACGAGCGAGGAGGAGCTGCGCGGAAAGCCGTCCAAAAACAACAGAAGCTGCGCGGTTTCAAGGCTTTTTGAAAACGGAAAAGCAAAGGGCGTTGTGGTATTCGTGTCAAATCAAACGGACAGAACGTGGTCAAACCGCGACAGAAAGATGCTGCGAAGCCTTTCGTCGATTTTGGCGACGCTGATTTACCGTTCGCTTATGGAAAACGAGCTTGCGCTGTCGCGGGAGCATCTGGAAAGGCTCGCCTACACGGACCACGCGACGGGAATACCGAACGAAAGCGCGTTCGAGCGCGATATGAAAGAAAAAATAGCGCACGCGGAAGCCTGCTCTATAATTTCGGTTGAAATCTCGAATTACAAGTCGATGACCGAATCAATAAGCTATCATTACGCGGACGATGTGATAAAAAGCGTCGCGGAATACATTTCCGCAATACCCGTAAGCTGCAAAAGACGAATTTACCGCTATTCAAACGACATACTTATGATAACGCTTGAAAAAGGCGATAAAGAGATTACGGCGGCGCTTGCGCGGACGATACTGAAAAAATTTCAGTCGCCGTGGTTTTTGAACGAAACCGAGTACAAAATCGAGATGTATGCGGGAATTACGTTTTATCCCGACGATATTTACAGCTTCAGCGACTGCGTAAGAGCGGCGACAAAGACGCTTCGGCTTGCGAAAGAAAGAAAAGCCGGCGAACCCGTGAGCTATTCGGTTGACCTTGAGGAGAAGCTCGAGGATAATCTTCGCGTCAGAAAGCTGATAATCGACTCTGCGGAGAATAATTTCAAGGGATTTTACTTCCTGTACACGCCGATTGTAAACGCGCGTACGGGCGAGCTTGCGTACTGCGAGGGGCATATGCTGTGGTCGAGCGGCGACCTTATCTTATCGAAAGAGCGCTACCTTCCGATTGTCGAGAGCATAGGACTTGGCGATAGGCTCTATGCGTTTTCGATGGAAAGAATGTGCGAATTTTGCGCAAAAATACGCGAAAGCGGGATTGAAGGCTTCAAAATCGGTTATCACATAGCCGAAAGCACGCTCAGCTCCGCGGGCAGCATAATCGCGCTTAAGCAGGCGCTTTTGGAAAACGAGCTTCCGCCGGACGCGATAAACGTGATAACCTCGGAAAGCTCGGGAACGCTCGTCAGAAGCAGCGTTAATCTGAAGCAGCTCGACAAGCTCGGCGTGAACATTGTGGCAAACGACAGACAGAGGGTATTTTTGACGGAAGCGATGCTCGAAAATCCGTACATAAAGATGATAAAGCTTGATATACACAGGCTTTGCGGCGACGAGATTTCCGCGGCTTACGTTAAAACGTTTATCGAAAAAGCGCACGAAAAGGGAATAAAAATCTGCATAAAAGGCGTCGACAACGCAAAACAGCTCGAAACGGCAAAGAAATACAAAATCGACTTCATTCAGGGCATCGTAAACGGCAGACCGCTTCACTCAAGCGAGTTTATGAAAAAGCTTGTGCTGAAAAAAAGCGCGGCAAGATAAAAATATTGTTAAAAAAGCCGAAGATTTCAACAAAATCCTCGGCTTTTTGGCATTTTCGGCGAAATTTTAGATGAAAGCTAAAATAGTAAGATTTCTATTGAAAAAAGCTGAAAAAAAGTATATAATAAGATGTGTATGTAAAAAAACTGTAAAATGGACTTGAAAATATGACCGGAATAAAATCTTTTTTCAAATTTTTGCTAAGCCATCTCAAACATATCGACAAGCTGCTTCCGCTTATCTGCATTGCGATAACGGCTTTCGATATTTTTCTTGTAAACTCAATGTACGAAACCGGCGTCGTCGAGAGCGAGTCTGTTGTGACGACGCAGCTTGCGGCGGCAATTCTCGGGATTGTCACGGCTGTGGGAATAAGCTTTATCGACTACAAATTTATCTCGAAGATGTGGTTTGTCTACGCGCCTGTCGCTTTGATTTTGCAATTGCTGCTGTTTACGCCGCTCGGACGTCACCGCGACGACGATATAGCTTGGCTTGACTTCGGATTTATCAATATTCAGCCGTCCGAGATACTGAAATTTGTGTTTATAATAACGCTCGCGACGCACATTTCAAAGCTCGGCGACAAGCTAAATTCGCCGAAGCATTTTCTGCTTGTCTGCGTACACGGGCTGTTTCCCGTGGGACTGATTATTATTCAGGGCGACGCAGGCTCGGCGCTTGTTTTCCTGTTTATATTCATCTGTATGCTGTTTATGGGTGGAATTTCTTGGAAATATATCGCGGGCGCGCTTGCTGTAACGCCGCCGATAGTGTATGTGGTGTGGAATTACGTTATGCAGGACCACCACAGATACCGCTTTATAATACTGTTCGACAAGCAGATGCAGGAAGAAGAGCGGCTTAATCTCTATTTGCAGCAGTACAACGGCACAATCGCGCTCGGTTCGGGGCAGCTTACGGGGCTTGGCTTCGAGGATAATTCAAATTACACCTACACTCCCGAAATGTATAACGATTTTGTGTTCTCGTATATCGGAATGACGCTTGGATTTATAGGGTGTATGGCGGTTGTGATTGCGCTTGCGATGCTTTGTCTGAAGCTGCTTTCAAACGCTTCGGGAGCTTCCGACCCTCTCGGAAAGCTGATTTGCGTGGGAGTATTCGCGATGGTTTTCTTCCACTGCGTCGTTAATATCGGAATGGTGCTTTCGGTTGTGCCGGTAATCGGAATACCGCTTCCGTTCATAAGCACGGGCGGAACGGCGATGATTATGATGCACGCGTGTATGGGACTTGTTTTGAGCGTTTCCGCGCACAAAGAGAAAGCAAAGCATATGTTTTATACGGAAAAAGACTGAAAAAAGCTGCAAAACGGCTTATTCGCAGCTGCAAAATACTGCATTTTGAAAGGACGAAATATGAAACCTGCCGTAAAAAAGATTGATGAAATATACGCGCCGAATACCGTCGAGGCGCAGAAGATGCGTTATCGCGCGGCGGAATGTGGGTTCGCGGAGTACTTCGGAACGCTCGGCGAGCATCGCTTTTTTTCCGCTCCGGGAAGAACGGAAATCTGCGGAAATCACACGACTCACAGCTGCGGAAAGGCGTTTGCGGCGAGCATTGACCTCGATACGATTGCGGTAGTTCAGCCGACGGACGACGGCTTTATCACGATAAAATCGGAGGGCTTCCCCGAGGAAAAAGTGAGCGTCGACGACCTTGACGCAAGGGAAGATGAAAAGCTCACTTCGGCGGCGCTTATCCGCGGTGCGCTGAAGGGCTTTAAGCGAAACGGCTATAATATCGGCGGCTTCAAGGCTTACACGACGTCGAAAATAATTCAAAGCTGCGGGCTGGGCTGTTCGGCGGCGTTTGAGATACTTGTCGGAACGATTATTACTCATCTGTTCAATAACGGTCAAATTCGCCCGTCAACTCTTTCGCAGATTGCGAGATTTGCCGAAAACGAGTATTTCGGGAAGCCTTCGGGGCTTATAGACCAGGTTGCCTGCGCGGTCGGAGGCTTTGTCGCGATTGATTTCAAGGACGAAGATATGCCGATTATCGAGGAAATCCGCGTTAATCTGAGCGATTACAGCCACGCTTTGTGCATTGTTGATACGGGAGCGAAATACGGCGATTTTTCCGCGGAATACGCGCTTATCGACTCCGAAATGAAAGAAATCGCCGAATATTTCGACTGTGAAAGCCTTCGTCAGCTTGCAATCGAGGATATCACGCTCAATATGAAGGATTTGCGGGAGGAATTTGGCGACAGGGCGGTTCTTCGCGCTATTCACTTTTTCCGCGAAAACGAGCGCGTGGAGAAGATTGTCCACGCGCTGAAAAACGATAATTTCGACGGGTTCCTGTCGTCAGTCAAAGAGAGCGGCGACTCGTCGTTCAAATACTTACAGAACATCTACACGCCATCGGACGTGCGCCATCAGCCGCTCAGCATCGCGCTCAACGCCGCTGAAAACGCGCTTCACAGAAAAGGCGCGTGCCGCGTTCACGGGGCGGGATATTTCGGCTCGATGCAGGCGTTCGTGCCGTTTGAGGATATCCAGCAGTTCAAGATGAAAATGGAGAAGATTTTCGGCGTCAACTCCTGCCACGTTCTCTCCGTGAGAAGCGCGGGCGGCTGCGAGGTCATTATCTGATTACTTAACCTCAAAATCGCTCATCTGCTT
This sequence comes from Ruminococcaceae bacterium UBA794, assembly GCA_002304735.1. Taxonomy (GTDB): domain Bacteria; phylum Bacillota; class Clostridia; order Oscillospirales; family Ruminococcaceae; genus CAG-115. The sequence continues at coordinate 4,105 of DBIU01000047.1, read as the reverse complement.
TATCAAAACAACGTCAACGAGCGCGTCCAGAAGTATGCCGCTTTCGGTGTATTCCTCGGAGAAAATCTTGCCGTTTTCGCGTATCTGCGCCGAAAGACCCGCCTTGTCGTAAGGCAAAAGCAGCTTCATTCGCTTCGAGGTCTGCGGGAGATTTCGCGAAATTGCGCGCAGAAGCTCGTCTATGCCCTCGTTGTTTTTCGCGGAGATTTTCACGGTCCTATCGTCCGTTGGAATATTCTCCGTGATTTTATCGCACTTGTTAAGCACGGTCACAACGGGAATTTCCGAAGCGCCAAGCTCCGCGAGAGTTCGCAGCGTAACCTCGGATTTCTCGGCGATTTCGGGGTCGGAAACGTCGCAGACGTGCAGGATTATATCCGCGGAAGCCGCTTCCTCAAGCGTTGATTTGAACGCCTCGACAAGGTTGTGCGGAAGCCGCCTGATAAGACCAACCGTATCCACAAGCAGGAGATTTCGCCCATCGGGAAGCTCGATTGCGCGCGAAGTCGGGTCAAGGGTCGCGAAAAGCTTATCCTCCGCGAGAACGCCCGCTCCCGTCAAAAGGTTCAGAAGCGTTGATTTTCCCGCGTTCGTGTAGCCGACAATCGCGCCCACTTGAACGTTGTCCTTCTTTCGCCTGCCGCGCGAAAAGCCGCGCCGCTGTTCAAGCTCTTTCAGCTCGTCCGAAAGCTTTTCAATGCGCCTGCGGATATGACGGCGGTCGGTTTCAAGCTGCGTTTCACCCGGACCGCGCGTTCCTATGCCGCCTCCGAGTCTGGACAGGCTCGCGCCTATTCCCATAAGCCTCGGCAGGCGATAGCGGAGCTGCGCAAGCTCAACCTGAAGCTTGCCCTCGGCGGAAACCGCTCTTCCCGCGAAAATATCGAGAATTAGCATCGTTCTGTCGATAACGCGAACGTCCGTTTCTTCCTCGATGTTGCGTATCTGCGAAGCGGTAAGCTCGCAGTCGAATATCAGCAGATTTGCGCCGAGCTTTTCGCAAAGCTCCTTAACCTCGGCAAGCTTTCCCTCGCCGATTACGGTTGCCGCGCAGTATGCGTCGCGCTTTTGGACAACGCGCGCGATTTCCTCCGCGCCCGCCGTTTCAACAAGCTCCGAAAGCTCGTCAAGCGACGCTTCAACGTCAAATTCGCCGGTATCGGCGCTTACCAAAATAACTCTTTCTTCTTTCATACAGTCCTCCCTCTTACCGGTTTCCGGTAACGGCGGAAACACCCGCTCCGGTGAGAAACGGAGCGTTAACCGACAAACACACTTGAAGTTATTATAACAAAAAAATGACTTCTTGTCAATAATATAGAAAGGCTGAATTATGAAATTCAAAAGATACGACGTCATAATCGTCGGCACGGGCATTTCCGGAATTTACGCCGCGCTTAACCTCGACGGCAGGCTGAAAATCCTTATGCTCAGCAAGCGCGAGCTAACCCTCTGCAACTCGGCGCTCGCGCAGGGCGGCGTCGCCGCTGTTATGGACAGCAAAAACGACGATTTTGAGCTGCACATCAAGGATACCCTTATCGCGGGTCAATACAAGAATAATCTCGACAACGTGAAAATTCTCGTTGAACAGGGTCCGCGCGACGTTGAACGGCTTGTCGAGAAGTATGGCGTTGACTTCGACAGGAACGCGGACGGTTCGCTTGCGCTTACGCTCGAGGGCGGTCACTCGCGCCGCAGAATTGCTCACCACAAGGATACAACCGGCAAGGAAATCGAAACCAACCTCATAGGTCAGGTGTCGAAGCTTGAAAATGTTTCCGTTATCAACAATTCCGTGCTTTGCCGCTTGGAGAAAAAGGACGGGATTTTCTTCGCGGACGTTCTCACAACCGAAAACAACAAGCACGAATATTACTGCGCCGACGACGTTATCCTCGCAACGGGCGGCATCGGGCGCGTCTACAACTACACCACAAACTCCGCTATTGCAACCGGCGACGGTATTCAGCTTGCCTATAATCTCGGCGCTGAAATCCGCAATTTAAGCTACGTTCAGTTCCACCCGACAGCCTTCGCCGACAGAAAAGAGCGCGAGTGCTTTCTGATTTCCGAGGCTGTGCGCGGCGAGGGCGCTTACCTGCTTAACTGCAAAAAAGAGCGCTTTATGCCGAATTACGAGCCTGAGCGCAAAGAGCTTGCTCCGCGCGACGTCGTTTCAAAGTGCATTATGGAGGAGCAAAAGAAAACCGGCTCGGACGAATTTTGGCTTGATATTTCCTATAAGGACGCGGATTTCATCAAGAACCACTTCCCGATGATTTATGAAAACGTCCTCAAAAAGGGCTATGATATGACGAAAGAGCCTATCCCGATTTATCCCTGTCAGCACTATCTTATGGGCGGAATAAACGTTGACGGAAAGGGCGCGACAAACATCGGCGGACTTTATGCGGCGGGAGAATGTTCCCACACGGGCGTTCACGGCAAGAACCGACTTGCTTCAAACTCGCTGCTCGAGGCGCTTGTTTTCTCGCGGCTGATTGCCGAGGACATCAACGCTCATTTCACTCCCGACAGGCGCGCGGAGATTGATTATCCGATGAGCGCGCCCGACGGCAAGCCGCTTCCAAAGGGCATCAAGACCGAAATTCGCGAAATTATGCAGAAAGCCTACTTCGTTTTCCCCGATTACGACGAGGCGGAGAAAGGCTTCAAGCGCGTTTGCGAGCTTAAGGATACGCTTGACGCGGGCGGATTTGAGATTAACGCGGATTTTGTTGAAACGAAGTCGCTCGTTACCGTGGCCTACATAATTCTAAAAGAAATTCTCGAAAGGAGAAACGAAGAATGATACTCCTCCCCTTTTACATTGACGATATCATTAAAACCGCGCTTTCCGAGGACATCAATTACATCGACAGCACGTCCGATTTGCTCATAAACGAAGAAAGCGTTTCAGAGGCGTATTTCGTGTCGAAGGACGACGGCGTTCTCGCGGGAATTGAGCCTGCGCTGCGTGTTTTCACGATACTCGACCCCGATATGAAAATCGAGCTGTTCAAGAAAGACGGCGATAAGATAAAAAAGGGCGATATTATCGCGAATTTCAGCGGTCATACGCGGCTTATGCTCAAAGCCGAGCGCACCTCGCTCAATATTCTCCAGCATATGAGCGGAATTGCTTCGTATACAAACAAATGCGTTGAAGCCGTCGCGGGAACAAAGGCTTCGATTACCGATACGAGAAAGACGCTTCCCGGACTGCGCGCGCTGCAAAAGTACGCGGTTACGGTCGGCGGCGGCAAAAATCACCGATATAACCTCACGGACGCGGCAATGCTCAAGGATAACCACATCGACGCTTACGGCGGGATAACCGCGGCTGTCGAGGCGCTCCGCAAAAAGGCGGGACATATGCTTCAAATTGAGGTTGAAACGAGAAATCTCGACGAGGTTAAGGAAGCGGTTTCGTGCGGAGTGAACGTGATTATGCTCGACAATATGACGAACGAGCAGATGAAGGAAGCGGTCGATTACATCGGCGGCAGAGCCAAAACAGAGGCTTCGGGCAACGTCACGCTTGAAAATATCCGCGAAAAAGCAAAAACGGGCGTTGATATAATCAGTCTTGGCGCGCTTACGCACAGCGTAAAAGCGTTTGATATTTCAATGAAATGGAGAAAGGATAATTAAAATGGAAGAAATTCAGTACAGATACGACACGCAGCTTTTGATTGACGGTCAGGACCTCGACGAGGACGTTATCGACGAGTATATCCGCGAGCATTTCGACGGCGACAGCCTGCTTGTCGTTGCGGACGACGACGTGGCAAAGCTTCATTTCCACACAAACGAGCCTTGGAAAATTCTCGAATACTGCCGCTCGCTCGGCGAAATCTACGATATCGTTGTGGAAGATATGGTGCGTCAGGCAAGAGGAGAAAAGGGATAAATACCAAAGTGTCGAAAATATCGAAATTGACCGCGAAGCGGGCATTTTAATCCGTTTTTTGCCACGGGTCTCCTGGGGCAAAAAACACTTCTATCCGCACAACTGTGCGAATTGTCGGCATAGCCGACAATGAGTGCGGGCAGTGCGGATGCTTCGGCGGAAAAGTCCCTTTGAGACTTTTTCGACGGT
>DBIU01000106.1 GCA_002304735.1 Ruminococcaceae bacterium UBA794 | reverse complement strand
AGTATTCCTTCGTTCGTTTTGTTCATTCTGACGAAAAAATCTCGGCGCGATTAAATGATAATAATTATGCGGTGCAGCCTAAAGAGTATTTTATTTTTGAATATAAAGAAAGGACTGATTATATGGCTGTGGAATTGAAAACGATAGAGCATTTGTGCGGTCTGTCGAAGCTGTCCTATGACGACGACGGAATGAGGAAGGTTATGGGCGAAATGGGAAGCATAATTGACCTTATGGACGAAATCAAGAGCTTTGACCTCGAATACGACGACACGAAGGATAATAACGAAATTCGCTTAGGCGACACTCGCGAGGACGTTCCCGAGGAGTCGTTCCCGACGGAAAAGCTGCTTGCGAACGCCGAGAATACGGACGGCTGCTATGTCGTGCCGAAAGTTGTTGAATAAGGAGAGAAATATGGACCTGACAAGAGCAAAAATCCGCGATTTGCGCCGCGCTCTCGATGAAAAGAAGATAAGCGCCGCAGAGCTTTGCGGGGAATATCTCGGAAATATCGAGCGGCTCGACGGAAAGCTGCTTTCATACATTACCGTGACCAAGGAAAAAGCGCTTCATGACGCGGAAAACGCGCAGAAGCTGATTGACGCGGGAAAATCCTCCGCGCTTACGGGAATACCGCTTGCAATCAAGGACAACATCTGCACGGAGGGCGTGAAAACTACTTGCTCGAGCAAAATGCTTGAGAATTTCGTTCCGCCGTATAACGCGACCGTAATCGAAAAGCTTAGCGAGCAGGGCTTTGTGCTGCTCGGAAAGGCTTCTATGGACGAGTTCGCTATGGGCGGTTCAACGCAGACCTCCGCGTTCGCCAAGACGAAAAATCCCTATGATTTGGAGCGCGTTCCGGGAGGAAGCTCGGGCGGTTCTGCGGCGGCAGTCGCGGCTTCGCTTGCGCCTGCGGCTCTCGGCTCGGACACGGGCGGCTCGATTCGTCAGCCTGCTTCGTTCTGCGGAGTTACGGGCATCAAGCCGACCTACGGCAGAGTTTCGCGCTACGGCTTGGTTGCGTTCGCAAGCTCGCTCGACCAGATAGGACCGATTGCGAACGACGCGCGCGACTGCGCGATTTTGCTGAACGCAATCTGCGGGCGCGACCGTCACGACGCGACCTCAGCGAGAATTGACGTTCCCGATTTCACCGAGAAGCTCGGACAGCCCGTCAAGGGAATGAAAATCGCGCTTCCGAAGGAGTTTTACTCCAACGCCATCGACGACTGCGTGAAAAAGAGCGTAATGGACGCCGCCCGCGCGCTTGAAGCTCAGGGCGCGGAGCTTATCGAGTGTTCGATTCCGGGCTTGAAGTACGCAATTCCCGCGTATTATCTGATAGCCTGCGCCGAGGCGGCTTCAAACCTCTCGCGTTTCGACGGCATAAAGTACGGTTATCGCGGCGAGGGAAGAACCTACGGCGAGCTTATTATCGACAGCAGAAACAAGGGCTTCGGCGAGGAGGTAAAGCGCCGCATACTTCTCGGAAACTACGCTCTTTCAAGCGGCTATTACGACGCATATTACAAGAAAGCGCTTGCGCTGAAGCAGGAGATTATAAAGGAATACTCGGAGATATTTGAAAAGTGCGACGTTATTCTTACGCCGACGGCGCCTACTCCCGCGTACAAAATCGGCGCGCAGGATAACGACCCCGTTAAGATGTACACGGCGGATATCTGCACTGTAACGGTGAATATCGCGGGACTTCCGGGTATTTCGACGACCTGCGGCTACACGGAAAGCGGGCTTCCGATAGGAATGTCGATAATCGGAAAGCGCTTTGACGAGCAGACGATTTTGCAGTGCGCGGACGCGTTTGAGCAGGGCTTTGCGCCCGTTGCTCCGAAGCTTTGAGGGGGTGTTTGAATGAGTGCGTTTTATCCTACAATGGGACTTGAGATACACGCGGAGCTGCTGACGAAATCAAAGGTATTCTGCACCTGCTCGGCTGAATTTGGCGGAACGCCGAACTCGCGCTGCTGCCCTGTTTGCAGCGGTATGCCGGGAACTCTGCCTGTTCTCAATCAAAAGGCTGTCGAGTATATCATCAAGGCGGGATATGTGATGAACTGCGATATTTCCCGCTTCACAAAATGGGACAGAAAGAACTATTTCTACCCCGACCTGCCCAAGGCTTATCAAATAAGCCAGATGCCGCGCCCCGTGTGCCTTGCGGGCGAGGTTAAAATCAATGTTAAAGGCGAGGAAAAGGTTATCAGAATTAACCGTATTCACCTTGAGGAGGACGCGGGAAAGCTGGTTCACGACGAGGTGAACAGGATTTCTCTTGCGGACTACAACCGCTGCGGAATACCGCTTATCGAGATTGTAACGGAGCCGGATTTCCACAGCTCCGATGAAGTTATCGCGTTTTTGGAGAAGATAAAGCTGCTGCTTCAGTATGCGGGAATTTGCGACTGCAAGATGGAGCAAGGCTCGATACGCTGCGACGTAAACATCTCGATTGCGCCGAAAGGCAGCGCGGAGCTTGGCACGAGAACCGAGCTTAAGAATTTGAACTCGCTGAAAGCGATTTCTCGCGCGATTGAGGTTGAAATCGAGCGTCAGGAGGAGGTAATCGAGAGCGGAGAGCGCGTTATACAGGAAACCCGCCGTTTCAACGACGCTTTGGGCGAAACGACGGCGATGCGCTCGAAAGAGGACGCGCACGATTATCGTTATTTCCCCGACCCCGATATTCCCCCGATTATTTTCACGGAGGAGGAGCTTGAAGCTATCAAAAATTCCATTCCGGAGCTTCCCGAACAGCGCGTTGAGCGTTATGTGAACACGCTCGGCTTGAAGAAGGCGGACGCGGATATAATTGTCGGCGACAAGCGCGTGTGCGACTTCTTTGACGAGGCTGCCGCGGCATACGACAACCCGAAAGCGATTGCGAATTACATTGTCGGCGAGCTTACGCGCAGGATAAATCTCGGCGAGGTTGATATGGACGCGCCGAAGTTCACGGGAGCGGAGTTCGCGCGGCTTGTAGAGCTGCTTCAGACGGACAAGGTGTCGCAGTCGAACGCGAAAGTGATACTCGGCGAGCTTGTAGAAAACGGCGGTTCGCCTGATAAAATTGCCGACGCGCAGGATTTGTGGATTAAGGAGGACAACGACCTCTTGGCAAAGGTTGTCGATGAAATTATCGCGAACAATCCGAAGCCCGTCGAGCAGTTTAAGAGCGGCGACCAAAAGGTGTTCGGCTTCTTTATGGGACAGGCGAACAAGGCGCTGAAGGGCGCGGCTTCGCCGAAAGCAATTCAGGATTATCTGCGGAAAAAGCTCGGCGAGTAATGTTTTGGAAAAAACGCCCATATCTCTTTTGGGAATTGATAAGCGCGGGCGTGCTTGTGCTCGGATTTGGAGCGTTTGCGCTTGGCGCTGTAAACGAAGCGGGCGAGTGGATTTATCCCGTGCTGGTTTTCTCGTTTATCGCGGGCGCTGCGCTCGCCGTTTCCGCGCCGATAATTATTTCGTACAAGCGAAAAAGAATGATACCCGACAGCGCCGAAAAAGACGAGGAAATCATTCTGCGCGGCAAGGTCAATCGGATTGAAGCCGTCCGAAACGCGAACAAGCTGAAAGGCGCCATGCCTGTAATCTATACTTTTGTTGGGCTTTCTGCGATGATTATTCTCGCGTATGTTCTGGGCGAATACGTTAATATTTTGCTTGGTTTGATTTGTCTTGGCGCTGCGGCGGCGGTTCCGCCGATTGCGATTGTGACAAACGTAAAGCTCAATGTAAAGCGGTTTTACAAGGTTGAACACGGCGAAAGATTTATTGACATCAAAGAGCCGAGCGACTTTGAAGCCTTGCGCAAAACCAACGCAATCACGCTGATTTTGTTGAAAGAGCCGTCGGCGGCGCTTCTGAATTATCTGTACAATTGGCTCTGCGACTACATTTACGGCAGGAGAATATCGGCGCATTTGCTCTCCGTAGGCGATTTGCGGCTGAAAAAGAGCGTGATAAACGAGATTTTCTGCGGTACTTTTGACGGGAAATATTTTCTTTGCATACCATGCGAAAACTTAAAAAAACCCGCCGAGCTGGGAGATTTGGCTGCGCGATTAAAGCGCGAATGTGAAGCTGTGTGCGTTTTCCCGCTGAATACTCTTGTTGAATAAAAAATCCCGCCCAAAGGGCGGGATTTCACACCTGCGAAAAAGCAGATTTCACCCGTGAAACGGGCATTTTAATCCGTTTTTTGCCTCAGCTCTGCCGAGGCAAAAAACACTTCTATCCGCACAACTGTGCGAATTGTCGGCATAGCCGACAATGAGTGCGGGCAGTGCGGATGCTTCGGCGGAAAAGTCCCTTTGAGACTTTTTCGACGGT
>DBIU01000115.1 GCA_002304735.1 Ruminococcaceae bacterium UBA794 | reverse complement strand
GGCAAAAAACACTTCTATCCGCACAACTGTGCGAATTGTCGGCTTTGCCGACAATGAGTGCGGGCAGTGCGGATGCTTCGGCGGAAAAGTCCCAAAGGGACTTTTTCGCCGATTTCAAATCCCGCCCAAAGGGCGGGATTTTCGGTATAACTCACTTTTTCTTCGAGCTTGAAGACGACTCAGGCTCAGGCGGAACATATTCCGAGATTTTGACGGAAGCGATGATAATATCGTCGACCGGCAAGGATATTTCGCCGGTATTGCTTGTGGTAACCTCGGCGGCGCTTATTTTGTCGAGGACGTCAAGCCCCTCGAAAACCTGACCGAAAACGGTGTAATTGCCGTCCCAAAAAGGATAGCCGCCCGCGGAAGCGTATTTTGCGGAAACGTCCTCGGTTGATTTCTCAAACATTGCCGCCATATTGTAGTAATATGTCGCGTAAGCGTTCAAGATTTCAACGTTTGGGTCTTTTTCGTCCAGCGTCTTAGCCTTTTCCTCGTATTCCGCCGCCGTCGCCTTCATTTTAGCGGGGTCGTAGCCGCTCAAATCCTGCGTTTTTTTGCAGTTCACGATGTAAAACTGCGTGGTAATCGAGCCGTTTATGTCGGCATAGCCAAGCGCGCCGTAATAATTCCGCGCGTCGGCGCTGATTTCGGCGTTAAGCGGCTTTCCGTCGTTAATCGCGGGCTTGCCGCCCGTTCCGTCGCCGTTAAGCGAGCCGCCTTGAATACAGCAGTCTTTTACGACGCGGTGAATTTTCAGTCCGTCATAATACCCCGCCTCGGCAAGCTTAATAAAGTTCTCGACGCCGTTCGGAGCGATATCGGGAAACAGCTTTGCTTTCATAACGCCGTAATTTTCGATAGTAATTTCTGCGATTTTATCGCCCGCGGCAAACGTAATTTCTCCGGAGTTGCCGGGCTTTGAGTTGGAGCAGCCGCAAATGCAGACAGCCGTTCCGAGCGCGAGAAAAACGCTTGTAATTTTTCTGAAAAGCTTCATAACCCTTGTCCTTTCTTTGAATGTCGGAAAACGCGTTATTCAACGGCAGAAACTCTGATATCCGAGATGATAATTTCCTTTACGGGAACGGATTTTTCTTCCGCGGCATTTTCCGTAACCTCGACGGCGGAAACCGCGTCAATCACGTCGAAGCCCTCGACGACCTGTCCGAAAACGGTGTAATTTCCGTCGAGCGACGGAGCGCCGCCGCGCTGATTGTAAAGCTCCTTGACGTTTTCGGGGAATTTCTCATAGTTGTTAATATAGTTCTGAAAGGTGTTCTTAACTCTTGTGAAGTATTCAACGCCCTCTGAGCTGCCCGCGTTCTGATATTCTTTGATGCGCTCGTCGCACAAATTCATTTGCTTCTTGTAATATTCAATTTCGGAGTCGAAGGTGTTGCTTTTATTGTTGTTGACGATATAGAACTGCGTTGTGTTCTGACCGCCCGCGTTCGCATAGCAGAGCGCCCCGTAGAAATGGCGCAGATTATCCGCCTTTTCAACCTCGAACGTGCCGCCGTTCACAGCAGCGTCGCCGCCCGTTCCGTCGCCGTTAAGCGAGCCGCCCTGGAACATAAACCCCTCGATAACGCGGTGAATATTCTTGCCCTTGTAGTAGCCGCTTTCGCAGAGCTTTTGGAAATTCTCAACGCCGACGGGCGCCGCTTCGGGAAAGAGCTTTGCCTTTATCGTGCCGAAATCCTTAATTTCAATTTCGGCGACAAGGTCGCCCTTTGAGAGCGTAACGTCCTCGATATTTCCTCCGGAAACGTTCTCAGTTTTGGCGGAGCAGCCCGAAAAGAGCGCTCCCACGGCGACAGCCGCGCCGATAATCAAGCTTTTTATTCTGATATTTTTCATATTAAACCTCATTTTTTCTTTATGCTTCACCGCAAAATTATTTCCGTTCAATCAAGCGAGCGAATGAAATGCGAAGCCGAAAATTTCACGGTGCTGCCTTTACAACAGTGCCTTGCTTTGTTTCCTCGACAACGTAACCCATTTCGGTGATTTTGTTTCTCAGCTCGTCCGCGAGCGCGAAATTCTTTTCCTTGCGTGCGGCAGCGCGCTGTTCAACGAGCGCCTTAACGTCGTCGGGAATATCGTCGTTATTCTTATTATATAACAAACCGAGTACGTTTGTCAATGCCGAAAATTCATCGGAGAAAGCCTTGATATCTCCCTTTGAAATTTCGGGCGAAGAAACCGCGGTGTTAATCTTTCTGACAAGCTCGAAAACGGCTGCGATTGCGTCCGCGGTGTTGAAGTCGTCGTCCATCGCGCGGCAAAATTCCTCTCGCGCCGCCTTAACGTCGTTCAGCGTATTTTCGCCCGCCTCGCCGTCCAAAGCGTTCGGGAGGGTGCGTTCCATAAGCTCCTTGCAGTTGTAAAGACGCGTAAGCGCCGCCTTGCAGCTTTCGATAACCTCGACCGTATAGTTAAGCTGACTTCTGTAATGCACGGAAAGCAGCATAAATCTGATAGGCTCATAGCCGAATTTCTTCGCCATATCGCGGACGAGGAAGAAGTTTCCCGCGGATTTTGACATTTTCTTGTTATCGACGTTAAGCATACCGTTGTGCATCCAGATATTCGCGAGAGCGCAGCCCGTCGCACATTCGCTCTGCGCGATTTCGTTCTCGTGATGCGGGAAAACGAGGTCTGCGCCGCCGCCGTGGATATCGATTGTATCGCCGATATAGTGGCGCGACATTGCCGAACATTCGATATGCCAGCCGGGTCTGCCCTTTCCGAAAGGCGAGTCCCAATAAGGCTCGCCGGGCTTAGCCGCCTTCCAAACCGCGAAATCCATCGGGTCGCGCTTTTTCTCGCCGACTTCGATACGCGCGCCCGCCTTTAGGTCGTCAAGCGGCTGATGCGAAAGCTTGCCGTAAGCGGGGAATTTCGCCGTTTCAAAGTAAACGTCGCCGTCAGCTTCATACGCGAAGCCCTTGTCGACAAGCGTTTTGACGATATCGATGATGATATCCATATTCTCGGTAACCTTCGGGTGAACGTCGGCTCTGCGAACATTCAAGCCCTCCGCGTCGATAAAATATTCCTTGATAGCGTTCTCGGAAACCTCCGTTGCGGTTTTTCCAAGCTCGTTAGCCTTTTTAATAATTTTATCGTCAACATCTGTGAAATTCTGAACATAAAAAACCTTGTATCCACGAAATTCAAGATAACGGCGAAGCGCGTCAAATACGCAGAGCGCGCGTGCGTTCCCGATATGAATGAGGTTGTAAACCGTCGGACCGCAGCAGTAAATTTTGACTGTTCCGTCGGTAATCGGCTTAAGCTCCTCTTTTTTGCGTGTCATTGTGTTGTAAATTTTCATTTTATTCTCCTTTATCGGCGTTTTCTTTCTTCAACTCGTCAAGCTCCGTCTGAAGCTCGTCGACGCGCTTTTCAAGCTTCTCGATAAGCATAAGATGCTTGCACATAATCTCGGACACGGGGTCGGGAATGTGGATTTGGTCGAGGTCGCTGTTGGTGATGCGAACGCCGTCGCGCTTTACGACCCGCGCGGGGACGCCGACGGCGGTGCAGTTTGGCGGAACTTCTTCGAGAACGACAGCGTTTGCGGCGATTTTCGAGTTATCGCCGATTTTGAACGGACCGAGAACTCTCGCTCCCGAGCCTACGAGAACGTTGTTTCCGAGGGTCGGGTGACGCTTGCCGACGTCTTTTCCAGTGCCGCCGAGCGTTACGTTCTGATAAAGCGTGCAGTTGTCGCCGATTTCGGTTGTTTCGCCGATAACGACGCCCGCGCCGTGGTCGATGAACAGACCTTTTCCGATTTTCGCTCCGGGGTGAATTTCAATGCCGGTTTTGTGACGCGAGCGCTGAGAAATCCATCGTGCGATGAAATAATGCCCGCGTTCGTAAAACCAGTGTGCGCGGCGATAGCTGCGAACCGCCTTGTAGGACGGGTAGAGGAAGATAACCTCCCAGCCCGAGCGCACAGCGGGGTCGCGCGCCTTTATGGACGCAATTTCTTCTTTAATCTTGTCAAACATAGCTTCTCCAAAAAAACAAAAGCCCTCGTACCAACGGCACGAAGGCGTTAACTAACGCGGTTCCACTTCGCTTCGGAAGCGGTTTTGCAAAACGGCTTCCCTCATTTTTCCTTAACGCGGAGAACGGGTCCGCATTTCCTCGGACCGGCTGAACGGCCGCACTTCGCCGCCTTCCGCACCGCGCTCGCACCACCTGCGCGGCTCTCTGAAGCCAAAAAACGGTTACTCTTGCCGTATAAACGCCTTTATACATTTATATTATTATACACTATTCGCACGGATTTTTCAAGCGTTTTTCCGTAAAAAATCCCCGCAAAAACTCATTTTTTTTGTACAATTTAACCTAACAGCACGAAAACAAGCGCCAAAATCAGCTTTTTATCGGCATTTTCGTTCATCAGAATGAAAATCAGACCTGCCAGAAGAATGAAATCCTTGTCGGCAAAAGGCTGAGGAGGAGAATTTGCAAAAATGCCGTTTTTGCAGTCTTTTGCAGTAAATTTCGGGTCGTTTTGCAGTCTTTTGCAGTCGTTTTTTTTCGCAAAATCGCACGATTTTTCGCCTTTTTTGCAATTTTCACTCGAATTTTCGCCGAAATTTCCCGTGAAATTCGAGCTGTTTTTTGGGTGATTTTCACTCGAATTTTCACAGGAATTTACTGCGAAATTAGGGCTGTTTTTCGGGCAATTTTCGCTCGAATTTTCGCCGAAATTTACTGCGAAATTAGGGCTGTTTTTCGGGCAATTTTCACTTGAATTTTCGCAGGAATTTACTGCGAAATTAG
>DBIU01000114.1:4405-15763 GCA_002304735.1 Ruminococcaceae bacterium UBA794 | reverse complement strand
AAGGAGTTCCGAATACGGAACTCCTTTTCTTTTATCAAACTCAACAGGCTCTGTTAATCACATCGCGCAAAGTAGTTAATGCAACGCGAAGCGATTGAAGTTTTTTTGGAATCCTTAAAACCTTTTTCTTCAGAAAAAGGCTTTAAGCCGCCGGAGGCATTTCCGTTAATCTTCCTCGTCGGACTCGGGAGCGTCCCAGTTGTGCCAAACGTTCTGAACGTCGTCGTTATCGTCGAGCGTTTCGAGAAGCAGACCCATTTTCTTGAGCTGGTCCTCGTCGGTGAGCGTGGTGTATGTAGAGGGCACCTGCTCGGCTTCCGCAGAAATCACCTGATAACCGCGCTTTGTAAGCTCTTCCGCGACAGTGCCGACGCTCGCGGGGTCGGTTGAAATCTCGACAACGCCGTCCTCGAACGAGAAGTCGTCCGCGCCGCTTTCGAGAATATCCTCCATAGCCTTATCCTCGTCGATATCGCCGTCCTCGTTGTTGAGAACGATAACGCCTTTCATCGAGAACATAAACGAAACGCAGCCCGATGTTCCCATATTTCCGCCGAACTTGTCGAAATAGTGGCGGATTTCGCCCGCGGTGCGGTTGCGGTTATCCGTGAGGCAATCCACGATAACAGCGACTCCGCCGGGTCCATAGCCCTCGTAAACGCAGTTTTCATAGTCGTTCTTTTCGTTGCCGCCGGCAGCCTTTTTGAGAAGTCTGTCGATGTTGTCGTTGGGAATATTGTTGGATTTTGCCTTCTGAACGAGCGCCGCAAGCTTCGAATTGTTCGCGGGGTCGGCGCTTCCCGTTTCCTTAACGCAGACGAGAATTTCGCGGCTTATTTTCGTGAAAACCTTTGCTCTTGCGCCGTCTTTTTCGCCTTTTTTGCGTTTAATCGTACTCCATTTTGAATGTCCTGACATAAATAATCTCCTTTATATAATGTGATTAATAAACTAAACCAGCTTCGTAAAGCCGTTTCCGTAAACCTCGTTTGCGCTTGTCGTTACCACAAACGCTTTCGGGTCGGCGGTTTTGATTATGCGCTTTACCTTTGAGTAATTGCTTCTGTGAACAGCCGTTGCGAGAACGCACCGTTCGCTTCCGCTGTAAGCGCCCTCGCCCTTGAACAGCGTGACGCCGTTGCTCTGTTTGAGGATTTCCTCGGCGATTGTTTTGTAGTTATCCGAGAAAATAAGCATAAATCTGCTTTGCTGACTGCCGTAAACAATAATATCAATCAGCTTCGACTGAACGAAAATCGCGATTATCGCATAAAGCACGGTGTTTATGTCCTTGTACACCAGAAGTCCCATCAGCACGACAACTCCGTCAAGAACAGCCTGAATAAAGCCGAGCTTCAAATCGGGGTGCTTCTTGCCGATGATTTTCGTGAGTATATCCGAGCCGCCCGAGGTGCTTTCGCGGTTATAGCCGAGCCCAAGCCCCACGCCCATTGCCGCGCCGCCGAAAATCGCCGCGACAACGCCGTTTCCGTTTGACGCGTCGTAGACGGGAACAAACATTTCCGCGAGGTCCGTGAAAACCGTGATGAGAACGACCGAAATCATAGTCTTAATCATTGTCGTTCTGTTAAGCAGGAAAAATCCGATTATGATAAGCGGAATGTTGAGCAGAAGGATATAAGTTCCTATTCCCCAGCCGAAAAACTGCGTGAGAATAACCGAAATTCCCGTAACGCCGCCCGGAGCTATGTTGTTCGGTGAAATGAAGAAATGCACTCCGAGCGAGTAAATCGCTGCTGCGGCGGTCATTATCAGAATGTCAACAATCCAGCGGCGAACGTTCTTTTTCATCTTTTTGCACCTCTTTATCGGGAAACATACTGCAAATCGCGTCGAAAAGCTCGCGGATACGCTCGTTCTGCCCGCTCAGCGCAAGATAGCCGAAAAGCGTTTCGAGAGCGGTTGCACGGCGATATTCCGAGGCTTTCGCGCTTTTCGGGATAGAAATTCCGCCTGCGTTTCTTCCGCGCCGCAGAATATCGGCTTCCTTTTCCGTCAGAAGCGGCTCGACCGCGTTCACAGCCTCGGACTGAAATCCCGCGCGGACGCGTTCGACGGCAAGCGCGTGAAGTCTGCCCGCGTTCGTTTGATGATTGCGAACGATATCCTCGCGCACAAGCGTTTCGTAGACCGAATCCCCGAAAAACGCCAGAATATTCGGTGAATACGCCGCCGCGTCCTTTTCGGAGAGCGGCTCACTTTTCAAGAATGTAGTAGACAAAGCTGTACTCCTCGCTGTGCAGTTCAAACATATATATTTCCTTGTTAAGCTCCGAAATACCCGTTTCCGCGCCGTCCTCGGAAGCGCCCTCAAGCGTTTGCATCGCAAGGCGGAGCGGCTCGTAAAGACCGTGCGTCCAGTCGGTTTTCGGGGCAATGTAGAAGTCGCGTATCTTAAATCCCTGCTCTTTTGCGTTCCTCAGAACCGCGTCAAGAGCCTCCGGTTTCCCGAAGCGCCGTTCAACATAGCATCTCGTATCGGGCGACGGCTCGATAAGCCAGCAAAGCGTTCTGAAAACCGCCGTTCCGCCTTTTTCAAGCGCCTCGTAAATCAGTTCGGGAAGCCGCGAAGCTCCGTCGAACGAAGTTACGCCGTTATACCAGATAAAATCCCATTTTCCGCTGTCGCGCGCGGGTATTTCAAACGGCATTGAAACCTTAGCCGCAAGACCCGCTTTTTCTGCGCGCTCGGCGCGGTGCGGCTCCGCATAACACGCGAGAACGTCCGCTTTCGTCCGTTCCTTAATAAGCGCGGGCGTAAAGCTCTCGTCGCCGATGAAAACCGCGTTTTTCGGCGAAATATTCCCACAAAGCTCAAGAACGCGCTTTGCGGTATCCTCGCTTCCTGCGCTCGGTCGCTCAAGACCGTTGATTAAGCTGCCTATTGAGTTCATATCAAAACCTCCGAAATCCCGCTCGGAAGAAGTTATCTTGTTTTTCTCTGTTATCTGACGTAGTTGAACTCGAAATCGTAGATTGAAACAACGTCGTCCTCCTCGATACCCATACGCTCAAGCTCGTCGATTATACCGCTCTGCCTGAGAACGCGCTGGAAGTATTGAAGGCTTTCGTAGTCCTCCATATTGCAGTTGTAGAGGATAGGCGCGAGCCAATCTGCCGTGACGATATAAACTCCGTCTGCGTTTTCAATCGAGAACGAGCGCTTTTCTTCAGCCATCTGCTCAATCTCCTCAAGAGTAAGCGGGGTAGGCTCGAAGCGCTTTACGGGCGGAAGCTTGTCAAGCTCCGCGCAAGCCTCGTCCATAAGTTCGGAAGTCCCCTCGGTTGTCGCGGCGGAAATTCTGAACAGCTTTAGCCCCTTATCCGCGATATATTTCTCAAAACGCGCAATCTGCTCCTCGTCCGCGAGGTCGCACTTGTTTGCCGCGACAATCTGCGGAAGCTCGGAAAGCTCCTCGGAGAAATTCGCAAGCTCCGCGTTGATTTTCTCGTAATCCTCGATAGGGTCGCGGCCCTCCATTCCCGAAACATCAACGACGTGGATTATCAAACGGCAGCGCTCAACGTGCCGCAAAAACTCGTGACCAAGCCCCGCGCCCTCGGAAGCGCCCTCGATAAGCCCCGGAATATCCGCCATTACGAACGATTTTTCGCCGCGTTTAACAACTCCGAGAACGGGCGTAAGCGTGGTGAAGTGATAATTCGCTATTTTTGGCTTTGCGGCGCTGACAACGCTTATCAGCGTGGATTTTCCGACATTCGGAAATCCGACAAGCCCAACGTCCGCGAGCAGCTTCAATTCAAGCGTGATATCGAAGCGTTCGCCGGGAAAGCCGGGCTTTGCGAAGCGGGGAATTTGCCTTGTCGGCGTTGCGAAGTGCATATTTCCCCAGCCGCCCTTGCCGCCGTGCGCGATAACGACAGGCTCGTCGCCCGAAATATCCGCCATAATTCTGCCTGTTTTCGCGTCTTTTACGACAGTTCCGCGCGGAACCTTGATAACAGTCGGCTCCATCGACTTTCCCGAGCAGCGTTTTGCGCCGCCCGCCTCGCCGTTCGGAGCGACATATTTTTTCTTATAGCGAAAGTCTATGAGCGTCGAAAGGCTGTCGTCCGCGACAAAAACGATATCCGAGCCTTTTCCGCCGTCGCCGCCGTCCGGTCCTCCCGCCGCAACGTATTTTTCCCTGTGAAAAGACACCGCGCCGTTTCCGCCGTCGCCTGCCTTAACCGATATATCAACCTTATCCGCGAACATAAGCGCAGCCTCCTTAATAATTATAATTTACCCGAATATTTCATCCGTATTCCATTGCCTTTATAATGAGAAATAAGCCGGATATCGACTATCCGGCTTTTTTGTACTCATCGAGAACCTTATTATTCAGCCTCGGCGTAAACGCTTACCTGCTTTCTGTCGCGGCCAACGCGCTCGAACTTAACGGTGCCGTCAATGAGTGCGTAAAGCGTATCGTCAGAACCCTTGCCAACGTTGTTTCCGGGGTGAATATGAGTTCCGCGCTGTCTTACGAGAATATTTCCCGCAGGAACAAACTGTCCGTCGGCGCGCTTAACGCCAAGTCTTTTGGACTCGGAATCGCGGCCGTTCTTGGTAGAACCCATTCCCTTTTTATGAGCGAAATACTGCAAACTAATTTTAATCATTTTATTTTCCTCCCGACTTGATTTCGATTTTTACCTTACTGTGACTTTCAGCTATCATCTGAATGTGCGTGTAAAACGACTCCAAAAGCTTTTCCGAGCGCTCGTCCTTTTCAACAAGCGAAAGCGTGATTTGGTTCTCCAGAACCTCAACGTCCGCCTTTGTCCCGAAAAAATCCGTGATTGTGTTGCAAACGAACATAACGCACGAACTCACCGCCGCGCAGACAACGTCGCCGTTTTCGGTTTCATAGCCCGCGTGACCGCTTATCCGAAAGCCCGAAAGCCTCCCGCCGTCCTCATAGAACACACATTTAAGCATTACGCGTTGATAGCTTCAATCTGAACCTTGCTGTACGGCTGTCTGTGACCCTGCTTTTTCTTAATGTGCTTCTTAGGCTTATAGGTGAAAACCGTGATTTTCTTAGCCTTGCCATTCTTGATAAGGGTAGCCTTGACAGAAGCGCCGTCAACATAAGGAGCGCCGACCTTTACGGAACCGTCGCCGCCAACCATAACAACCTTGTCGAAGGTGATTTCGCCCTCTGCTTCAAGCTTTTCGATAAAGAGAACGTCGCCCTCTTTAACCTGATACTGCTTTCCGCCTGTTTCGATTACTGCGTACATATTTTTTACCTCTTTTTTAAGAACTCGCTGTGAAAGGGTAAGACCCAACGTCTGTTTTATCGACCCTGCACAAGCGGCATTGATTATTATACCATACTTAAACCGTTTTGTCAAGCACTTTCGCGCGAAAAATTACACATTTCTGCGGCTTAATTTGCATTTTCTTTTTGTGTAACGGATTACATTTTACAAGCTTCGTTGTAGTCAATTTGTTTAATTATAGCAGAAACTATTTGTAAGATTTGTGGAATTTTGGTTAAAATCACTTAAAACTCTTGACAATTGCATATATTTGCTGTATAATTTAATCAAACAAAAGACACAGAACAGTGTTCGTTCTGTCGATGTCATTTGTTTGTTTAGTTGTCTCCTTTCTTTTGTTCTACACATAATTTCATCATTTGATTTGCGGGTCCGAGGTCGGACCCCTTTTTTTGCCCTTTTTGCAAAAAACGTATGGAAATCCGTGAAAGAATGTGTTATAATATATTTATTATAATGTAATTGCTGCGGTTTTGCGAAGAAGCCGAGTTTTACGGGGAGTTGATTGATATTTTTGAAAGAAAACAGATTGCGGACGGGATTTATTTCAGCAGAATAACAGACCGCCGCTTCAAGGCGAACATAATAAGCGTCCTGCTTATAACCGATTTTGACAGCTTGACGCGTGCGGACTGCGCGCTTGCGGCATACGCTCTTGCGGAGTGCTGTGAAAAGTATCCCGATTACAGCAAGCTTTCCGCCGCGCTTTTGGATATGTACGACGCGTCCGTTTCCACGTCAACGTCGTCGCGCTGGGGAAAGCGAATTACGGAGATTGTCGGGCGCGCGCTTGACGACCGTTATGCGCTTGACGGAGAAAAGCTGGAGCGCGAGCTTGCGCTGATGATTTGCGAGTGCCTGTTCAGGCCGAAGGCGCAAAACGGCGCTTTTGACGAGAAAGTGACCGAGATGATGCGCGCGGAGCTTATCGACTCGATTGACAGCGCGATAAACGACAAGGCGCGGTTAGCCGCGCAGAACGCGGCGAAAATCGCGTTCGCGGGCGAACCGGACGAGCTTCCTCCGACGGGAACGCACGATGACGCGGAAAAGGTTACGGCGAAATCGGCTTTTGACGCGTACAAAGAAATTCTCGAAACGGCTCGCGTTGAGATATTTGCAAGCGGCTGTTCGGATTTTCGCGAAACCGAGGAGATTTTCACGAAGGAATTTTCCGCGGTAAACCGCCGCTGTACGGTAAACGAGCTTGAAGCCGAGCCGTCCGCGCTCAAGGAAAAGCCCGTTTTTGCGGAAGACGAGTTCGATATGAAGCAGGCTATTCTCAGAATGTACTTCAAAGCGCCCGATTTGGACGATTATGACGCGGCGTTTATTTTCTCGCGCATACTCGGCGGAATGACGACTTCGCGCTTTTTCTCGAATATCCGCGAGAAGCAGTCGCTTTGCTATTATTGCAGCTGCTATACGGACAGGGCGGCGCGTTCGCTTACCTGTTACGCGGGAATTGAGCCGAAGAACAGAAAGCTTGCGGAAGAAGCGATGCTTGCGGAGCTGCGGGATATCTGCGAAAACGGAATAACCGAGGACGAGCTTTTCCGCGCGAAACAGGAGCTTCGCGACCGTCTAAAGGCTGTTTACGACAGCGCGGCGGCGCTTGTACACTGGTATTCGGGACGGCTTCCGTTCGATGATTTTTCAACGCCCGAGGAATACTCCGAAAAGCTTGAAGCGGTGACGGCGGAGCGCGTGAAAGAAGCCGCGAGGAAATTCACTCTTGACACGGTTTACACGCTCTGCGGGAAAAACAGCGAGGAATAATGCTTATGATAGAGAAAATCAACGGTAAAATAATCGGCGAAACCTGCCTTAAATACGTTCACCCGAGCGGTACGGAGATTTATATGCTGCCGATGGAGGGCTATTCTACGGTAACGGCGCAGTTTTCGGCGAAATTCGGCTCTCAGGACAACAGCTTTCGTGTTGGAAACGGAGAATTTGTGAAAATTCCCGACGGCACGGCGCATTATCTCGAGCATAAGCTGTTCGAGAGCGAGGAAAAGGACGCTTTTTCGCTTTTCGCGCAGACGGGCGCTTCCTGTAACGCGGGAACGAGCTTTGATTACACGCAGTACTATTTTTCCTGCGCGGACAGATTTTCGGAAAATCTCGAAATTCTGCTTGATTTTGTCGCAAATCCTTATTTCACGGAGGAAAACGTTGAAAAAGAGCGCGGAATAATCGCGCAGGAAATCACGATGTACCGCGACAATCCCTCTTGGCGCGTTTTTACAAATCTTCTTGAAGCGCTTTATGAGAAAAATCCCGTGCGGCTCGATATCGCGGGAACGGTCGAGAGCATCGCGGAAATTACTCCGAAAACGCTCTACGACTGCTATAACGCGTTTTACAATCCCGCGAATATGTTCCTTTGCGTCGCGGGAAATTTCGACCCCGAGGACGTCTGCCGCGCGTGCGAGGAGAAGCTTCGCGCAGCCGTTCCGCTGAACGTGGAAACGATGCCGTTCGACGAGCCTTACGCCGTTGCGAAGAAGCTTACGCGGCTCTCGATGCCCGTGGCGAAGCCGATTTTCGAGCTTGGCTTCAAGAGAAACGCGGTTTCGGGAATGAACGAAATCGAGGATTATATTTATTTCAACATTCTTTTCGATATTATTTTCGGCGAATCTTCCGATTTTTACGAGAAAATGCGCGAAAAAGGCTTGCTCAACGACGAGTGGGCGGTGAGCGTTTTCAGCGGGCGCGGTCATCTTTTCCCGACGGCTCGCGGCGAAAGCGACAATCCCGAAGCCGTTTTCGAGGAAATGAAGCGCGTTATTCGCGAATACAAGAAAAATCCGCCCGAAAAAGCGCTGTTCGAGCGCGTGAAAAAAGCGACCTACGGCTCGCTTGTGCGGGACTTCAACTCGGTTCAGTCCGTTGCGTCAACGCTCTCGGAGGCGGCGCTCGGCGGCGTAGAGCCGTTTGCCGCGATAAATACGGCGGCAGCGGCGGACTATGAAACGCTTGTCGATAAGCTTGAAAGCCTTGACGAGGAAAACGCAAGCCTGTCGGTTGTAGACAACAAGGAGTAAGGAGAAAGGTATGGATATTTTGAATTTTGCCGCGGAATCGGCGGTTACGGTAAGGAACAGACTTGAGTTTCCGAATTTGTTCGGCGGCACGGAAATTGAGTATTACCGCGGCTTCGAGGTTTTCGGAGTGCCGATTTACTGGTATGGAATATTGATAGCGATAGGAATTTTGCTCGCTTGTCTTTATGTGTTCAAGAGAATGGAAAAGGACTTCGGTTTGAGCCGCGACAGAGCGTTTGACGTTATTTTCGCGGCGACGATAATCGGATTTATCTGCGCGAGAATTTATTTCTGCGTGTTCACGACCTTAAATCCCGACTCCCCGAAAAATTATACCTTCGTGACGACGTTTACGGAAATCCGCGACGGCGGAATTGCGATTTACGGCGGAATAATCGGCGCGGTTCTCGGCGGATTTTTATTCTGCAAGCTGAGAAAGGTTCACTTCACGACAATGCTCGACGTGGCGGCGCTCGGATTTTTGATAGGACAGGCAATCGGAAGATGGGGAAATTTCGTCAATCAGGAAGCCTACGGCGCGGATTGTCCGACAGACTGGCTTTTCGCGATGAAAGGCTCGCTTATCACCTCGCAGGGAATAACCGGCGTGGTTCACCCGTGCTTCCTTTATGAGAGCGTTTGGTGCGCGCTCGGCTTTGTTTTCCTGCACTTCTACTCGAAGAAGCTCCGCACGTTCGACGGCGAGATTTTCCTTTTGTACATCGCGTGGTACGGTCTTGAGCGCTTCTTTGTCGAGGGACTCCGCACGGACAGCCTTATGGCGGGCAATTTCAGAGTATCGCAGATTGTCGCGGCGGTGTCCTGCGGCTTGGCGTTTGCGGCGTTCGTTGTGTTCAAGATACTTACGAAAAAGAAGAACATTCCGCTTTACGTTAATTCGGGCGCGTCTGCGGAGCTGCTTGAAAGCGACCGCAAGGCTGAGGAAGAACGCAAGTCAAAGAAAGAAGCAAAGAAAAATCAGCCTGCGGAGAGTATTCTCGGCGATGATGAAGAAGATAAGCCCGCCGAAGAAGCCGAAAAGGCTGAAAAACCGACCGAAGCCGTTGAGGAAAGTCCCGAAGTAATCGGTGAAGCCGAGGAAACGACTGAAGAAAACACGCAAGCCGACGAGGAAAGGGGAGAATAATGAAAAAGAGCGTTATTTCGCTGATTGCGGCGGTTTTACTTTGCGGCTGCGCGGATAATTCGGGAATTTACCGCGAGGAAAAAACCGAAATCTCCGTGGAGGAAAAGCTTCCCGCGGCGAGTGAAAGCGATTTTGAGTTCACGGAAACCGATGACGGAATTGCTATCACAAAGTTTGTCGGCAGTCAGAAAGAGTTTGCCGTACCCGAAAAAATCGGCGGTAAGCCTGTGGTTGAGCTTCAGGACAAAGCGTTTTCCGAGCGCACGGATATCGAAGAAGTCGAGGTTCCCGAAACCGTTGCTAAAATAGGCAAAAGCGGCGCGCTTAAATTCTGCGAGGGCAGCGAGGAAACGGGCGCTGTAATCCTTACGGGCGGGGACGTTAAAGACGCTCGCGCCTATTATGACAGCGTCGGAAATGTTTTTATGGTTCAGCTCACATTTACGCCGAGCGGAACCGAAAAGTTTTCTGAAGCGACGGAGAGGCTTGTCGGAGAAACGGTTTCGATTTGGCTTGACGGCAAGCTTTTAAGCGCGCCGACAATCAGAGAGCGGATTTATACCGAAAAGGCGACGATTTCCGGTGGATTTACCTCTGATGAGGCAATGGAAATCGCCGAAAAAATCAACGGAAACCCGTTTTTCGGCTGCGAGAAAATTCAGGTAGAATATAAAGGCAAAACTTACGGATATAATGAGCTGAGCAATTTCTGCTCGGCGGTTTGAAAAAGACAAAGGAGAATGAAAATGGCTAATATTATTGACGGAAAAGCCGTTTCCGCGGCTGTAAAGGAGCAGGTTCGCGACGAAATCGCACGCGATGGAATTAAGGCGGGACTCGCGGTTGTTATCGTGGGAAACGACCCCGCAAGCCGCGTTTATGTAAACAACAAGAAGAAAGCCTGCGAATTTTGCGGGATAACGAGCTTTGAGTATGCGCTTCCCGAAGAAACGACTATGGAGCAGCTTCTGGAGTTGATTGACGCGCTCAATTCCGATGAAAAGGTAAACGGTATTCTCGTTCAGCTTCCGCTTCCGAAGCAGCTTGACGAAAAGGAAGTTATCGCGAGAATTTCTCCCGAAAAGGACGTTGACGCGTTCCACGAGCAGAATGTCGGCAAAATTATGATAGGAAATTACAGCTTTTTGCCGTGTACGCCGTCGGGCTGTATGGATTTAATACACAGCACGGGCGTTGAGATTTCGGGCAAAGAATGTGTTGTAATCGGGCGCTCGAACATTGTCGGAAAGCCGATGGCGATGCTTCTTCTTCACGAAAACGGCACGGTTACAATCTGCCACAGCAGAACGAAAAATCTCGCGGAGGTTTGCAGACGCGCGGATATTCTTGTCGCGGCTGTCGGAAAGCCGAATTTCGTTACCGCGGATATGGTTAAGGAAGGCGCGGTTGTAATCGACGTGGGAATTAACCGCCTCGACAACGGAAAGCTCTGCGGGGACGTGAAATTCGACGAAGTAAGCGAGAAAGCGGGCTGGATAACTCCCGTTCCGGGCGGCGTAGGGCCGATGACGATTGCAACGCTTATGAAGAACACGCTCACCGCGGCGAAGCTTCAGCAGAATAAGTGAGCTATGAATAAGACCGAAAAATCGTTTTTGCGAAACGCAATTCTGCTTACGGCGGCGCTTGCGGTTATCTGCGTATTTATGCGCGAATGGGGCGCGGCGCAGATTATAATAGTGCTGCTTGTCGCGGGACTTGCGGCAATGCAGTGGTTTTTATTCTTCTATGTGAAGAAGAAAAAGTGAAAAAAACAATCCCGCTGCGTTTCGCGGCGGGAAAAACCGTCGAAAAAGTCCCGCCGGGACTTTTCCGCCGAAGCAT
>DBIU01000114.1:0-4293 GCA_002304735.1 Ruminococcaceae bacterium UBA794 | reverse complement strand
CGGGAAACCCGTGACAAAAAACTGATTAAAATTCCCGCTTCGCGGGCAGGAACTTCTTTTTCGACAGACAATCCCGCTGCGTTTCGCGGCGGGAAAGCTGTAATAGTCAAAGTCCGAGGCTTGTCGAGAGCGCGGTGTTGACCTGAGCCATAGAAGTGTCGTCAAGCTCGCCCATACGTTCTTTGAGGCGGCGCTTGTCCAATGTACGAACCTGCTCAAGCAGGACGACGGAGTCCTTCGCAAGCCCGCAGCTTGACGCCTGCACGGAAATATGCGTCGGGAGCGCGGATTTCTCCGTTCTGCTGGTGATTGCGGCGGCGATAACCGTCGGGCTGTGCTTGTTTCCGATATCGTTCTGAACGATGAGGACGGGGCGTATCCCGCCTTGCTCCGAGCCTACCACGGGACTTAAGTCCGCATAATAAATCTCTCCGCGTTTTACTGACATCATAGATAACGCAACTCCTTTCGGTGAAAAGTAAATTATCTGTCGCAAATATTATTGACGCGGGGACTTTATTTATTCGGAAAAACAAAAAAAGAGGTGATTATCGGATGAAATTCAGTTGGGAGCGGCTTTTGTGCGCGGAGCGCGAGCGTTCGAGCGGCACGGCAAATCCGCTTGACATAAGAACGGATTTCCGCAAGGATTATCACAGGATAATCGGAAGCGCGTCCTTTCGGCGGCTTCAGGACAAGGCGCAGGTTTACCCGCTTTATCGCGGCGATTTTGTGAGGACAAGGCTTACACATTCGCTTGAGGTAAGCTCTTTTGCGGGTTCGCTCGGAAACACGATTTTCCGCAGGCTTATCGACTGCGAAACCGATGGCGTTGACGAAGCCGTTCGCGAGAAATGCGCGGATATCTTGGAGTGCGCGGGGCTTATCCACGATATCGGAAACCCGCCTTTCGGGCATTTCGGCGAATTTGCGATAAGTCAGTGGTTCGCGGACAATATGAAGCGGCTTGAATTTAAGGGAAGGTCTGCAAACGAGCTTCTGACCGACAGAATGAAGGCTGATTTTCTCAATTTCGAGGGCAACGCGCAGGCGCTTCGGCTGCTTTCTCGGCTTCACTGTCTGATTGATATGAACACGGGAATGAACCTCACGTTCGCGCTGCTGAATACTATTATAAAGTATCCGACAAGTTCGCTTGAAATCGACAAGAAATGCGGAAACGTGTGCAGGAAGAAAATGGGATATTATCTCGCGGAGGAGGAGCTTTTCCGCAAAATCACCGAGAAAACGGGCGCAGGAACGTCGCGCTATCCGCTGACCTTTATTCTGGAAAGCGCCGACGATATCGCCTATAAAACCGCCGACCTTGAGGACGCTTCGGCAAAGGGACTTCTTCCGCTCGGCACGCTAATCGAGGAGCTTTTGTCGGAGAAATATCTCGAAAAGTGCGAAACGCAGGACGAGAAAAACGCTCTTGAAAGCGCCGCGGAGGAACTTAAAAAAGCGAAAATATCCGCGGAGAAGATGGGCGTTAAGGACGCGGGAACGCGCGCAATTTCGCGCTGGCTTCCGAAAATGCATAACAAGCTGCTTTACGCGGCGGCGGACGCTTTTTGCGAGAATTACGAAAGCATTATGAACGGAGAATTTAACAGAGAATTGCTTTCATCGTCGAGCGTGAGAGCGCTTTCGGACGCATTTTCGGATATTGCTTACAGATACGCGTTCCGCTCGTCGGGAATTGTCGAAAACGAGCTTTCCGAGGACGCCGTGATGAGCTTTCTTCTCGATAAAATCACGCGCGCTGCGCTGTCGTTCGGGACGGAAAACGCGCGCGGCTATGACCGCGATTTGACGGAGGTTCTGTCGGAGAATTACCTCGAAATCTGCAAAAAATCCTGCGAGGGAAAAAGCGACTCGGAGCAGTGCTATCGCAGACTTCTTTTTGCGACCGACTGCGTTTGCGGAATGACGGACGGCTATGCAAAGGACTTTTACCACACCTTGAGGGGATAAAAAAGTTAAGGCGGCACAGTATGTTGCCGGCTTGCGCCTTTTTCACCGCGTGATTGAACGATAATAATTATGCGGCGAAGCCTTTGGAAAACTGTTGACTTTTGCGGAAAAATGTGATATATTATAAGTGGTTATAGTATGCACTATAAGGTCACCTCTAAAAACCTTGTTTGAGTGAAAATGCGTATAGCACGCCGACTGCTTCGGCAAGTCTCCTCGTAAGGCACCCAGCCTTACTTCGTCGGCTTTTCTCGCATTCGTCGTCCTCTACCCATTTTCACTTTTCAAACCGGTTTTTAGAGGCTCCCATAAATAAAATCTGACAACCTGAAAGAAGGATTTTTATGAGAAGTGACGGAAAACTCGGAATGACGCGCACGGTTAGAGGCAGGGTTTTTATGATGAGCCTTGTGATGGCGATTGCGACCGTTGCAAATGTTATAATTAGCATTGTTATTCAGTATAATCAGACTATGGAGAATATCACGCAGGATATCGAGGATAATCTCGGCAATTCGGCGGGAATTGTCCAAAACGGCGTGAAAAATCTGAATATCCTTGTTAACGACCACGCCTACGACTATGAGTTCGTTGCGGGAACGCCGCAGCAGAAGGAAGAACACATCAAGAACATAATGTCGTTCGACCCGACTATGCTCAGCCTTGTTTTTATGGACCAAAACGGCGTTTGTTACGGCGGCGAAGTTCCCGAGGCGGTCAAGTCCAAGCTTAATTCCGCTTCAAGCGTGATTACCTCTCCTGACAGCCCGACGGGAAGCTTTTACATAGCCGTAAAGACTTCTATGGGGACAATTCTCTGCTCGAATACAAAAACCGAGAAGCTCAATTCAATTCTTTCTCAGTCGTCAACGGACGCTTTTTTGCTTTCGGCGGACGGAAAGGTGATTGCTTCGTCGGGAGCCGAGGCAAGCGGCGATTACTCAAAATATGTCTGTAAAGACGAGAAGACGGTTATCGACTCGATGAAGGACAGCGGAAACTGCTATGGCGCGGTTAAGCTCGAAGTCGGCGAGAACTGGACGCTGCTTGTAAGAAAAAGCTCCGGCGGATATTTCAGCGGGCTTAACTCTACCGTTCGTCTTGGCATAGGAACGCTTGTGATTATGATAGCTCTTTGTTTGAGTGCGAACTATTACTTTACGAAAACCGTCACAAGACCCCTCGGAAAGATACGCAAAAAGCTTATAGATATGTCGAACGGCGTGCTTTCGGGCGGACCGATTGATTATAATGAAAAAGACGACCTCGGAGAGCTTTCGTCTGCCGTGAATAAAATGGCGATGTATAACGACACAATTCTCAGCGATATCAAGCGCACAGCCGAGGAAATCGCCGCGAATAATCTCTGCGTAAAGCCGAACGGACAGTATGTCGGCGATTATATTCCGCTTAAGGAAGCGCTCGAGAAGATTGTCGAGTCGATAAGCGCGGTTATCGAAAGCGTTGAAGAAGCGGGACGTCAAGTGAGCGGCGGCTCGGAGGAAATGTCGCGCAATTCCGCGATACTCTCCACTGCGGCGGAGGAACAAAGCTCGACGGTAGCTCAGCTTAACGAAAGCCTTGACGCTGTTTACAACGAGATTAACAGCAATGCGGCGGCTTGCTCGCAGGCGAGCGAAAACGCGAAGGAATGTATGGAGCTTGTCAACGAGGGCAACGCGAAGATGGGCGATATGCTCAATGCGATGAGCGAGATTAACGGTACGTCGTCGAAGATTGCGAATATCATCAAGACTATTCAGGACATTTCCGAGCAGACGAATATTCTCTCGATAAACGCGTCGATTGAAGCCGCAAGAGTTGGCGCCGCGGGCAAGGGATTTGCCGTTGTTGCGGGAGAAGTCGGAAAGCTTGCCGAAAAGACCGCGCAGGCGGCGAAAACGACCACGGGGCTTATTCAGTCGTCGATTGATTCCGTAAAGCACGGAACGGTTATCGCGAACGAAACCGCCGAAACGCTCGGAAAGATTGTTGAAAAGACGGATACAACGTCGAAGGTTGTTGAAGATATTGCGGACGCGTCAACCAAGCAGGCTGAAAGCGTTAAGGACGTTTTGACGGGAATGAACAGCATTTCCGCTGCGGTAAATCAGGTAAGCGACTCGGCACGCGAGTGCGCGGACAGCTCCGAGGAGCTTGCGGAACAGGCGGAGCTGCTTCACAGCACGATTGATAAGTTCAAGCTTTCGGGCAAAAAAATAAAGCCCGCAAAGCCCGCTCCCGCGAAAAAACCGACAAGCATAAATCTCGACGATAACGCGCCGAAGAAGCCTCAGCCGAGCGTGAAAGCGCCCG
>DBIU01000035.1:914-25772 GCA_002304735.1 Ruminococcaceae bacterium UBA794 | reverse complement strand
CTAACTTTTGGGGTGCATATCAGAGTCGGAGGCGGCTTTTTTTACGGAGGAATTGAGTTATGAAAATAACGGCGCTTCCCTGCCTTTGCGCAGACGTTTTTGTTGAAACGGGAGAGATAAGACCCGGCGGCGAGGAGCTGAATTTTGCGGCGCACGCGTCGTGTTTCGAGGGGATAGAAGTATCGCTAATCGGCGCGATAGGCGATGATGAATACGGAAAAGCGATTCTCTCGTCCATATCCGACAGGAAAATTGACGTGAGCGGCGTGCGGACGGACGAGCGTTTTGTCACCGCGAACAATCGGATTTTCTTGACATCGGACGGCGACAGATATTTCAAGGAAGATTCCTGGAACGGCGAAATTCTGGAGAAATTCACGCTTACCGAAAGGGATATCGCGGAAATATCGCAGTCGGACGCGGTTTTCACGCACTTTGACGCGTCCTGTTTTGCGGAAATTGTCGGGTTGAAGAAAAAGTATGGGTTTAAGCTTGCGGTTGATTTTGACGTTTACCGCGACTTTGAGGATATGGAAAAATACGCGCCGTACATCGACTTCTTTATGATAAGCGGCAAAGAGGAGCTTTTGCATTATTTCAAGGATTTTTCGCTCAGATACGGCGGATATTTTAATATGACCCTCGGCGCGAGCGGAAGCGTGACTTATCATAGAGGCGAGGAATATCGCGCGGAAGCGGTTCCTGTAAGCGAGGTTGTCGATACGACGGGCTGCGGCGACAGTTATCACGCGGGATTTGTCTGCGAGCTGCTTCTCGGCGGCAATATTGAAGGAGCGATGAAAAAAGGCGCGGAGATTGCCTCGGAAACTCTTTCACACTTTGGGGGCTTTTGACAAAAAATTCGCAAAATCACAGGAAAAAAGCGATAAATGTGCAAAAAAAGCTAAAGAAATTCAAGCGCCTGCCGATATATAATATGTGGGATAAAATGCGCGATTTTGCAAAAATAAAAAAAGGAGGTCGGCACTATGGAAATAAAAGGCATAAACGGAATGGTATCAGCTTACAAAACGACTAAATCCCAGTCGCCTAAAAAACCGAGTGCTTCGGCTGTTGTAAAGACGAATACCGATAGAGTGGAGTTTGGCTTTGAGGCTGCGATTGCGAGCGCAAAGGCTGCGATTGCCGCCGAGGTTAAAGCTGACGCTGCGCCCAAGGAAATACTCGAAGCGTCGGAAACCGCCGAAAACGGGGTTGAGGCTTCCGTGCTTGCGAGCTTCATTCTTATGGGCTGATTCTCGCGGGGTGAGAATATGGATAGAAGAACGGCAGACGCTGTGATGAAGTGTCTGGAAATCGAAGTTGATTTTTACCGCGAGCTTACGATATTTCTGATGAAGAAGCACACGAAAATTCTCGCGGACGACATAAATTGGCTTACGGACTCGCTGAACGACGAGCAGGCTTACATTATGAAAAGCCGTTCGCTCGAGGAAAAGCGACTTGCGCTGTTTCGGGGACTCGGAGTTGAGGGGAAACGGCTCGATGAGCTGTCGGAGGAAGCGCCCGAGGATTACCGTCCGAAGATAGGAATGCTTTCGGAGCAGCTTTCGGAGCTTGTCGGGAACATAAAGGAGCTGAACGAGCAGACAACGGAGATTGTGAAGCGGAAGCTTGACAATCAGAAGGAGTTCGTGAAGCGCGCGGGGATACTCGAAAAGCCCGAGGTATACGATAAAAACGCGGCGAAGGTTCAGTCGGGGCAGTCGTCCGCGCAGGTAATAAGACAGGTGTGAGCGGCGGGAATACCGCAGTTCAGACAGGAGGGGAATATGCGTCCTACATATTTAGGATTTGAGGTTCAGAAGCGCACGCTTCAGCTTGCGCAGAAGAATATTGATATTGTCGGCAACAACATCTCGAACATCAACACGCCGGGATATACAAGACAGCGCGTCGACCTGTATTCGGAGTATGTTTCGGTTAATTCCAGCTTTCGCTGGGCAAGCCCGAACAGCAATCTGTCGATGCAGGGACAGGGCGTAAACGCTTACGGAGTGAGCCAGATTCGCGATATTTACATCGACAGAAGATACCGCGAGAACGTTGCCGTCGAGGCGGAAGCGGATAAGAGCGTGAACATACTTTCGGATATCGAGGACGTTTTGGACAACTTTGAAACGGACGGACTTCAGTATTTCACGCAGCAGTTCTTCAATTCGCTTCAGGATTACTCGATGCAGACGCCCGACAGCAGCGAGGTTGCGACGATTTGCGTAAACACGGCGAAAAACCTTTGCCGTCTGCTTAACGATTACGACAAGCAGCTCTGCGAGGTTGAGTCGATGTACGTTAACGAGCTTAAGGACACGGTTTATCACATAAACAATATTACGGAGCAGATGAACAAGCTTAATGAGAGAATTAAGCGCGAGAAGATACATTACAACGAGGAATACGGACCGAACGAGCTTTACGACGAGCTGAATATGTTCGTTGACGAGCTTGCGACATACGGAAACGTTGAGGTTACGGAGAACAGCAGCGGAACGTTTTCGGTAAAAATGGGCGGATTGATGCTCGTCGACGGCGAAAAGTTCAAGACGAACCGTATCTTGATGAAGGATTACGATACATATAAGCAGGCAATTCTGAGCTTCGAGAGCGGCGAGGAGCTTAATCTTTCTTCGGGACAGCTCAAGGGCTATTACGATATGATAAACGGAAACGGCGTTTACGCGACGGGACATCAGAACGGTTCGTACGGAATAGCGTACTTCAAGTCGGCGGTTGACCAGTTTGCGAGAACGCTTGCGGGCGTGTTTAACAGCGCGAACGGCGCGGACGAGGACCAAAGCCGCAGAATGTTCACGACAATTCCCGAGGATACGGTTGTGACGGCGGGAAATATCCACGTTTCAAGCGAGTGGGAGAAAAACCCGACTATGATAGGTCAGGTGAGAAGGCTTGACCCTCTGACGGGACAGTATCAATACGGTTACGACGAAAAGCGCGACGAGATTACGGGAGAGGTTAATCTTCAGAATACAAACGTAATCTATCTTATATCGCAGCTTGAAAATTCGGCGATTGAGTTTGGAAATTCGCACGACTTCACGGGCGGATTTTACGAGTATATTTCGTTTATATCAAACCGTCTTGGACAGACGATACAGTATGAAACGAGCCGATATGACACGGCTGAGGTTACGGTAGACGGGCTGCTTGACGCGAGGGACGAGGTTTCCGCGCCGCAGATGGACGAAGAAGGCATCAATATGATGAACTATCAGAAATGGTACAGCGCGTCGTCAAGACTTGTGACAACGCTTGACGAGCTGCTTGACAAGCTGATAAACGGCACAGGCAGAGTCGGCTTGTAATAAACCGCGGAGGTAAGGTAAAATGCGAGTTACAAATTCGGTTATAATGAGAGGGTTCAACCGCGACTTGAACAGGGTGGGTTCTCTCAAGAATGACACGATGCACCGCATCACGTCTACAAGAAAATTTAACAGAGCGAGCGAAGCGCCTCTTTCCGCGGCAAAAGCGCTGAATGTTAGGAAAAGTCTTTATTTTTCGGCGCAGTACAAGGAAAATCTGAAGGTCGCAGACAGCTTTTATACAGAGGCGGAAACGTCGCTTTTGCAGGTATCCGACAAGCTCGCTTCCGTTCGCGAAACGATAATAGCGGCTTGCAACACCACAAAGAGCATTGACGAGTACAATATTTACGCTCAGCAGCTTGAAAGATACGCGGAGGAGCTTTGCGCGGTGTTTAATACGAACACGGCGGGGCGCGCGATTTTCGGCGGCGAGAGCAACGACGGAATGCCGTTTGTGATAGAAAAAGACGCAAACGGAAACGCTTCGACTGTTCTTTATCACGGAGTACCGCTTAATGCGCTGAGCGACACGAAAAGCTTCCCGTATTCAAAGGACGTTTTGGGAGATATCGGACTCGGAATAGACGTTGACCAGCAGACGCAGGAAATCGACTCTCAGTCGGCGCTTAGAATTTCGTTCAACGGACCTGATGTATCGGACTGCGGAACGGAGAGAGGCGTCGCGGATATCGACCTCACCTCAATAAAGGCGGGGAGAAAGTATTGCATAGACGTTTACGCGGACAACGTAAAGCAGACAATCACGTTCACAGGCTCGCTGAACACCGACGAGGAAGCTGCGAGAGCTGAAAATCTCGCCGAAATTCAGAAGCAGCTTGACGAAGCGTTCAAGAAGTCGAAGGAAGTTCCGATAATCGACGAGCAGGGCGTAATTTCGCTTACAAACGGCGGAATTGTCTGCGCGGTGAATAATAAGTTCGCCGAAAGGACGCAGCAGCTCGGAATTGACAACGATTCGGGCTATACGAACAAATACAGGCTCGACGTCGAAAAGCTTATTCCCGGCAAGGAATACAGCGTTAACGTGACAATCGGCGATGAAACAAGGACGGTTGTTTTCGCGGCGGGAAGCGATACGGACCCCGATAAGGCGGACGAAGCGTCGCTGCACAACCTCCAAAACGCGCTTACGGAAGCGTTCAAAGGTACGAAATATAATCCGAAGGTTTCGCTTACCGAGGCGAATAAGGGCACAATCACCTGCGAGGGCGAAAAGGTAAAAATTCTCACCGACACGAACACGAAGATTGACAACGCGTTTATCACAAACGGAAACAAAATTAACGCGATAGGTCTTGAAAAGGATAAGGAATATACGTTCGTCGTAGGCGTTGGAGCGAAGTCGCAGGAGTGCAAAATCAAGGCGACGGGCGTTGAAGCGGACGATTTTGCCGCAATCAAGGCTCAGATTGAGGGTGCGGCGCTCGGCGCCGACGTTACCGTAAACGCGGACGGAACGATTACGGTAAAGCAGCCCACGACAACGACCGCGGCAAATCGCGGCGCGGGAACAGCTCTGAACGCTGCGGGAAAGCTCGACCTTGACAATATCGAGAATAAGAATTACGAGATTGACGTAACGGTTGACGGAGTGACGAAAACGGTTAAGTTCAAGGGCGCAAAGGGCGACAGCGAAGCGACGATGAAGAACCTTAACGCGGCGCTGAAGCGCGAGTTTATCGACACGGGAGTTGACGTAAATTACACGTCTGCGGACGGATTTAAGTCGTCTGCGAAGTCGTTCTCGATTTATTCAACGACGTCCTCCACGGGCGATTCAAGCGACGATAACCCGATTTCGTTGGATACGATTTACTCGAAGAATTACATACAGCTTACGCTTGACGCGGCAAAGGCGCTCCGAAACGGCGATATTGATTACGCGAACGGCTGTATCGACAGGATAGTTTCGGCGAATGAAAAGCTGCTTATCGAGATAGCAAATCTCGGCTGCAACGAGGATTTCATAAGCTTCAATCTCGACCGCCTTACGACGAGAGAGTATAACGCGCTCGAGCGTCAGAACGAGCTTGAGTCCGCAAATCTCGAGGAGGAAACGACGCTCCTCAAGACGTATTCGGCGCTTTACAACGCTTGTCTGCAAATGGCGTCCGAGGTTGTTCCGAACAGCATATTCAACTATATGAAGTGATTTAACGACAATTTGAGGGGGTGTTTCAGATGAACACAAACTTGCTGCAAATAACGACAATTCCTATTCAGATTGAGATTAAGGTAACAAACGCAAGGCTGGAATATTCCGAGGACAGACAGCCTAAAGTAAACGTAACGACGAAAAACGGCGGATACGTTATGAAAGCGGAGCCTATGAAGCTGAATATCGACACCTACGAGGCGCGAAAGAGCCTCGGTCCGGGTCATATGACGGACGGCGATATTCTCCAGCAGAAGGCGCAGGAGGGCTTTTCAATCGCATATCAAGGCACGGCGAAGGTTGTGCAGGAGGGCGACGCGCTCGCGAGAGGAATGTCGCCGTCGGAGATAGCGATAAATAACGCGAGAGCGGGCGCGACGGTTGAAACGATAATGGAGTTTCTGCCGAAAGAGGGCGCGGATATCACGTTTGACGAGGGCAAGCTGAATATCGAGTATCAGATGGGAACGCAGGATTTCGATTGGGATTTGACGCCCGACCTGCCGATGGAGTTTATTCCGGGAAACGTGGAGCTTATCGTGCGCGACAGACCGCGCGTTGAGATTGAGTACATAGGCGGTCCGATATACGTTCCGCCGAGCTCAAATCCGAACTATGAAGCGCCGTACATTCCGCCGGTATTTGACCAGAAGGGCTGATAAAGATGAAGATTAACACAAGGGACTTCGGAGAAACCGAAATAGATGAAAGCACGATTTTGAGCGTTCCGAACGGAATAATCGGGTTTGAGGACACGAAAAAATACACGCTTATAAGTCCGCTCGGCGAGGGAGTATTCCCGATGTGGCTTCAGTCGGTAGAAAAGACGGAGCCTTGCTTCGTGGTATACGACCCTATGCTGATTTATCCGGATTATCGCTTTGAAATCACGGACGAGGAGCAGGCGCTGCTGAAAATCGACGAAAACACGCCTTACAGATGCCTGACGGTTGCGATTGTACCCGACGATTACAAAAAGACGACGATAAATCTTCGCTGTCCCATTGTAATCAACACGCGTGATAACATCGCGGCGCAGGTGATGCTCGAGGACTACGATTTCAAATGTCCCGTGTATTCCGAGGAGGCATAAAATGCTTGTAGTAACGCGAAAAACCGACGAGAGCATAATAATTGCCGACAATATTGAGGTAACGGTGCTTGAAATCTCGAAGGATAAGGTAAAGATAGGAATTAACGCGCCGCGCGAGGTAAAGATATTCCGAAGCGAGCTTAAAACGGCGAAGCAGACGAACGAACAGTCGGCGCATATTTCGGGAGCGGCGCTTGAACAGCTTCTGAGCGAACATAAGGGAGCCTCAAACAAGGTTTTTAGAGGCGACCATAAACGAGAGGAGAGATAATTATGGCAAGCGACCTTATGCGTTTGGCAGGAATAAATACGGGTTATGACACCGAGGCAATGATTGAGCAGATGATGTCAAGCTATCAGACGAAGATTGACAATCAGAACAAGAAGCTCACGAAGCTGACGTGGCAGCAGGAGGCTTATCGCGACGTTACGGATAAGCTGACGAAGTTCAAGAACAAGTATTTTGATATATTGAACAAGAAAAGCTATCTTTTAAGCCCGTCGTCGTTCAATAATTTCAAAAGCACGATAAACGGAAAGACGCTCGGCGACAAGGCGAAGGGTCTTGACGTAACGACGACGACAAATTCCGTCGAGGGCAATTATAAGATAAAGCTGACGCAGCTTGCGACGGCGACAAAGGCTTCGGGAAAGTCGATAATGCCGGAGAGCTTTGCGCTCGATATGGAAAAGGCGGCGAAGAACTCGAATTTCACGGCAAACGAGGACGGAACGAGAACGTACGGCTTCAGCCTTGACGTAAAAGTCGGCGATGTTACAAAGACGGTTGAGTTCAAGGCGGAGAACATTGCGCTTGACGCCGACGGAAACGTTGATATGACGGCTTTTTCGGACGCGGTTGTAAAGAGCCTCAACGAGTCGCTTGCCGCGGCTTTCGGAAGAACGGGCGCGGATAAGGACGGCGACGACGTTGTTGAAGATTATTTTCTTCAGGTAAAGGACGCGGGCGACGGAACGCTTGATTTTGAGGTTAACGGCAACGCTGCGGTTAACGTTGCGGAAAAAGAGGGCAGCTTCGGTCTGACGAAGCTCGCGAAGTCTGTTGCGATATCTGCGCAGAGCGCGGTTACGGGAACGAACACGGTTGCGGTTAATATCGGCGGAAAGGCGAAGAATGTATCGTTCGAGGGCGTTTCCGACACATATTTCGACAGCAGAAACAGCAAGGGCAACGAATCTATTCTCGATGAATACAACAAGCTCAAGGAAAAGGCATACCGCGAGGAATACAATCTGAGCGCGACGGCGAAGATAGACGAGAGCAAGCTCGAAGCGTTTACTTATACAAGCGCGCAGGCGGCTAAGGACAAGAACACGGCGGCTCTTGAAAAGGCGCTCAACAGCGCGTTTTCGGAGGACGGAATTACGTTCGGCATAGAAAATGGCGCTGTTACGGCGAAGAAGAACGGCGCAAGGATTGAGTTTTCGATGACGTCCGTTGAGGGCGGAACGCTGGGACTTGAAAAAGGCTCGGTATCGAACAGATTTACGGCAAAAACGAAGCTCAAGGATATCGGAATTATCGGAAACGACATTTCCGTTGACGCGTCAACGGGCGATTATGCGAAGAATTATTCGTTTACGATAAACGGAAAGAAGATTGAGCTTGGCGAAAACGCAACGATAGCGAATTTGATTGAGGCGGTAAATAAGAGCGGCGCGGGCGTTACGATGACGTATTCAACTCTGGAGAACAGGTTTGAAGTGGCGTCGAACAATATGGGTTCGGCAGAAACGATTGAGTTCGGCGCGGATAACCGCATTTTGAAGGAGCTTGGACTGCTTGATGCGACGGTAACAGCCGGTCAGAACGCTGTATTTGAGCTTAACGGAACCGAGGTTTATCATAATTCAAACTCGTACACGGTTGACGGAACGACGTTTAAGTTCGGCGAGGATATGACGGCGGGCGAGGTGTATGAAGTCGGCGTATCGAAGAATTATGACGATATCAAGCAGACCATCAAGGACTTCGTAACCGATTACAACCAGCTTATCGACGATGTTTACGGACATATCGGAACAGCTCCCGCAAGGGACGAAAAGAACAATCTCTATGACCCGCTCACCGACGCGCAGAAGGAAGAGATGGACGACAAGGAGATTGAGAAGTGGGAAACCGCCGCGAAAAAGGGCGTAATTTACCACGATTCCACGGTATCGAGCGTAATGTCGCAGATAAGAACGGCGCTTTACGGCGCGGTAACGCTTGACGACGGCACGAAGTTCGGTATCTATAATATGGGAATAAAAACGTCGTCAATTCTCGATTCAAGCAGCGACGACGCACTGCGCGGAAAGCTGAAGCTTGACGAGGACGCGCTGAATAAGGCGTTCAACGAAAATCCCGAGGCAGTAGCGAAGCTGTTTACCGATTCCGAGAACGGAATAATGACGAAGGTAAATAAGGTAATAGATAATGCGGTAAGGACGACGGGCAGGACGAAAGGCTCGCTTATCAACAAGGCGGGAACGGCAAGCGGCTCGTCGGCGAAGGACAATTACATTTACCGTCAGATGGAGTCGGTTCAGAAGCGCATAAGCCAGCTTCAGGACAGATATGACGCGAAGGAAGAATACTGGTGGAAGGTATTCACGAATTTGGAGTCGGCGATGGGCGATTTCAACAATCAGTCGGCATACCTTTCAAATTACCTGAGCGGTTTCGGGACGTCGACTTGATGAAAAAACGATGAGCGGAACGCTCTGAAGAAGCTGGAGTGAATGAAGATGATTAATCCTTATTCCGAATATAAGAAGCAGTCGGTAACGACAATGACGCCGGTTGAGGTAGTGATAAAGCTGTACAGCGAGATAGAGCGGCAGCTTGCTATTGCGATAAGCTCGGTTGAGGCGAAAGACAATATGAAAGCGAACGCTGCGTTTATCAAGGCGGAGGACTGCATAGACGCGCTTCGCGAGTCGCTTGATATGTCGATACCGATATCAGGCGAGCTTGACAAGTACTATATTTTCTTCTACAAGGAGATAGTCAAGGCGAACGTAAGTAAAGACTGCGGCGAGGTGAAGAAGATAATACCGCTTGTGGGCGAGCTTCGGGACGCGTTTACGCAGATAAGCCAGATGACGCGGGCGGAAATTGAGGAGCAGGACGCGAAAAACCACAAGAAAAAAGGCGCTGTCTGAGCTTTAGAGAAATCCTTGAGGAAAGAAGGGAGAATATGGCTGAGCGATTTGGCTGCGAAAAGGCGCGGGAGATAATGGAAAAAATACTCGAAACGCTGCAGGAATATGAAAAGCAAACCGACGCTATGATAAACGCGGAGCTTGAGGTATTGCAGGAGGGCGTAATAGCTAGAAACGAGCTGATAACGACGCTTGACGAGCTTAAGGACGACCTTGAAGCGGTGGTAGAGTTTGAAGAGCCTGAGGAAGCGGCGCTGTTGAAAGCGCTGATAAACGGAAGCTATGTAAGCGCGCCGCTGGACGACGAGCATAAGCAGCTCCAGCTGTTGCAGAAGAACATAGCGATAGCGAAGCAGCGTATTCTCGACAAGGATAAGGTGATTTCGGGTCAGTTCAAGAATCAGCATATAGATTCAAGGCGAGAGCTTGAGGCGCTGAAGCAAACGAAGCAGAAAATCGGGTATTATAACAGCGCGGTAGTGGGCAGGGCAACAGGACAGTCGCTAAACCGAAATTTATAAGAAATCGCAGCCGTCAAGCTTTGAGCGTGGCGGCTGTTTTGCGGTTAAGGCGAGGGAAAAGGCGAGATTGCGAAGTCCGCAGGAGTGCTTTTCCTCACCCACCCCTGCGGGGTGGCATCGGAAAAGCGGCGGTTCTCGTTGAAATTCGCTGCGCGAATTTAGCGGCGCGGAGCGCCGCAGTTTTGCCTGCGGCAAAACCAACGAGAACCGCGAGTGTGGGGCGAGCATAGCGGGAAAGGGCAGGAAGCTTGAACTACGAGGGGGGCGAAAGAGTTGAAGTGCGAGATATGCCCGCGGAGATGCGGAGTTGAGCGGGAAAAGCAGAGGGGATATTGCGGGCTGGGTGAAGCGATAACGGCGGCGCGGGCGGCGCTGCATTTCTGGGAGGAGCCGTGCATATCGGGGAGAAACGGGAGCGGGACGGTATTTTTCAGCGGGTGCGTGATGAGGTGCGCGTACTGTCAGAATAGTGAGATAAGTCAAAGCGGCGTAGGGAGAGAGATAAGCGAGGAGCGGTTAAGCGAGATATTTCTGGAGCTTGAGGAGCAGGGCGCGATGAATATAAATCTGGTAAATCCGACGCATTATGTGCCGAAGATAAAAAAGTCGCTTGAAGAAGCGAAAAAGCGCGGATTAAGCGTGCCGATAGTGTACAACAGCGGGGGTTACGAGCGGGTAGAAACGCTGAAAACGTTGGAGGGGCTTGTGGATATTTACCTGCCCGATGTGAAGTATTATTCGGAGGAGTTGGCGGTAAAGCTGTCAAAAGCGCCGAATTATTTCGATATCGCGATGAACGCAGTCGAGGAGATGATAAGACAGACGGGAAAGCCGATTTT
The DNA here is from genome assembly GCA_002304735.1 of Ruminococcaceae bacterium UBA794. Taxonomy (GTDB): domain Bacteria; phylum Bacillota; class Clostridia; order Oscillospirales; family Ruminococcaceae; genus CAG-115. Next base: position 14,628 of record DBIU01000035.1, on the reverse strand, counting down.
TGACGAAAACGCGGAGGAATATTGCGGGGCAAAGCCGCTTTTGCGCGGGACGATAGTAAGACATCTTGTGCTGCCGAATTGCTATAAGGACAGCGTTGAGGTGATAAAGCGCGTAGGAGAACGGTTTGGCGAAGAAATACTGTTCAGTCTGATGAGCCAGTACACGCCGTTCGGCGAGGTGAAAAGCAACCCCGCGTTCAGTAAAATGAACCGCAGGATAACGACGTTTGAGTATAAAAAGGCGCTTGACGCGGTGTATGAAGCGGGACTTTCGGGCTATATGCAGGAAAAAAGCTCGGCGAAAGAGGAATACACGCCGAGGTTTGATTTGACGGGGATATAGACAGCGGAGAAAAGCGCGAAATAAGGGGGAAAAAAGCGGTGCGTTTCTCTTGACTAACCGCGGATAGCGGTGCTATAATGGAAATAATAAATTTCAAGGAGCGCGCTATGACGAATTTTCTTGTAAGGACGTTTATAAAGGACAGTGAAAATATCGGAAATCCCTCTGTAAGAACAGCCTACGGAAAGCTATCGGGAAAAGTGGGAATAATCTGCAATCTAATATTGTGCGCGGGGAAATTCATAGCGGGAATTTTGTCGGGAAGCGTATCGATAACGGCGGACGCGGCGAACAATCTCTCGGACGCGTCTTCGAGCGCAATCAGCCTGATAGGATTTAAGCTGAGCGAAAAATCAGCCGACCGCGAACACCCGTACGGACACGGGAGATACGAGTATTTAGCAGGATTTGTCGTGGCGGCGCTGATAGTGGCAATCGGGTTCGGACTGCTGCGTGACGGCATCGAGAGGATAATAAGTCCGGCGGAAGTCGAGTTCGGGATATTGCCGGCGGCGGTTCTGGGCGCGTCAATTCTGGTGAAATTCTGGATGATGCTGTTTAATAGGAAGCTCGAGCGCAAAATACATTCCGAGGCGCTTAAAGCAACCTTTGCGGACAGCCGAAACGACGTGATAACGACAAGCGCGGTTCTTGCGGCATTTTTGATTTCTCACTATTTTGGGATAAAGCTGGACGGGATAATGGCGGCGGCGGTTGCCGTGTTTATACTGTACAGCGGAATAGGACTGATAAAGGAAGCGATGGACCCGCTTCTGGGAAAAGCGCCCGACGAGGAGCAGGCAGAGCGTATTCGCGAAAAAATACTCTCGTATAAAGGCGTGTTGGGAACGCACGACTTGATGATACACGATTACGGACCGGGGCGGCAGTTCGCGTCGGTACACGTCGAGGTCCCCGCCGATATGCCGCTTGTGAAGTGCCACGAGATAATCGACAAAATCGAGCGCGATTTTTTGCAGGAGGGCTTGAATATGCTGGTTCACCCCGACCCGATAGCGTCAAGCGGAAGCCTTGAGGGGAAAATAAACGCGGAGCTTTGCGATATTACGAAGAAGATAGACGAACGGATAACGATACACGATTTGCGGACGGTTCATTGTTCAGATGAAACAAAGGTTATCTTCGACTGCGTGCTTCCGCGGGACAGCGGGCTGTCGGAGCAGGAGATAAGAGAAGAAATCTCGCGGTTTATCGCGGTAAAGTTTCCCGATTGCAGGTGTATAATCTCGTTCGACAGCGGGTTTGCGAGCATACCGAAATCAAAGGAACAGCAGTAAAGGAAGTGAAAGAGTGAAGTATTTTTTCCATGCCGAAACGGAAAAATACAGCCGCCGTTTGAAGCATATTATGCTGCTTTGCGCGATGTCGGTGTTTGCGGTGTGCGCGTTCTGCACAGTGAATATTGTGCTGAATATCGGCTCGGAAATAGCGTATTTGCTTCTCGCGGTAATAGGAGGATTTGTTTTTCTGGGAATGGCGTTTGCGTTTATCGCGGTGTATATTACGGACAAATACAAGCGCCGCCACAGCAAATACACATATTTTGATTTTCTTCCAAAAGGAATGATATTCAGCGAGTATGCGGGGGAGTTTACGCGATACGGCGAAAAGATAATCCTGCGAAGATTGTATTACATACCGTTCGAGGGGTTGACGGCGGTAAGTCGCGACCCGAAAACCGCTCCGCACAATTTGACGTTTACGGGAGAAATCCGCGCGTATTTTCAGGAAACGGACCGTCTGGGGTATCACATAGACGAGGACGGGAACTTAGAGTTTGACAGCGCCGAGCTAAACGCGCGGCTTTACGAGGAATTGCCGTCGCTTGTTGTCCGCGACCGTTTCGGGAATACAAAGCGGCTTGAAAAATCCGTTAATTTTTATCTCGAACAGTATAGGAATACTCCCGAAAAAAAGCCGTTCAATATCTCCGATTACGTTGCTGTTCGTAAGCGAGTTAAGCTTCACACGTCAAACGCCGCTCTCGAATCGCCGAGTTACAGCCGAAAGTGGAAGTAGCAGGCGCGGGCGCCACTCCGCGCTCGGATAATCAAGATTACGTTATAATCGCACATAACTATTGACATTTTCGCGAAAAAGTGGTAAAATAAAAGATGTATAAAATGAAGCGAGAAGAATCGGGCTTAGAATGGTTCGGGTTCCCGCTCCCGAGAAAAAGGAAGGTTACTGCTATGGAAATCAGAATAGAAAAGACGACTGCGCCCAAGGCAAAGCCTGCGGACGAGAGCAAACTCGGTTTCGGTCACATTTTCACAGACCATATGTTTATGATGGACTATGACGCGGGACAGGGCTGGCACGACGCGAGGATTGTGCCTTACGGAAACATAGAGCTTTCGCCCGCCGCGATGGTGCTTCATTACGGACAGGAAATTTTCGAGGGAATGAAAGCGTACAGGACGGCTGACGGAACGATACAGTTTTTCCGTCCCGAGGAGAATTTCAAGAGATTGAACTTGTCGGCTGAGCGTCTTGTAATTCCGCAGATACCGGTTGAGGACGCTTTGCAGGCGCTCCATACGCTTGTCGAGGTAGACAAGGATTGGGTGCCTCACACGGACGGCGCTTCGCTTTACATAAGACCGTTTGTGTTTGCGGCGGACCCGTTCCTCGGAGTACGTCCGGGCGAGAAATATTATTTTATGATAATTTGCAGCCCGTCGGGAGCGTATTATTCAACGGGACTTGAGCCTGTTTCGATTTACGTTGAAACGAAGTATGTAAGAGCGGTACGCGGAGGAATGGGCTTTACAAAGACGGGCGGAAATTACGCGGCTTCGCTTCATTCGCAGGACGACGCTCACAAGCTGAATTATTCGCAGGTACTCTGGCTTGACGGTATCGAGCAGAAATACATCGAGGAAGTCGGTTCGATGAACATAATGTTCGTTATCGACGGAGAAGTGGTAACGCCGCAGCTTCAGGGCTCGGTACTCGGCGGAATTACGAGGAAGTCGATTTTGGAGCTTTGCCGCAAGTGGGGGCTTAAGACGTCCGAGCGCAGGATAACGATACAGGAGGTTGCCGACGCGTATGACGCAGGCAAGCTTGAGGAGGTATTCGGAACGGGAACGGCGGCGGTTGTTTCTCCCGTGGGACACCTTCGCTGGGGCGATAAGGTAATGGAAATCGGCAATAATAAGATAGGCGCGCTTACGCAGCGTCTTTACGATACGCTTACGGGAATGCAGTACGGAAAGCTGCCCGACGATATGGGCTGGATAGAGAAGCTTTAAGGAGCGTTTATGGCGAAAAGGGCTGTTCGGCTGATTTTGGCGGTAATAATTCCGATAATGCTGCTTAGCGGCTGCGCGTCGGGAGAGAAGCGGCTTACTGCCGAGGAATACAAAGCGGCGGTTGAGGGCGCTTGGGACAAATACATCAATTCGATGCTCGATTTGATTGAGATAACGCCGCTCACGGTTGACGAGGCGGCGCTGAAGGAGTTCGCGGAAAACGCGGAAAAGGCTCAGCCCGCCTTGAAAATGCGCGAGCAGTCGTTTAGGGAGTTTAAGGAGATAAACCCGCCCGAAAAGTACGAGGAGCTTCACAATCGGCTTATCGCGGCGATGGACGCGTGGGAATACGAGCAGCTGGAGCTTCATCGTAAGATGTTCGAGGTGAAAACTCTCGGCGAGCTTCGGGAAATTACGGACAGGATAGCCGAGCACGCGGAAAATTCAACCGGCGACACGTTCCCGATGGTTTATATTTTGGTTGCAAAACAGCTTAGCGCAGATAATGTGTGAGGAATAAGCGTACGAAAAAAGTAATCCGAAAAGAAAGGTAAAACTACTTATGGACAACAAGCAGAAATCACTTGAAACAATTAAAACCCTCTGTATTCACCGCGGATTTGTATATCCGGGAAGCGAAATATACGGCGGACTTGCGAATACTTGGGATTACGGACCTTTGGGCGTTGAGCTTAAGGAGAACATCAAGAGAGCGTGGAGAAAGAAGTTCGTTCAGGAAAGCAAGTATAACGTAGGACTTGATTCTGCAATTCTGATGAACCCGCAGACTTGGGTAGCGTCGGGACACGTCGGCGGCTTTTCCGACCCGCTTATGGACTGCAAGGACTGCAAAACTCGTCATCGCGCGGATAAGCTGATTGAGGACTTCGGAGAAACCGACGCAAACGGCTGGTCAAACGAGAAAATGGTTGAGTATATCCGCGAAAAGGGGATAAAATGCCCGAATTGCGGAAGCACGAATTTCACCGATATTCGTCAGTTCAACCTTATGTTCAAGACGGCGCAGGGCGTTACGGAGGACAGCAAAAACGACATTTATCTCCGTCCCGAAACGGCGCAGGGAATTTTCGTAAACTTCGCGAATATCCAGAGAACGAGCCGCAAAAAGGTGCCTTTCGGCGTTGCGCAGGTAGGAAAATCGTTCAGAAACGAGATAACTCCGGGACAGTTTATCTTCCGCGTTCGTGAATTTGAGCAGATGGAGCTTGAGTTTTTCTGCAAGCCGGGAACGGACCTTGAGTGGTTTGAATACTGGAGAAGCTATTGCAAGAACTTCCTCCTGTCGCTCGGCATAAACGAGGAGAATATCCGTCTGCGCGACCATTCTCCCGAGGAGCTTTGCTTCTATTCAAAGGCGACGACGGACTTCGAGTATCTTTTCCCGTTCGGTTGGGGAGAGCTTTGGGGAGTGGCGGACAGAACGGACTACGACCTGAAGCAGCACATCAAGACGAGCGGAAAGTCGCTTGAATACTTCGACCCCGAAACGAACGAGAAGTACGTTCCGTATGTAATCGAGCCGTCGCTGGGAGTTGAGCGTCTGTTCCTTGCGGTTGTGTGCGACGCGTACGACGAGGAGCAGCTCGAGGACGGCACAACTCGCACGGTTATGCACCTTCACCCCGCGCTTGCGCCCGTAAAGGCGGCAATTCTTCCCTTGTCGAAGAAGCTCTCGGATAAAGCAGACGAGCTTCGCGGCGAGCTTGCGAAGTATTTCCCCGTTGATTTTGACGAGGCGGGCGCGATAGGAAAGCGTTATCGCCGCCAGGACGAAGTTGGAACGCCGTTCTGCATAACGTATGATTTCGACAGTGAAACGGACGGCTGCGTAACGGTCCGCGACCGCGACACTATGGCGCAGGTCAGAATACCGATTGCAGAGGTAAGGAGCTATATCGAGGAAAGAATTGCGTTTTAAGAAACGGCGCTCATAAAGCGTTTCGCCGATAAGGAGGGAATGTGATATGAAGTTTGAAGAAATTCTTGAAAAGGTTCGTGAAAAGAGTCGGAAAATCGACGCGGCGGGAACGGAATTTCTCGCGGTAATGGTAACGCTTACGGGGAAAAACGGCGGAGTTTTCTATGTCGAGATAAAGGACGGAAAAGTAAGCGCAGAGCCGTACGAGTATAACGACCGAAGCTGCGAGATAGTGATGACCGCGGATAATTTCGTGAAGTTTCTTGACGGAAAGCTCGGCACGGTGAAAGCGTACACCTTGGGCAAGCTGAAAGTAAACGGCGACCTCGGAAAAGCGCTTGAGTTCTCGAAGCTTTTGAATAACGAATAACGGAAGCTCCTCTCGCTTAACGGCGAGGGGAGTTTATTTGTTAGTTTACATAGATAATTATTAGTGTAAACTATTTTCATATCAAAATACTACATGCACAACTCACAAAAGACATTTCACAACTTCATTCAAAATGACGGTATGCAAACGCGAAAAGATGTGATATAATAAAATAAAGGCAGCAATCGGAAATTAAGGAGGTAATCATATGAAAAAACTAATCGCACTAGCGGGACTTTTGGGAATAATCGCGTTGACGGGCTGCACGGCGGCGTCTGCGGACGGAAAAGAACAAGGCGAAATCTCGATAGTCGAGGTTGACTTGAAAGACGGCTATTATCTCTCGAACAACGACGACAGCTACATTCACATTGAGGACGGTATGATAGAGCTTGTCGGTTATGATATAGCCGCACAAGCAAAAAGAATCTATGAAACGACCGAGGGCGATAAGGTAAGTCTTGACGAGTGGATTGAAAACGCAAAGGAGCAGTTCGAGCCGCTGTTTGCTTGGAAGGAGTACACTCCGGTGTGCTTCACAAAAATGGGTGAAAACGGCGAAGATATGGTGTGGCTTGTTGTTGACTATGAAATTGCGTCGGAACACGGCGCATACACGGGCTACACGCTGAACGACGACGGAACGATTTACCGCGAAGGAAACACCTACACATATAGCGGCGAAGAAAAGTAAAACAGCAAAAACGTTCCCCTCATCTCGAGGGGAATTTTTTTTGCAAAAAATTGCAACCTTTTCAAATGTTGTCGGGTATTATAGACAGAAAGCGGAAAATCCGTTTTTCTTCGGGAAAAAGCGCCGCGCGGCGTTTATATAGAATATTTCAGCAGACATTAAAGCAATATCGGGAAAAATAATCGGGGTTCACATACAAATTTCGGCGCTTTTTCACCGATTATAACCGACAACGGGAAAGAGGTTATTATGAAAAAATATTTATCAGTTTTAGCGGCAATAGCGGTTGTGCTGTCAATGGCGGGCTGTTCGGCGAGCGGCGGTGTAAACGGACCGACTCCCGCGCCGTCAGGCTCCTCTGCGGCGAGCAAAAGCGAGGTATACGGCGGCACCGACATCGGCGGAACGGGTGCAAAATCGGACGCTGCCGGCGGCGCGGCGAAGTCTTTTGCCGAAATGGAAATGGCTGATACGGCGCCTAGCGCTGCGGCGGCGGGAGGGGAAATAGACTGCGAAACGTGGAAGCCCGGAACAGAGCCGGATATTGAGCCGGATATAGTTATTGAGCAGCCCGATATTCCTCCTCAGGCGGGCTTGCTGACGGGCGGCGAGTGGAACGACAACGCTCACTGGTCTGACTGGCAGGCGCTTTACACCACGCACAATGATTGGGCTTCCTACAAAAAAGCTTGGAAAAACGAAGCCGACCATAGGATTGCGGTTAAGGTAACGTCAAACGGCGAGCCGCTCGAGGGCGCAAAGGTAAGCTGCGGCTCGGCGATAGCAAGCGCCGTGACGGACAACAAGGGAATGGCGTATCTTTTTTATCCTGAAATAGACGGCGCGACGCAGGAAATCACGGTTGATTTTTGCGGCTCGAAAAAGACGCTCGGCGGCGTTAACGGCAGTGCGGAGCTTGAATGTGACCTCGGAACCGTCGGAAAAGACGAAGTTGCGAAGTCGCTTGATTTGATGATAATGTGCGACACGACAGGCTCTATGGGCGACGAGCTTGAGTATCTTAAAGTGGAGCTTGAAAGCATCGTCCGCAAAATTCAGTCCGACAACGGAAATATGACTGTCCGCACGAGCGTGAATTTCTACCGTGACGATGGCGATGAGTATGTAGTTCGTCAGTTCCCGTTCACCGATGATATCGAAAAGTCCGCTGAAGCAATCCGCGAGCAGAGCGCGGACGGCGGCGGAGATTTCCCCGAAGCGGTTCATACGGCTCTCGACAGCGCGATAAACAACCACAGCTGGAACGACGACTGGAACGCGACAAGGATAATGTTCTTGGTGCTTGACGCGCCGCCCCACGAGGACGCCCAGACAGTATCCGAGGTAAACAAGCATATCCGTGAAGCGGCGGAAAAGGGCATAAGGATAGTGCCGATAGCGTCGAGCGGTATCGACAAATCGACCGAGTATCTTCTTCGCACGATGTCGTTCACGACAGGCGGCACATACACGTTCCTCACCGACGACAGCGGCGTAGGCGAAAGTCACCTAAAGCCGACAATCGGCGCGTTCAACGTGGAAAAGCTGTCGGATATGATGATAAGAATTGTGAACAGCTACCTTTGATAATGTGAAAATAAAGATATACCCCTCAAAAAGGCGGGAGAGAACCGAGGTTCTTTCCCGCCGCTTTTTATGCAAGAATAGTTGAGATAATTTCGTTTGAAACGAGAAATCCTTTTGGAGTAAGCGAAATTCTGCCGTCCATAACGCGAAAATACTCCTTTGGAATGAGTTTAAGCCGCTTCTCAATCCTTTCGTCAAGCAAAATTCCCTCCGAAAGCCGCAGCCCGAGCATAACCCTTTCCTCATATTTATCGGGATTTTTGTCCGTGATAACTTCATTTTGCGCGTCATTTTCGATAAAATCTTCGAGATTTCTCGGAACGGCGAACCGCTTCCCGTTATAATAGGAGTGCGCGGCGGGACCTATTCCGACGTATTCCCCCGCGTTCCAGTAGATGAGGTTGTGCCTGCTTTTGAAGCCGTCCTTTGCGAAATTGCTGATTTCATATTGCCTAAAGCCGTGCATTTCAAGCCGCCTCACCGCCGCAAGATAAAGCGCCGCCTGTTCGTCGTCGTTTGGAACAACGGGCGGATTTTTCCCGAACGGCGTATTCTGCTCGATTTTGAGAAGATACGCGGAAACGTGCGTCACGGGCAGTTTCGCGAGAGCGTCAATCGTTTCCGTAAGCGACGCTTCCGTCTGATTTGGAACTCCGAGCATAATATCCGCCGAAATATTGCGAAATCCGACCGAAACCGCCTGCAAAATCGCCTTTTTCGCGCTTTCCGCACCGTGAAGCCTGCCAAGCGCGGAAAGCTCGCTTTCGCTGAGCGACTGCACCCCGAAGGAAATCCTGTTGACGCCCGCCGCCCTTAATTCAGCGAGAATTTGCTCGTTAACAACGTCGGGGTTGCACTCGACGGTAATTTCCGCGCCGTCCGCAGCGCGAATTTCCCGCATAATTTCGCCGATTTGCGGGTAAATGAGCGCTGGCGTTCCTCCGCCGAAATAAACCGTGCCGAACGTTTCGGGATAGCGCGCGAGGTTGCGGATAACCGCGCCGACAAATCTTTCGCTTTGCGCGCGGGAGAATTTCTCGGAGTAAAAGTCGCAGTAAGGGCATTTCCGCACGCAGAACGGAACGTGGATATACAGTCCTCTCATCAGTCGTCGTCGAGCTTGAGGACGGACATAAACGCTTCCTGCGGGACCTCGACCGTGCCGAATTGCCTCATACGCTTTTTGCCCTCTTTTTGCTTTTCGAGGAGCTTTTTCTTGCGCGTGATATCGCCGCCATAGCACTTCGCGAGGACGTCCTTGCGAAGCGCCTTTATGGTTTCGCGCGCGATAATTTTGCCGCCGACGCAGGCTTGAATAGGAATTTCAAAGAGCTGCCGCGGGATATTTTCCTTGAGCTTTTCAGCCATTTTTCGCGCTCTTTCATAGGCTCTGTCGGCGAAAACGATAAAGGAAAGCGCGTCGATAACCTCTCCGTTAAGCATAATATCGAGCTTGACGAGCTTTGACGGCGCAAATCCGGAAAGCTCATAGTCATAGCTTGCATAGCCGCGCGTGCGTGATTTAAGCGCGTCGAAGAAGTCGTAGACGATTTCGTTGAGCGGGAGGACATAGTGCAGGTCGACGCGCTTCTCGTCGATATATTTCATATCCTTGAAAACGCCGCGCCTGTTCTGACAAAGCTCCATAATACTTCCGACATAATCGGACGGCGAGTAGACGTGCGCGTTCACCATCGGCTCGTAACTCTGCGCGATAAGCGTTGTATCGGGGTAATTCGTGGGGTTGTCAATCATTTTTGTCGTGCCGTCGGTCATTTCGATTTTGTATACAACCGAGGGCGCCGTTGTGATGATATCGAGGTTAAATTCACGCTCAATTCGTTCCTGAATAATCTCCATATGAAGCAGCCCCAGAAAACCGCATCTAAAGCCAAATCCAAGCGCAACCGAGCTTTCCGGCTCGAAGGAGAGCGAAGCGTCGTTAAGGCGAAGCTTTTCGAGAGCGTCGCGCAAATCGGGATATTTCGCGCCGTCCGCGGGGTAAATTCCGCTGAACACCATCGGGTTGACCTCTCGATATCCGGGAAGCGCCTCGGCGGCTGGATTAAGCGCGTCTGTTACGGTATCGCCGACCTTAGTATCGCCGATAGACTTGATAGAAGCGGTGATATAGCCGACTTCTCCCGCCTTAATTTCAGCCGCGGGAACAAGCTCCGTGGCTCCCATATAGCCCGTTTCAACGACTGAAAATTCCGCGCCCGTCGCCATCATTCTGATTTTATCTCCGGGCTTAACGCTGCCCTCTTTCACGCGGACATAAACGATAACGCCCTTATAGCTGTCGTAAACGGAGTCAAAGATGAGCGCTTTAAGCGGCGCGTCTATATCGCCCTTCGGCGCGGGAATTTTGTTTACGATTTCCTCCATAACGGCGTGAATATTAACGCCCATTTTCGCGGAAATTTCGGGCGCGTCCATAGCCTCGATGCCGATAACGTTCTCAATTTCCTCTTTAACTTCGGCTGGGCGAGCGCTCGGCAGGTCGATTTTGTTTACAACGGGAACGACTTCGAGGTCGTTTTCAACCGCGAGATAAGTGTTGGCAAGCGTCTGTGCCTCGATTCCCTGTGAAGCGTCAACGATAAGCACGGCGCCCTCGCAGGCGACGAGCGAGCGCGAAACCTCATAGTTAAAGTCAACGTGACCGGGGGTATCGATGAGGTTAAAGATATAGTCCTCGCCGTTATCCGCGTGGTATTTCAGACGAACGGCGCGCGCTTTTATGGTAATGCCGCGTTCGCGCTCGATATCCATATTATCGAGGAGCTGTTCCTCCATATCGCGGAGCGCGACTGTTTCGGTCTGCTCGAGGATTCTGTCCGCGAGGGTAGACTTGCCGTGGTCGATGTGCGCGATAATGCAAAAATTTCGTATATTCTGAAGATAAGATTTGTCCGACATTGCTGGATTTCCTTTCGATAATTACTAATCCGTAAAATTATATATCCTCCGTATATTCCGCGTCGAGATGCCATTCGATTTTCTCGAGATTTTTGAGGAAATCGGCTTCGGTTTCCCACGATGGAAGCTCGAATTTCTTATAGCGCTCGTCTTTGAGAAGCTGTCTTACGACATAGAGGTCGTTTTTGCGGTTTGTCGCGGACTCCTTGTACTCGCGAAGCGGTGCGAATACGCCGTATTCACCCTCAAGGCGATAGAGAACGAACTCGCCGAATTGATAGACGTTAAGACCGTTTGAGGAGATGAGGGTTTTAACGGTAGTTTTGTCCATAACAACGGGCGTTTCGTTGAGGGTAAAAATAGCGAGGGGGTTGTCCGAGAGGTGGATTTTGTCGTGTTCCGAAGCGACGTTTGTGTATTTCGTTTCGTCGTAGATAAAAGAGCCGGGGAGGACGTAGTAGTGGCTCGAGGGATTTTGATAGCATTGAATAACGACAAATTTTTCCTCTCCGTTTTCTTTGTAGTAAACGGAGTCCTTCGGCTCGTAAAAGACGCCGATAACCAACTTTATTACAAAAATAAAAATTCCCGTCGATACAAGCACGATAATAAGCGGCAGGCATTTAATAAGCCCTTGTTTGAATTTTGACATAATTTCACCTTTAATAACAAAATAATCGGAACTCTACCTATTATAACATAAAAAAAGCGATTTGTTAAGGGCTTTTTTGAAAAAAATGAAAATCCCCTTGACAAACGAAGAATAATCTGTTATAATAACTCTTGTTGGTGTAAGGATAATTATATTTACAGACTGACGAAAAACGCGCATCTGCGTTGTCATCGGCATATTTGGCAGGCACAAAGCCTAGCCGAAAAGCCGTTTCCTAGCATCTGCACATTTTTCGTCAGTCCGGATTTTAATATTACACAGGAGAAAAATGAACGGAAATTTCGTGCTTTTGCTTGATATATACGGCGAGCTGCTGTCGAAAACGCAGCGTGAAGCGCTTGATTTGAAGTATAATTCGGACTTGTCGCTGTCGGAGATAGCGGAGGAAATGGGCGGAATTTCGCGTCAGTCGGTTAACGAGGCTCAGCGAAACGGCGAGAAGAAGCTGTTGGAGCTGGAGCGGGTGCTTGGAAACGCAAAGAAGCTTGTTTTGGAAAAGAAGCTGGCGGCTGAAGCGGCGGGAATTTTGGAGGAGCTGCGCGAGGAAAGCGCGGACGAGCGGCTGAAGCGGCTTGCGGAGATTGTCGAGGAGCTTGAAAAAGCGATATAAGGGGGCTATGAAGTGGCGTTTGAGGGATTGTCTGGAAAGCTGAATACGGTATTCGGGAAGCTGAAGGGTCACGGAAAGCTCAGCGAAAAGGATATAAAGGACGCGATGAGAGAAGTGCGAATGGCGCTTCTTGACGCGGACGTAAGCTTTAAGGTAGCGAAGGATTTCGTTAATAAAGTAAGCGAAAAAGCGCTCGGGGCTAAGGTAATGGAAAGCTTGACGCCGGCACAGCAGGTAATAGATATCGTGCGCGGAGAGCTTGTGGAGCTTATGGGCAATACGACGGCGAAGCTTGATTTTCCGTCGAAGCCGCCGTGCATAATAATGATGTGCGGACTTCAGGGCGCAGGTAAGACGACGCATTGCGCGAAGCTTGCGAAGTGGCTTATGGGACAGAACCGCAGACCGCTTTTGGTTGCGTGCGACGTATACAGACCCGCTGCAATCGACCAGTTGAAGATAGTGGGCGAAAAGGTTGGCGCGCACGTTTTTGAGGAGGGACAGGGAAATCCCGTAGAAATTGCAAAGCACGGCGTGAAGTACGCAAAGGACCAAGGGTTTGACACGGTGCTGCTCGATACTGCGGGACGTCTGCACATTGACGAAACGCTGATGGACGAGCTGAAGAACATAAAGGCTGAAACGCAGCCGAATGAGATTTTGCTTGTTGTCGATTCGATGACGGGACAGGACGCGGTAAACGTGGCGCAGAGCTTCAACGAGGCGCTTGACATTACGGGCGTTATCTTGACGAAGCTTGACGGCGACACGAGAGGCGGCGCGGCGCTGACGGTTCTTGCGATAACGGGAAAGCCGATAAAATTCGCGGGAATAGGCGAAAAAGCGGACGATATCGAGCCGTTTTATCCCGACAGAATGGCGTCGCGTATTCTGGGAATGGGCGACGTGTTGACGCTGATTGACAAGGCGAAGGCTTCCTTTGATGAAAAGGAAGCGGAAAAGACGGTCAAGAGGCTTGAGGAGAACAAGTTTGATTTGAACGATTTGTACGCGCAGTTCGTTCAGATTGAGAAGATGGGAAATATCCGCAGCCTGCTTAATATGATACCGGGAGTTGCGGGAAAGGTAAAAGACGAGGACATTGACGAGAAGAAGATGCCGCATACAAAGGCGATAATCACGTCGATGACGAAGCGCGAGCGCGAGAAGCCGTCGATAATCGACGCGAAGCGGAAGCGGAGGATAGCCGCGGGTTCGGGGACGTCGGTTGAGGAAGTGAACCAGCTTTTGCGTCAGTTCGAGCAGATGCAGAAGATGATGAAGCAGATGGGCTTTGC
>DBIU01000035.1:0-773 GCA_002304735.1 Ruminococcaceae bacterium UBA794 | reverse complement strand
GCGCATTGAAATAAAGGAAGCCCGAAAGGGCGAATTGATATGATTTCACTGTGTAAAATACACATAGATGAATATATCAAATTTGAAAGGAGAAAATAAAATGGCAGTAAAAATCAGACTGAGAAGAATGGGCGCAAAGAAGGCTCCGTTTTATCGCGTAGTAGTAGCGGATTCTCGTTTTCCGCGCGACGGACGTTTTATCGAGGAAATCGGAACCTATGACCCCACAAAGGAGCCTGCTGTTGTTAACATTGACAAGGCGAAGGCGGACGAGTGGATAAAGAAGGGCGCACAGCCTACCGACACGGTAAAAAGACTTCTCAAGGGCTAATATTTAGGGAAAAACTCCCGGAAGGGGAAAGCTATGTTAAAAGAACTTCTTACAACAATCGCGACTGCGCTCGTTGAGGACAAGTCGGCAGTTGAGGTAACCGTAGACGCTCCGAACGAGGAGGGCGTTGTGGTATATCATCTGCACGTCGGTGCTGACGATATGGGCAGAGTAATCGGAAAGCAGGGCAGGATTGCGAAGTCAATCCGCGCTGTTATGCGCGCAGGCGCTGTTCGCGTAAACGAGAAGATTTCCGTTGAAATTGATTGATTTCACGCAAAAACAAAGAAGCTCCGTGAGAAATCACGGAGTTTTTTTGTGCAATAATCGCTTCGCGGCGCGTTATCCAAGCGCGTTCCTTTTGACTGCTCCGCGACTTCCCTGCGGGGAGCGATTTTGGGGGCGTCGAGCCGCCAAAATCGTTAGGGGAAAACTCTTGTTT
>DBIU01000104.1 GCA_002304735.1 Ruminococcaceae bacterium UBA794 | reverse complement strand
ACCGTCGAAAAAGTCTCAAAGGGACTTTTCCGCCGAAGCATCCGCACTGCCCGCACTCATTGTCGGCTATGCCGACAATTCGCACAGTTGTGCGGATAGAAGTGTTTTTTGCCTCGGCAGAGCTGAGGCAAAAAAACGGATTAAAATGCCCGCTTCGCGGGCAGAATCAACTTTTTCGACAGACTGACAGCCGGTGAAAATCCGGCTGTTTTTTGAGGAAATAATGGAAAAGAACGCAATTCTGAGGAAATATTTCGGTCACGCGAGTTTTCGCGGCGGTCAGGAGGCGCTTGTCGAGTGCATTTTAGGCGGGCGGGACTGCCTTGGCGTAATGCCGACGGGAGCGGGAAAATCCGTGTGCTTTCAAGTGCCCGCGCTTATGCTTAACGGCACGTCAATCGTGATTTCCCCGCTTATTTCGCTTATGCGCGACCAAGTGAACGCACTTCGCGAAAACGGAATTAGCGCCGCCTGCATAAACAGCGCGGCAACAGATTTGGAGTCGCGCGAAACGTTTCTGCGGGCGGTTTCGGGCGAGGTGAAGATACTTTACGTCGCTCCGGAGCGCCTTGAAACGGACGGCTTCAGGCGAATTTGCGAGCGGCTTGAGATTCCGCTTGTCGCGGTTGACGAAGCGCACTGCGTATCGCATTGGGGACAGGATTTCCGACCGTCTTACCTCAAAATAACGGAATTTGTAAAGTCGCTGAAAAAACGTCCCGCGCTTGCAGCGTTTACGGCAACGGCGACCGATATCGTTAAAAACGACATTGTGAACATTCTCGGACTGCAAAATCCGCTTGTTCTGACAACGGGATTTGACCGACCGAATTTGTACTTCGAGGTGAAAAATCCCGCTTCAAAGGACGCGGAGCTGCTGAAAATACTGCGGGAAAGCGGCGGAAGCGCGATTGTGTACTGCGCCACGCGAAAAAACGTTGAAAGCGTCTGCAAAATGCTGCAAAAGCACGGAATTAACGCGGCGATGTATCACGCGGGTCTTAGCGCGGAAAACCGAAAATCCGCGCAGGACGATTTCCTGTATGACCGAGTTGACGTGATTGTAGCTACAAATGCGTTCGGAATGGGAATTGACAAGTCGAACGTGTCGCTTGTCGTGCATTACAATATGCCGAAGGATATTGAAAGCTATTATCAGGAGGCGGGCCGCGCAGGCCGCGACGGTCAGCCCGCACGATGTACGCTGCTCTACTCCGGTACGGATGNNGCGACGGCTCGCCCGCGAGGTGCGTTCTGCTGTTCAATTACGGCGACGTCGAGCTTGCGAAATATATGATTGATATTAGCCACGATGAAGCCGCGCTTTCCGACCGTGAACAGAAAGAGCTGAAAGACCGCGACCTCAAACGGCTGCGGAAAATGGTTGATTATTGCGACTCAACGCGCTGCTTGCGGGGATATATCTTAAATTATTTCGGCGAGAAGCCGCAAAAAAGCTGCGATAACTGTTCAAACTGCACAAAGGATTTCAAAACGGCGGACGTTACCGTCGAAGCGCAGAAAATCCTGTCGTGCATTTTCCGTCTGAAACAGCGCGGGAAAAGCGCAGGAAAGACGGTTATCTGCCGAATACTTTTGGGAAGCCGCGACAAGCGCGTTCTTGAAAACGACTTTGATACGCTTTCAACATACGGGATAATGTCGGACGTTCCGCGTAAAAAAATAGGTGAGATTTTCGATTATCTTGAGGCTGAGGATTACATAGAAGCTTGCGGGGAAAACGCGGTTTATGTTCTTCTTCCAAAGGCGGACGAGTTCATAAAGAGCAAAAATCGCATTGTTATGCGGGTTTCGGGCGCGGAAGAACAGACTATTCCCGCGAAAAAGTCCGCTTCCGGCGACAATTCCGAGCTGCTCGAAAAGCTGCGAAAGGTTCGGAGAAATCTCGCGGCAGTGCTTGGAGTGCCGCCTTACGTTATCTTTTCGGACGCGTCGCTTCGCGATATGACAGCCAAGCTTCCTCAAACTCACGATGAATTTCTCGAGGTTTCGGGCGTCGGAACAATGAAAGCGGAGAAATACGGCAAGTCTTTTCTCAAGGCAATTAAGGAATATATTAATGTTCAAAATAATGCTCAAAATGAGCAATAAAAGCGAGATTTTTCCGAAAATTAGCTAAAATGACGAAAATTATAAATATGCCGAAAAAGCCTTGACCTATACAATAAAATGTGTTATAATAAAAACATCTTCACAATTTATTGTGGTTTATTATTATTTGAAAAGAGAGTGCTTTAGATGATACAGATTATCAAAAAGGATAATACGCGCGAGAATTTCAACGTGCGGAAGGTTGTAAACGCGGTTAATAAGTCGGCAACGCGCGTTATGTACAAGTTTACGCCGGAAGAGCTGGATTATATCTGCAAGTTCGTTACCGACAAGGCGCAGGAATACGGCGAGGATGAAATTCCGATTGCGAAGATGCATAATATCGTCGAGGGCGCTCTCGAAGCCACAAATCCCGCCGTTGCAAAGAGCTATAAGGATTATCGCAACTACAAGCAGGATTTCGTGCATATGCTCGACGAGGTTTACGTCAAATCACAGTCGATTATGTACATCGGCGATAAGGAAAACTCAAATTCCGACTCCGCGCTTGTTTCAACAAAGCGTTCTCTTATTCTCAACGAGCTTAATAAGGAGCTTTACAAGAAGTTCTTTATGACCGCCGAGGAGCTTCAGGCTTGCCGCGACGGGTATATTTACGTTCACGATATGAGCGCGCGCCGCGATACGATGAATTGCTGCCTTTTCGATATGAAAAGCGTTATGGAAGGCGGCTTTGAGATGGGAAATCTCTGGTATAACGAGCCGAAAACGCTTGCAGTCGCGTTTGACGTTATCGGCGACGTGACGCTTGCGGCGGCTTCACAGCAGTACGGCGGGTTCACTGTCGCGAGCGTGGACGAGCTTCTCGAGCCGTATGCCGAGAAAACCTACAAGAAGCAGTACGAGCGCTATCTGAGCCTTGGTTTGTCCGAGGAAATCGCCGACAGAGAGGCGATGAAGGACGTTGAGGTTGACTTCAGACAGGGCTTTCAGGGCTGGGAATACAAGTTCAATTCCGTTTCCTCAAGCCGCGGAGATTACCCGTTTATCACGATGACCTGCGGCGTCGGACGAGGAAAATTCGCGAAAATGGCGAGTATTTTAATGCTCGAAGTGAGAAAGAACGGACAGGGTAAAAAGTCCTGCAAAAAGCCCGTTTTGTTCCCGAAAATCGTCTTTTTGTACGATGAAAAGCTGCACGGCGAGGGCGGCGAGCTTGAGGACGTGTTCGAGGCGGGAATTGCCTGCTCGCAGAAGGCGATGTATCCCGACTGGCTTTCGCTCACGGGCGACGGCTACGTTGCCGAAATGTACAAGAAATACGGCAGAATAATCAGCCCGATGGGCTGCCGCGCGTTTTTGTCGCCGTGGTACGAGCGCGGCGGAATGAAGCCCGCAGACGAGAACGATAAGCCTGTTTTTGTCGGCAGGTTCAATATCGGCGCGGTTTCGCTGCATTTGCCGATGATTTACGCGAAAGCGCAGCAGGAAAGCCGCGATTTCTTCGAGGTACTCGACTATTATCTGAATCTTATCCGCAGAATACACTGCCGCACATACGAGTATCTCGGCGAGATGAAAGCTTCCACAAACCCGCTTGCGTACTGCGAGGGCGGCTTCCTCGGCGGACATCTTGGTTTTCACGATAAAATCAAGCCGCTTCTCTGCTCCGCGACGGCTTCTTTCGGCATAACCGCGCTGAACGAGCTTGAACAGCTTGCAGATAAAAAATCAATCGCCGAGGACGGAAACTTCGCGATAAAGACAATGGAGTTCATCAATAAGCGCATCGGTGAGTTTAAGGAAGAGGACGGTCATCTTTACGCAATTTACGGAACGCCCGCGGAAAATCTCTGCGGCTTGCAAATTCAGCAGTTCCGCAAGAAATACGGCATTGTCGAGAACGTTTCCGACAGGGAGTACGTTTCAAATTCGTTCCACTGCCACGTTTCGGAGGATATTACTCCTATTCGCAAGCAGGACAGGGAGGAGCGCTTCTGGAACTTGTTCAACGGCGGCAAAATTCAGTATGTTCGCTATCCTATCGACTACAACAAGGGCGCTGTGAAATCGCTTGTCAGAAGGGCGATGCAGAAGGGGTTTTACGAGGGCGTTAACCTTTCGCTCGCTTACTGCGACGACTGCGGCTATCAGCAGCTTGAAATGGACGTCTGCCCGAAGTGCGGCTCGAAGAACCTAACGAAAATTGACCGAATGAACGGCTATCTGAGCTATTCGAGGGTTAAGGGCGATACAAGGCTTAATGCGGCGAAAATGGCTGAAATTGCGGACAGAAAGAGTATGTGATTATGAGATATCATAACATAACAACCGACGATATGCTCAACGGCGACGGACTTAGAACCGTACTCTGGGTTGCGGGCTGCAATCATCACTGCGAGGGCTGCCACAACCCGATAACGTGGGATATAAACGGCGGGCTGCCCTTTGACGAGGAAGCCGAAAACGAGCTTTTCGAGAAGCTTAAGCCAGATTATATCAGCGGAATTACGTTCAGCGGCGGCGACCCGCTTCACCCGAAAAATCGCGATGAAATCACGCGGCTTGCGAAAAAGGCGCGCGAGATGTTCCCGAAAAAGACGGTTTGGCTTTACACGGGATATTCGTTCGACGAGATAAAAGAGCTTGAAATAATGCGGTATCTCGATGTGCTTGTCGACGGCGAGTTCAAAAAGGAGCTGCTCGACGAAAAGCTTCACTGGAAGGGAAGCGCAAATCAGCGCGTTATTGAAGTCCCCGAAACGCTTCAGGTTGGAAGAATTGTCCTTTTTGATGATTAATTGTTCAAAAAGGTATTGACTTTTTTCTCAAATTGTGATATAATACAAAAGTGATTTTGCACAGTTGGGGTTGAAAGGGAATTGAAGGGGGATTGAAAATGCCCGAGGAAAAGAAAAAGCGCGATGTCGACAGGAGAGTTGTCAGGACGAAAAAGGCGATAAAAGCCGCGCATCTTAGCCTTATGGAGGAAAAGGATATTTCCGATATAACCATAAGCGAGCTTACGAGAAAGGCGGGGATTAACCGCCGCACGTTTTACACGCATTATCGCAGCGTAGGCGAAATAATCGACGAGATTGAGAGCGATATGGTTTCTCTTTTGGGAGAGGTTGTTCTTAAGGTTGACGTAAACGATATTCGCAGAAGCATTTATAATATTTTCCTTCAGCTTAACGAGATGATTTCCGTTGAGTTTGACTATTACTTTCATCGCGTAAGAATGGATATGCGCGGCGTGTTTATGACGCGGCTTAAGGGTCTTTCCGCGGAGCTTTCGGATAGATTTATGAAGGAATGTGCAAATCTGAAGCGACAGACGGCGGAAACAATGGCTGAGTTTATTGTCGGCGGATTTTTCAATGTGTTTGTTGAGTGGAGAGGCCGCGGGGATATGTCGGTTGAAGAAGCTGCGCAGCTTGCGGGAATTATGGTTGAGGGCTGCGCAAACAGCGTTAAATAACGAAAAGCGGGTGAATAATCGCCCGCTTTGATTTTATAGGTCAAAAAAAGAAGGCGTAAACGAAGGAAAAAAACGCTTGATATCTTTTTTAGCCAAGAAAATCACCTCGAAGTTATTTTTTTCGATGAAATACTTGAAATTAACGGTAAAATATAGTATAATATCTTTGTGTTTGTAAAAGGAAATAACTTGAAAAAGGAGAAAACTATGCAGGTCGGAAAAATTATCGTCGGACAGTCCGGAGGCCCGACGTCGGTTATTAATTCAAGTCTTGCGGGAGTATTCAAAACCGCAAAGGATTTGGGCTGCCCCAAGATTTACGGTATGAGAAACGGAATTGAGGGACTATTACAGGAGAGATTTGTCGATTTGTCGGAGCAAATCAGAAGCGGAATTGACCTTGAGCTGCTCAAGCGCACGCCGTCGTCCTATCTCGGAACCTGCCGCTATAAAATGCCCGATTTCAACAAGGACGACGAGCCTTATAAGAAAATTTTCGCTATACTTGAAAAAATGGATATCAAGCATTTTTTGTACATAGGCGGAAACGATTCGATGGATACGATAGACAAGCTTGCACAGTATGCAAAGGCGATAAACAGCGATATTACGTTTATCGGTATCCCGAAAACGATTGACAACGACCTTGTGATGACCGACCATACGCCGGGTTACGGAAGCGCGGCGAAGTATATCGCGGCTGCGGTTAAGGAGCTTATCTGCGACGCAAAGATTTACGACCTTGAATCGGTGAACGTTGTGGAGATAATGGGGCGCGACGCGGGCTGGCTTACCTGCGCGTCGGCGCTTTCACGCTCGGAGGACTGCGAAGGTCCCGATATAATCTGTCTGCCCGAAACTGTCTTTGATTTCGACAGCTTTATGAACAGAATTGCCGAAATCCGCAGGAATAAAAAGGTGATTACAATCGCCGTTTCCGAGGGAATAAAGACCGCCGACGGGAAGTATGTCTGCGAGGAGAACAGACATTCGCTTACCGAGGACGTTTTCGGTCACAAGATGCTCGGCGGCACGGCGCTCTATCTCTCCGACTTGATTGCACACGAATTAGGCGTAAAATCAAGAGGAATTGTGTTCTCAACGCTTCAAAGATGCGCTTCACACCTTGTTTCGCGCTGCGATATTTCAGAAGCGTTTCTTGCGGGCGCAGAGGGCGTTCAACATTCTCTTGCCGGAGAAACGGGAACAATGATAACGTTCGAGAGAATTTCAAACGACCCCTATCAGCTCAGAACAGGCTCTTGTCCCGCTTCAGCCGTGGCAAATGCGGAAAAGAAGGTTCCGCTTGATTGGATAAAGAAAGAAAATTATTACATTTCCGAGGACTTTTTCACATATGCGCGCCCGCTGATTATGGGTGAATTTACGCCGTTTATGGTCGACGGACTCCCGCGCCACCTTTCAATAGATTGATATTTAGCCCGACAAATCTAATTTTGATATGTCGGGCTTTTTATAATTGTCGCCTTAAAAATAATATTTTTTTGACTTTTGCTCTTGAAAAAATGAACAAAATGTGATATACTGTAAAAAAAGGTTAAAAGAGGTTTTACATATGATTTCCGCGGCGCTTGCTGTTCTTGAGGACGAGGAACAGCGAAACGAGTTGTCCGAGATATACAGGCAAAACGCAGGCGAGTTTTTTTCAATAGCGATGTCAAAGCTTCACAACAAGCAGGACGCAGAGGAGGCTGTTCAGGAAGCTTTTCTGGCAATAGCAAACAACCCCGATTGCTTGTTCGGGATAGCTAAGGAAAAACGTGTTTCCTATATAAACGTTATAATAAGAAATCAAGCGTTCAAGCTGTGGAATTACAGAAATAATATTGAAAAAAACGAGGTTGCGCTAAGTAATGATATTGCCGACGACGAGCTTTTGGTTGAAGAAAGATTTAGCGTCGGCTGCTCGTGCGAAGAAATTTACGGCTTTATCGACACGCTTCCCGAAGCGTCAAGGGCGGCGCTTACGCTGAAGGTTAATTTCGGTTTGAAGTGTTCGGATATTGCAAAAGTTCTCGGAATGTCGGAGGAGTGCGTCAGAAAGAGGATTAAAAGGGCAAACGGTAAGATTATGGAATTTGTGGAGGGCGTTAGGAATGGAAAGGTGTTATACGATTGAGGAAGTACTTTCGGGGTATTACGAAAGGGAGTTTTCGCGGGTTGAAGAAATCGAAAATCCGCATTTTTCGCTTGTTCACAAGCATAGAATGAAAAAAATCTTCGGAATTTTCCGAAAAAACAGCGAAAAAGCGGAAGGGGCGCTCAATAGAGCTATTACAAAGTCGTTTGGAATAAGAAGGCGAGTTATTCTTACCGCGCTGATTATAATTTTGATGACGCTCCTGATGGGCGCGATTAAATCGCAGATTAAAAACGGATTTATCCTTACGGAATATGGCTCGGAGATTTACTTGAACGTAACAAACGCAGAAAACGCGCCCGAAAAAATCGGTGCGTTCAATATGCTCGAGGTCGTTCCTGAGGGCTATAAAAGAGGAACTGTTCAGTCCGATGAAAACGGCGTGTCGATAAGCTATTTCAGTGAAGAAGAAAAAGGCGTGCTTTTGTTCGATCAGGATATAAAACAATTCTATAATCCTTCGTTTGTCGCGAAATTCGAGGAGTTTCAACAGACGAAAATAAACGGCTGCAACGCGCTTTTCTTGTATAACACAGATAAAGAACGTCCCAGATGTTTTGTTATGTGGGACGGCGGAGATTATATTTACTCGCTCTATGGAAGCTTTGAAATCAGCGAAAGGGTTTTAGAGCTTGCGAGTCAAAATCAGAGCGTTTGGGATATGAAAAAAGAAGCGAATATGTAAAAAAAAGCCGACGGTTAATCCCGTCGGCTCTTTCATTCTTCTGATATTTCTTGAATAATATTACGCAGCTCGTCAATCCCCTCGCCGGTTTCGGAGGAAAACTCGATAATCGTGAGGTCGTCGGCGCAGGGAAGCTCGGATTTAAGCGCTTCGCGGCGCTGAATACGCTGATTTTTCGAGAGCTTGTCCGCCT
>DBIU01000081.1:2043-3614 GCA_002304735.1 Ruminococcaceae bacterium UBA794 | reverse complement strand
TTCTGAAGAAAAAGGTTCTAAGAACTCCAAAAAGACTTTAGGCGCTTCGCGGTTCATTCACCGAGTTTGGCGAAAACTTGGAGCAGTCGAGCGGGACTCGCTACCGAGCGGCGCCTGTGCAACAAGCCGAGCCATCGCCAGAGAATTAAAAAAAGTCTTTTTAGATTCTTAAGACCTTTTTCTTCAGAAAAAGGTCTTAAGCCGCCGGAGGCACTGGAGCGCGGAGCGCGACCGACTGAAGCGAAGCGACCTCCGCCGCTTCTAACTCTCGCTCCGCTCAATCCCTTTCCTGCACAACGGAAGCGATACTATATAAGAAATAACGAAAAGCGCAACCGCAACTGTCGGTATCAGCCATGTCATAAGCTTTATCGGCGGGCTGTTCATAAAATTAACCAAGTCCTGCGCGGAGCTATCGCTGAAAAGAAACGAAACATCGCCGAAAAGCCCGTAAATCAGAGCCAGAATTATCACGAAAAGTATCGACGCCGCCTTTATTCGCGAACCGTTTTCCGAGCCGAACCTAAAATAGAACGGATAATCGAACGAGTTGAGAATAAGCGAAATCCCGAAGAAAATCAGCCCCGCCTGCATATGCGTGAATTGATTTTCGCCTGTCATTAGCGTTGCTATAAAGCAGCCAAACACACCGAAAAGCAATATCGCCGCGTAAATAATTATCGTGAAAACGTACTTTACCGCGACCTGTCCTTTGACTGAAATCGGCGTTGATATCGCAAAATTGCGCCATTTTTGGTTTTCCGAAAACCGAAAAAGCTCGGCGTTTATCAGCAAAAAGATTATATACGGCATTATCATACAGGCGTTCAGTCCAAAATCCACGGAAAAGCTGCTTTGATTGTCGATTATTGTAGCGATAAGGATAACGACCGGCATAACGGATATAAATATTAACGGCATTCTGAACGTCCCGAACTGATTATACAGCAATCCGCGCATTATTTCTCCCTCCTTTTTATTCCCGCAGCCGTCAGAAACAGGCACGCGGCGAGCAATCCCAGAATTATAAGCGGCGAGAACGGGAAAAGCTTTAAGAAAAACGCTGTTATATCCTCCGGCGAAATCTCAAATGCCGTTCCCTGCGTGATAAGAAATATAATAAACATCGGAACGCAAAACATAAATATCATCATAATTCCCGCTTTGTCCTTCGATAAGCGCGAAGAAGCCTGCAATATCATCATTATCACGTTCATCATCAGCACGAATTCTATGCAGAAGAATATTGCCGCGGCGTGTTCGACCGTAAATTCAAGCCCCGATGTCGCCAAAACAACCGCCGATAATCCGAACGCAAGTCCCAGTCCGATTACGAGATATATACTCATCATAATAACGTTTACCGCGGAATATTTCAGCGGCGAAATCGGCGTCGAGCGGCGGAATAATCTGTAACACAAGTTGGCTTCTCTGCCCCCGTCTATTGCCGCGTCAATGATAAATCCCGATATTATCGCAATCAGCGGAACAGAAACCGAGTTGTTCATATCAAAAAAGCTCTCTTTCGCTTCTATCGGCAGCTTTCCGAGGTTTCCGTAATTGAAGCTCAG
>DBIU01000081.1:0-1900 GCA_002304735.1 Ruminococcaceae bacterium UBA794 | reverse complement strand
AGCTCCACTCCTTTTTCTCACGGTTTACATAAAACAGCATTATTTCCTCGAGCGTTGTCTTTTCAATCAGCAGGGAAGGGTATTTTTTATGGCAGGCTTCTCTGTCCGAAACCATAGCCTCAGCGCCGAAATCGCTTATTCTCACGCTTATGTAATCTTCCTTTGCAATCTCCGAAAGCTCCTCTTTTCGGCACTTTATCAAGCCGTGGTTTTCCAGAATTTCGTCCTTGACGCCCGAAAGAAGTATCTTTCCCTTGTCGATAAACGTCACGCAGTCCGCGATTTTTTCGAGGTCGCTTGTTATATGCGACGACATAAGAATACTGTTCGTTTCGTCCTGCAAATATTCGCGGAAAATATCGAGAATTTCGTTTCTTACAACAGGGTCGAGTCCCGTCGTCGCTTCGTCCATTATCAGCAGCTTTGCGCCGTGCGAAAGCGCCGTGGCAATCTGAAGCTTCATCTTCATTCCTTTTGAGAAATCCTTCAGCTTTTTCTTTTTCGGCAGTCCGAAACGCTCGATATATCCGAAGTACGTTTTGCTGTCCCAAGTCTTGTAAAGCCCGCGAAACAGCGTGTTTATCTGCACTGCGTTGAATTTGTCGTAGAACGGAAGCTCGTCGAAAACCGCCGCAATCTGCGATTTTACCTCGTATTCGTCCTTAATGTAATCTTTTCCGAGCAGCTTTATTTCGCCGCCGTCAACCCCGATTATGTTCAAAATTGCCTTTATTGTCGTGGATTTTCCCGCGCCGTTTTGTCCTATAAATCCCATTATGCTCCCAACGGGCACATTAAAGCTCACATTGTCGAGCGTGAACCCGTCATAGCGCTTCGTTAAGCCGCTTATCTCAATCGCGTTCTGATAATCGCACATTTCATTCCCCTCCGTAAATAATGTCTATCATTTCCTTAAGCTCCTCTGCGGTTAGACCGCAAATTCTCGCTTTTTCGCAGACTTTTCCGAGCATTTCCTCGGTTTGGCGAACGGCTTCTTCACGCAGAAAATCCGTGTTCTGCCGCTTTACAAAGCAGCCCTTTCCGGCGAAGTTCTCGATAAATCCATCGCGCTCAAGCTCCTCGTAGGCGCGCTTTGTCGTGATAACGCTTATCCTGAGCTGCGACGCGAGCGTTCTCATCGACGGCAGGGCTTCCCCGGGCGTAAGCTCCCCGCTCATTATCTGCTGCTTAACTTGAGCCTCAATCTGCGCATAAATCGGCTCGTTTGAACTGTTGCTTAGAATGATATTCATAGACTTCTCCTGTAAACTGTATATATACATTAATCACAGTATAGCACGCTTTTTTTATTTTGTCAAGACCTTTTCTTAAAAATATAGAAAATTCCCCGAAAATTTCGGGGAAAATACTTTATTTTGCCGATTTATCGCGGATTTTGCGGCAATTCGCTTCGGCGCGTTCCGTTTGACCGCTCCGCGCAGTCAAAGGGGAGTTCGCGAAAAGGGCGGGCTTTCGCCGAGTTTGTCTGTCGCGCTCAGCAGGAGGGACGGGTTCGCCTTTCGCGCTCGGCGAGAGGGGCGGCAGGGGCGGCAGGGGCGGCGGGCTTTCGCCGAGTTTGCAATCAGCCTTTCTCCGCGACTTCCCTGCGGGCTAGAGTTCGGGCTACGCCCGACCTCTTTTGCGTTTTTGTGATTTTCGCCTAAACGAAAATCACAAAATCCGCAGGTGTACCAACCACTTGCTTGGTGGGTTTCGGAAGCGTTCCCCTCCTAGTTGTACCAACTGCTTGATTTGCAAAAAGTGCGGGCTTTCTCCGACTTTGCTCGTTTGACTGCTCCGCCGCAGTCAAAGGCAAATTCCTTCTTGACCAACTCGCGCGATTTCGCTCGTTTGACTGCTCCGCCGCAGTCAAAGGCTGGTTTCTTCTCGCCCAACTCGC
>DBIU01000108.1 GCA_002304735.1 Ruminococcaceae bacterium UBA794 | reverse complement strand
AATATCACATTTTATTGTTTATTTTAACATAAGTTTAGGCTAAACAAATCCCGCATAATTATATACATATTGAAATATATTAGAAAATATGTTATAATAAATAATAAGCAATCCGAAAATAAAGAAATGCGAGGTGTGAGATATGTTTGGATTTCTGAAGAAAGCAAAAAGAGGATTATCCGAGGAAGAAAAGCGCGCATTTTCGCTCCCAAAGAGCAAAAAGGTGCAGTTCGACCCGCTGCCGACGGAGCGCGTAGAAAACGAGCTGAACACGGACATAAGCGCTGTTTTGAGCTACGCGCCCGCGAATTATTACGCGTCAAAGGAGAATTATCTTCAGTGCGTGTTTTATTTTACGGAGGATTACAGCGAGATTTATATGCAGTTTGAAAATCGCGTAAACGACGAGGTAAAGAGCAAAACGAAGCTTTGGAAAATCGACAAGACGCTTTTCCGCGACATTTTGAGGAAGTTCGGACAGCAAATACAGATATAAAGGAAGAAAAAAATGGGAATATTAACAACGCCCGTCAAGTTCGACAAAAGCGACTACATAAGCCTGCTTTCGCTGTCGGCGGGAGCGGCTATCGCGCGTCAGAATAAGCTTGGAGAGCTTGTCGTCGGGGAAAACGGCTGGAATATCGACGTAAGGAACAGGCGGATTAGGTTTGGCGAGAGCGAGTTCGACTGCGGGATAATCGGCTCGGAGAGCCATTACGACGGGACTTGGCTCTGGGGCTGGGCGAACACGGAAAGCAATCTCCCCGAAAACGTTTTCGCGCCGTCAAGGCGGGCGAAGCGCGCCCTCGCGGAATGTGAGGAGTTCCAAACGGCGAAATTCGGGCTTGACGAGATACGCACGGGACATAATCTGTCGATGATAACGATAATGGTTTCGGAGAAAAACGCGTGCTATTATCGCTGCCCATACGAGGGCGGGGCGGTTTTCGCGCAGATAGAGGGCTTGCCCGATGAGGTTTTCACGCCGATTTCGCTTAACGAGCTTGTGAAAACATATGTTGAGATAATAGGCACGCTTTATTGCGACCACAAATTGTTGGCGGCGGGACTTCTCCACGCGAACGGATACGGCTTCGAGGACGGAGGAAATTCGCTTTTCACCGCAGGCGAGCAGGAATTACGGCTTGATTTTGAGGAAATCGAGGGGATAAATCGCGTAATCAATATTTTTTTACAATAATTTCACAAAAATTTCACATTTCCCTATTGACAAATTAAAAAAAGTGTGGTATTATATAAATGTAATAAGCAAGCAGTTGAATTTAGCTTATTACAAATTGATTTTGCCAACCACCCTTTTCATAAATTACCAACCAAAGCGTTACAGCTCCGAGGAGAAATCTTCGGGGCTGTAATGCTTTTATGGGAAGAAATGAGATTAAGATACGCGAAAAATCGGCTCGGAGGAAATCCGAGCCGTTTTTGTCATATCAGCTTTGTAAGTTCGTCATAAATATCCCTGCGCGCGTCGTCCGTAAAACCGAAGTCAAGCGCCTTGTAAACCCAAACGGAGTGACCGATATTGAGCTTGTTAAAGACGTCGCGCATATCCCTGTGCCAACGCAGCGTGTCGGGCAGCGGCGCGACCTCGATAACGCCGTATTCGCCGCAGTAAAGCGGAACGTTCATCTTTTCGGCAGCAGAAACAGCCTCCCGCATATAAAACTCCATAAATCTCGCGTCAACAATATCTTCGCCGTATCCGTCAAAGACCTCCCAGACCTTTTTCTCGGGGAATTTCTTTGATTTTTCGATATATTCCGCCGTGGACGCGGGATAAGCCATTTCATAGTCCGCGGGCATACCGTCGAACCAGTACGCTTTCTGATGCGTGAAAATAAGCGGGTCGTAGAAGTGGAAGGTAAAGACGATTTTGTCGTCGGCGGGCTTTTCCATAAGCGAAAGACCCTTGATTGAGTTGTTGTGAATACCGCCGATAATGATGAAGTTGTGCGGCGCGGCTTGCCTTATCGCCTCGACAGCGCGGCGGGAAATCCTGTTCCACGGCTCTGCAAATTCATCGTCGGTAATTTCATTCAGCAGCTCGAACGCGATATTCTTGTCGTTTCCCGCGAAATGCTCCGCGATTTTGACCCACATATTGACAAAAATATCCTGATATTTCTCATCGCTGAAAAAGCCCGCTTCCTTTTCTCCGGGGTCGAAAGAAAAACCAAGCGTCTTGTGCAAATCAAGGATAATATTAAGCCCGTGCTTTGCGGTCCAAGAAACCGCTCTGTCGAGGTACTTGAACGCGTCGGGCTTCATCTCGCCGTTTTCGTTGATAATAATGTTGAAGTCAAACGGCAGCCGAACGTGGTCGGCGCCCCAGCCCGCAATTCTCTCGATATCGCTTTCCGTGATGAAATTTTCAAGCGTGTTCTCGGAATAATCGCACTGCGAAAGCCAGCCGCCGAGATTAACGCCCTTCTTAAAGCCGACAAAATCTCTCATATTAATATCCTCGCATTACAAATCAAAGTTTTTGTTCGCAAAATCAAACGTTGCGAAATAATCCGCGGGAGTTTCCGCGCGTCTGATAAGCTTAACGCTGCCGTCCTCGCGGAGGAGAAGCTCCGCGCTTCTGAGCTTGCCGTTGTAGTTGTAGCCCATCGAGAAGCCGTGCGCGCCCGTGTCGTGAATAGCGAGATAGTCGCCGATATCGATTTTCGGGAGCATACGGTCAACGGCGAATTTGTCGCAGTTTTCGCAAAGCCCGCCAGTGATATCATACTTATGGTCGCAGGGCTGATTTTCCTTGCCGAGAACGGTGATATGGTGATAAGCGCCGTAAATCGCGGGACGCATAAGGTTCGCCGCGCACGCGTCAAGCCCGATATACTCCTTATAAATATGCTTTTCGCGGATAGCCTTAGCGATAAGCATACCATAGGGCGCGAGCATAAATCTGCCAAGCTCGGTGAAGATAGCGATATTTCCAAGCCCCGCGGGAACGAGGATTTCCTCGAATTTCTCGCGGACCTTTTCGCCGATAATCTTAATATCGTTCGCGGGCTGGTCGGGCTTATACGGGATACCTACGCCGCCGCTGAGGTTGATAAACGAGAGTTCAACGCCCGTTTTCTCCTTAATTTCAACGGCTGTTCTGAACATAATACCCGCAAGCGTGGGGTAATAGTCGTTTGTGAGGGTATTTGAAGCGAGAAACGCGTGCATACCGAACGTTTTCGCGCCCTTGTCCCTGAGAATTTTGTATCCCTCGATAATCTGGTCGTGCGTAAAGCCGTACTTAGCGTCTTTCGGAGTATCCATAACGTTCGGAGAACCGTCCGTCTTGAACTCTCCGCCGGGGTTATATCGGCAGCAGATAGTATCGGGGATACCCGTAAGCTTGTCGAGAACGTCAATGTGCGTGAAATCGTCGAGATTTATGATAGCGCCAAGCTCGAACGCTTTTTTGAAATCGGCGTCGGGCGTAGCGTTTGAAGAAAACATAATATCGTGTTTTTTCGCGCCAACGTCGTCCGAAAGCATAAGCTCGGTATAGCTCGAGCAGTCGAATCCGCAGCCCTCGCTCTGAAGAATTTTCATAATAAACGGGTTCGGAGTAGCCTTAACGGCGAAATACTCGCGAAATCCCTTATTCCAAGAAAACGCGTCTTTAAGCCTGCGCGCGTTCTCGCGGATACCCTTTTCATCGTAGATATGAAAAGGCGTGGGATAGGTTTTGGTGATTTCTTCAATCTGTTCTTTTGTGACAAACGGAGTTTTCATCTTAAATCTAGTCCTTTCTTTGTTCAATTTGATAATCCAACAGATATCACACCTTGAGATACTTATTAAGGAAGTCGATTGAAAGCTTAACCCAAGAATTAACGTGAGGATTAACGTCGTTATCGTTTCTCGCGGACATTTTATCTGCGACAGAGATGCCGTGCGGACCTTCGTCGAACATATGAAGCTCGACGGGGACGCGGTTTGAGATGCACGCTTTCGCCATAACGAGTGAATTGTGCGCGGAAACGCTCTCATCGTTTGCGGTATGCCAAAGGAACACTGGCGGAGTTTTGGGCGTAACTCGGTTTTCAAGCGACAATCTCGACAAATCGGAGCGGCTTGCGTCGTCGCCGAGGAGGACCTTGAAGCTGCCGACATGGGGAGAAGTAACGCCGCTGATAACGGGATAACAAAGGACAGCCGCGTCGGGGCGCAAATCCTCGGGCTCGCAGCCTATTGTCTTAACGACGAGGTTATCGCTCCACATTGTGGCGAGGCAGCCCGCGAGGTGACCTCCGGACGAACAGCCGAGAACCGCGATTTTTTTCGGGTCGATATGAAATTCCTCCGCTCTCATACGGATTTTATAGAAGGTATAAGCCGCGTCCATAAGCGAAGCGGGAAAAGGCACGCCGACCGAATAAGTCACGACAAACGCGGCATAGCCCGCCGCGAGATATTGAAAAGCGATAGGCTCCTGTTCGCGCTCGGAGCAGTATTCATACCTGCCGCCGGGAAAAATCACGACGGACGGACGTTTTTCGGTAAAATCAACGCCGGGAATAACGTCGGGCAAAAATGCCTTTACATAAGCGGTTTTTTCGGGATTGATTGAAAAAGTTTTTACAGTCATAGCGCACCTCGAATAATATATTTTATTACAATTTTCGACATTAATGGCAGCGGTTATTCATCATCGTCGTCAAGGTCGGACATAATGCCGTACCTGTCGTAGAAAGCCTTGATATCGTCGTCGCCGTTAACAAGCTCGGAGAACATAAGCTTATTCTGTTCCCTGCTGAAGAAGCCGATTGTGCGTTCTCCGGTGCAGACGCTCCTCTCAATTCTGATATCCTTTGCGGAAAA
>DBIU01000010.1:6600-18195 GCA_002304735.1 Ruminococcaceae bacterium UBA794 | reverse complement strand
CAAGCACCTGATTATCCCGTCTGTCGGGCGGCAGCTCAAAGCAATCGTTTTCGGGGTTTGCGAGATCGAATTCAAGATCGAGTTCCTCGTCATCGTCCCCGCGCGACATAAGGCTTTTAAACAGATTCGCCACTTGAGGTCACCTCCGTTTCGGAATTGTCGTCCGAATTATTTTCCGACTGCGTATCGGAATTATTTTCGGGATCAATAATTATTTTATCGATCTCGGAATTGTTTTCGCCGGAATTCCCCGCGGAATTTTTATCCTCGGTAATCTCGCTCTGCGTAGGCTTCTGCGGCACTTCGGGCTTGTCAGTATTTTCGTTTTCTTTTTCATTTTTCAAAGCCAATTCCTCCAAGTATTTTTCCTGCGCGGAAATAAATTTCTGAGCGTTTTCTGCTGTGCCACGGTATACGAGCGCGACATGAATTTCGCCCTCCGCTTCAAGCTCGGCGAGGATATTCGCCTGTTCGGGAGTAACGAGCAAGGTAACGGTTTCGGGGAGTTCCGTTTCTTCCTCGCCGTCGGGTTTCACGGTAACTGTTTCGTCATCATTGCCCTTTTTGTCGGTAACCGCGATCACCTCAACATATTGAAGTTCATCGGGAACAAGCGTTTCGCCCTTTTCCTTATAATCGACCGCGATAATTGAAACAATATCCCCCGAAATGAGCTTTCCCGAAAGACCGCCCGCAAAGCTCGGAATAGTGATTGAAATCGCTCTTTTCTCGCCCGTTAAGCCGTACAAATACGCGTTTTCCGAAGCGGGGGTATCGCTTACTTTCGCCGAGAGAACATACTCGCCCTTGATCATCTCGGCAGCCGCGTATTTTCCGACAACGTCCTCGGATTTCTGCATGACCTCGGATGGCATATTATACGCTCCGACTTCAACGACCTCGATGTCCTTAGAAGTTATCTCCTGCCCGATTTTCAAGTCGCTTTTTACGCGCACGATTTTCATTGTGCTGTTTTTCGAGGCGTTAAAAAGCGGAGTGATCGCGAAGCAGATAATAAGTGCCAGCGCAATGCAAACCACGCCGAGAACCGTTCTGTTTTTCAAAAATTTCATTGCCGTTCTTCCTTTCAAAAAATGAGTTTTGAAGCCAAATAGCCGATAAAAATAAACGGCACAAACGGCAGAGATTTCTCCGCCGTTTTACCGTTAATTTTGCAGAATAAATAAAATCCCGCATAAAAATTGAGCATGGAAATCTGTGCGAAAAGGAGCAGTGCAAAGCTGCTCCAAAGTCCGCAAACTACGCTCAAAGCCGCGATGAGCTTGACATCACCGCCGCCGATCTTCCCCGTAGCGAGCGCCACGGAGAAGAATATTACGGCGACAATTATACCCCATAAATTCGCCAAATTAAAATTAAGCGCCGCCGTAATTAAAACAGCAGCACTGATCCAATTCGGAATTTCACGGGTTTTTATGTCCATCACCGAGCCGATGCCAAGCAATATTGTAATTGCGGCAAACTGCATAACAGAGCCGTTCATCAGCCCTTGAAATCGAACATATCCTGTACTTTCTGCGTTACGGTAGGCATAATTGTGTCGCCGAACAGAGCGTACAAACCGCCGAGGAGCAGCGCGCCGATAACGACAGCGATCAGAATCTTGATGCCGCTGTCAACGAAGTTCTCCGCGCGGTTTGCCGCAAGCATGGTATTGCTGCGAACCGCGAACCTGAGCGCCGCCGTCCTGATTGCCGCGCGGGTTCTCTGAATCTTACGGCACACCGCCGCCTTTACGTCGCTGAACTTTGCTTTTGCCGACTTAAAAATGTTCTTAAAAAAGTTTCTCATAAAAAAATCCTCCATAAAATATTTATAAAATTCCCGGTCAAAGCGCCGATATCCGATCCGATAAATTCGACAAATAAATGCGGCTCGATCTCTGATCTCCAACGGCGCAAATAATTCCCGACAATTTTAATTACATCGACATCGTCGGAGCAGACTCATACGTCTGTTCCGACTGTGTAAAATTTGCCGCAGTCTGCTCCTGAAGCTGCACGATAGCCTGTTTGTACGCTTCCGCAACCGCGCCGTTAAGCTGTTTTCTCAGCTCGGGAGTGGTGGGGAAGCAGAGGTCGTGATACTCACCGTCCGTTCCCTTATACGAGGGCATTGAAACGAAAAGTCCGTTTTTCCCCTCAACCACGCGAATGTTTTTGACGGCAAAGCAGTCGTCAAGGTTCGCCGAAGCGGTTGCCTTAACACTGCCCTCTCCGGGCGTTAAACTGTTGATCCTTACGTCAATTTTCATGAATTTTCTCCGTTCCGCAAGCGGTTGCGGCTGCGCCGATAATGATCACGATTATTACGACCGTTAAAATGATTGCTCCGCTATCTGATTCTTCATCGGCGCACTCCGCACTTGCAGCATATTGTTGTTCTTCAACGGCTTTTGTGCTTTGCGGACGCACCAAAAACACGACCGCAATCAGCACTATAAGCCACATTCCGAGCTTTTCCATCAGCCCTTAAAATTGAACATTTCTGTTACTTTCTGAGTAACGGTAGGCATAATTGTATCGCCGAAAAGTGCGTACAGACCGCCGAGCAGAAGTGCGCCGATAACCACAGCAATCAGAATTTTGATACCGCTGTCAACGAAATTCTCCGCACGGTTGGCGGCGAGCATAACCCTCGTCTGTGCCGTTCTCATGCGGAATTTGTCGCGTACTCTCGCGATAAAACCGCAAGCCTTTGTCTTTACAAATGTCGCTGCACCGACAAATGTGTTCTTTGCTCTCTTGAAAAAGTTTTTCATAAAAAAATCCTCCAAAAAATTAATTTATTTATGCAAAAACCGCAGATTTCTCTGCAGCAACAAGGACGTTGCTGCAGTTGCCCCAAAGCGGCGCAGGACGCGCCGCAACAAAGGGCAACAGGCGGTATTACATCTTCATTTCGGGCGAATCATTCTGCGTCTGCTCCTGTTTTGCCGTAAGCTGTTCGAGCTTCTCCCTCGCCCAATCGGGAATATTTTCTTCAGCGATTATTCCGGCGAAATCTTCACGGTAAAACTGCGCTTTTTCGCCGTCCAGCAAAAATTTCCCGAATACTTTTCTCCCGCTTTTGTCGGGCGAACACCCGAATCCGCTTTCCGCGAGAAATAACTGATTTTCCGGCGTTCGGAAATCCTCTTTCAGAGAAGTATCCCGAAGAATTAACAGCTTTCCCGCATAGTCCTGCGGCTCGTCCGACTTCGCGATATGCTCTCCCGAAAATAAGCCGAGCTTCGCATACATTTTCCGAACATCGCTTGCAAGCCCGTCAACCGTGCAGCTGTGCGATTCCAAAGCGAATTCGTAATTATGCCGATCCTGCGGAACATTAAGGCTCTGCGCCCACTTTCGATTCTGCTGACTGAATCTTCCGTCGCCTTTGCGCATGAGAATTGTATTCGCAATTACCCACATCGTTCTGTCATAGCCGAACTCTTTAATTGTATTTTCGGCACATTCATCGGGCAGACGAAACCCGTCAAATTTTTCTCTGACCTGCTCGTCAAGAAAATCCCGGCAGCGAATATTTTCGTCGCGGCTTTCCCGCCAATCGTTCAATTCGCCGTTATGCTTCGCTGTTTCGACCGAATATTTATACAACGGTTTCATCATTGTCCTCCTATTCGCACATAGGCAGAACGCCATGCGATTTTAAAAATCCGTAAAGGAAAATGCGCCCTTTCTGAGTCCAGGAGGTGTGCATAACCGCCTTGTCCTCGTCAATTGCGTAGGTTCTGCTCTGCGTGTAGCCGAGGTTTGCATATTCCGCGTACAGCACCCATGTATTTCTCACGGCGTACTGGATTCCGTAATCGTGAAGCATTCTGTTGAACGCAATCGCTGTCATGCCGTAGTCCTTTGCAATCTGCGTTACGGGGACGGAATTTTTGCTGTGCAAAATGCGGTCATAATAATTTGCTTTCCCCGCAAGCAAGGCGTTTTCCTTTTCGAGCTTCTTGCATTTTTCCTGCTCATCGGCGAGAGTGTTGAGCAGCTTTGCCAGCTCACGAGGATCGCTCATTGTCTTATGCAAGGTTTCTGCTGTGAAGTATGCACCGTGTTTTCTCAAAGAGGGAAGCACTTCGGCAGTAACCCAACGTTTGAATTTTTTGGCTTCGGGCATTTTGCTTGAAAGTATCAAGCTATAAAGACCGCTTTCATTTATTACGGTTAAATCCTGCGCTCCCCCAAGGGTGTAACATTTCGTTACCCCCTTGTCCTCACCGTCAACATGGTCTGCAATTGCTTTTCGAGAATTACTGTATTTTAAAACACTTGTAATATCTTTGCAACAAACCACGGCTCGCCGTCAATATTCAGCGTTCTGATCTCGCCGAATTCATCGTGCTTAAAAAGGATAATTTCATTCTCAGTCATCGTCCTCAACCTCTCTGATCTCAATCAAACCGTTATCCGCGTAGATCTCGATTTTTGCGTCCGGCGAAATTCCCGCCATCTTGAAATACTCGGTCGGAATATTCAGGCAGTCCTCGCAAAGTTCGCAGCAGTGCGGCTTTTCTGACACGCCGTCATTCACCGTAATAGTGAGTTCGTCACCAATCTCCGCGCCCAGAATGTCCAAGACCTGCGGCGAGATCTTGAAATTCCCGCCGCGCGTGACTTTGCTTCTGAATGTCAACATAATTTAAACCTCCATGTCATAAAGTGATATCTGACGATTGGCGTTAAGCCTCTCGTTAAGATCATAGTTTGCTATGAGCAACTCTCCGAACATACTCCCGCCGTCAAACCGCTGTCGGATATTGTTCAGGCGCTCATACGAATACATTTTGTAACCTTTGTACAACTCGCGTATTTCGGGGCAGTCGTTGTATGAAACCAAAAACTTTCCCTTGATTGAGCCCAAAGCGTTGCGAAGCCTTTCGTGGTCTGCGGTCGTGAAACCCACGTTTTGATAATACCCCTCGGTCGAGTAGTACGGCGGATCGCAATAAAAAAAGCTCACCTCGCTGTCCTGCGAATTGATGAGTTTTTCAAAGTCTTTATTTTCAATTACAACTTTTTGCAATCGCCGCGAAGCCTGTTCAATAAGCGGAAAATTACCCCACATACTGTGAGGCTTGCCGCCGAAGCTGTCACAGGAACTTGCGTAGGAATACCTTATCAATTGATAAAAATTTGCCGCTCTTTGCACATCGCCAATCTCCGCTTTTTGACTGATGATGTGTTTTATGCGATCAAAGTCCTCTCGACAATTAAGCACATATCTCAGCTTTTCGATAAGCTCCGAGCTGTGTTCCCGAACGCAATAAAACAAATTTGAAATATTTGAATTTGCGTCGTTGAACACCTCATGGTCATTGCCCGGCGGCTTTGCGAAAAGTATCCACCCGCCGCCTCCGAAGACCTCGATGTATTTCTCATAGAACATCGGAAAGCGTGGCACGATAATATCTCGGCTGCTTTTCTTACCGCCGATCCAACTTAAAAAACTATTGATTTTTGTCACCTCCCATTGCATTGCCGCAAAACAGCGGTAACGCCCTCGTCCGAGGTGACCGATCAACATTATTCAATTTGGAGTTGTGCTGCACCTTGAATGCGGACATACCGCTGTTTCACAGGCAACACATATTTAGTTTACATGGTCTGCTCCATTTTCGGAGCAGAATTTGTAAACTCATCAAGCGTCATTTCCTCGCCGAGATAGTTATAGTCGCTCTCGTCAAGGATAATGCCCTCGTCCGCGCCCTCAATTGGCTCTTTCACGATAACCGTTCCCCAGTGGTTGACCATGACATGGCTTTTAAGCTCGCACGGCTCGCCGGAGCAGTCATCACAGTCACGCAAATCATAAGCGTGAAGCCCCTCGGGAATCGAATTTCTTGCAATCCGCAAATTAGTAAAAAGCGCGTCCTGACCGAGAATTTCAAACCTCTCAAAATCCACTTCATTTGCGTTGATAGGGTTCATACGTTCTCCTTTCAACTCATCTGCGGGCTTTCGCTCGGCTCGTCGTGGTACTCATAAGTTCCGCTTTTTTCATCGAAAATAAAGCCTTCCTCCTCAAGGTCAAGCCCCCACAGCTCTGCGGCAAGCTCGTAGGCTTCCTTTGACTGCGGCTCAAAAAATTCATCGTGAATTATTTCGCCGTTTTCAAATTCAGCCGTACCCGTATTCACGCCCAAGTCCTCGTCAGCCCAGCAGTATTCAAATTTAATGTCGGGGAAATTCTCCGCGAGCTTCTGGATAACGGGCATTGCTCGTGACCAAGCCGTATTGAACATGATCGTATTATCCTCAACGATTTCCGCGTTGTAAGCCGACCATTTTGTTCCCCATGCTGCCACTGCCCACTGATACCAAGTAGGCGCACCGTATTTCTGCTCGTTCTGAAACGCTGTTCTGCCGAGTTCCCATTCGTCGCGCCGTATATCCTGCCGCACCCTGAGGAACGCTGCCTCTTTTTCTTTCGGAATATTCAGCAAGTCTTTTTCCTCGGTTCCCGCAAACGTGTAGACATACACGAAATCCTTATACGCTTTCAGCCCTCTGTCCGTGCGGCTTCCGCACTCAATATTCAGCGATTCGGGCATCGGTATAATTTTATTGAAATCCAGAACGGAGTCCTCGCCCTTAACACTTTTCAGCAAATCGTCAATCCGTTTCTGTTCCCCCGATAAGTGCAGTTGGTTCATTATGTGGTTTGGCATTTATCTCACCCCGTATTTCTCATCGAACGCTTTCAGCCGCTTGCCGATAGCCTCAATAACCGTTGTTGTCACAGCGTTCCCCGCTTGTTTGTAAAGCTGCGCGTCGGACATTCCGAGCGCCTTGACCTTATTGAATTGTGCGTCAGTAAAACCTTGCAAACGCCAACATTCAATGGGCATAAGCCGTCTTATCCGTCCGCAATGCACAATGCCGTGCCTGTCCGTCACCGTAATGGTAAACATCGGCTCGCCCGGATTTTTTATCCGCCGACCGTTCTGTCGGGTATGCTCCTTGAACGGATTGATGATCGGCTGCGGTTCTTCAACAAGCACGGCGGAATGCTCTCCGCGGTGATTGCTTACTCCGCTGTCCTGCCGAGCCGTTATGCACCGAGCGTTGTCCGTTATAACGGGATTCGGATTCTGATCAATAAGATACAAACCCGTTTTTCCGCCCGAACCTCCGCTTCCGCTGCATTGTGTTACAGCGTCACTGTCGGGAGAATACACCCGCTGCCCTTGCGAACCGCCGTTTATGAGCAGCCGCAAATCCTTTTTGTGCTGCGCTCCGAAAGCCAATATTGAGAGGGGACTTCGCTCTCCAAGACATCCGACAATGAACACCCGTCGTCTTGACTGTCTGACTCCGAAATTTTTACTGTCAAGCACACGCCAGCAAACGCTATACCCCAATTCTGAAAGCGTTTCAAGGATTTTTGCAAAGCAGAATCCCTGCTGCGCACTAAGCAGACCGGGAACATTTTCAAATATAAAATACCGAGGTCGCTTGGCTTCAAGGATTCTTGCAAGCTCAAAAAAGAGAGTACCTCGCGGATCAGCGAACGATAAACGCCGGCCCGCATGACTAAACGGCTGGCAGGGAAAACCGCCGACGAGCAGGTCAAAATCCGCAAGGTTTTCAGTATTGATTTTCGTGATGTCGTAATAAAAATCCTCTCCTTCCGTATTGTACAAGGCTTTGTAAGCGGCAGCGGCGTATTTGTCGATCTCACAGCTTGCAACACATTCAAAGCCTCCCGCCATTTCAAGACCCGAACGAAAACCGCCGATTCCGGAAAAGCAGTCGAAAAATTTAATTGCTATAATTTCACGTCCTTTCTGTGCTTTTTTGTTCGATTTTACATCGACATTTTCGGCGACAAATCCTCCGTTTCCGTCTGCTCGGAAATCTTATGGAAGTTGTCCACTTCGGGACAAATACCGAGCGACCTGCCGTTGTCGAAATTCACGTGCAGTTGCCCGATATCATCCACTGCGACCACAGAACCTTTTGTTCCCGCAGGAATCGGTCGCGGGTCATCGCCCATAGAATCAAGCTGCACACGGGTCCCGGGCGGGTACTGCTTTTTCAGATACTCAATCTGACTTCTGTTCATTGTCCTCATACGTTCACCTCCCTTCGCGCGAAATTTTATGTTAGGCTTTCGCCGTCACATTTTGAGTTCGTTTGACTGTTCGAGCAGTTCCTCACGCAGATTTTCATACGCCTTGTCCATATTCGCCGCGCCGCGCACATCGTTTTCCGCAAACGCGGTTTCGAGTTCCTCCGCGGATATTCGCCACAGTCCGTCGAGCTTATGGCAAAGTGTGTTTACGTCGGAAATCTTATCGGTTTCCGACAGTCTGTCGCAGACGATTTTCGAGATTTCGTCCGTTTCATCCGTGGGATAAAAGTCGAGATATATTTTCTCGCTGCAAGTGATCGGAATGTCCTCACGAATGCCGATACTTCCCAAAAGGTCAAACAGCTCGTTTGTAGGCATATCGAATTTCACGGAATTTTTCCCGTTCATAATAAAAAATCTTATCATATCAAATCCTCCAATTCAGCAGTCCAACGCCTTTTCTGACCAACATAACTCCCGCGAAAATCGTCAGCGCGGTCGCGTCGTCAATCAGATTCACGTCGCATAATTCGTTCAAAGAAACACCCGCGCCGCCGCGGTATATTGATTTTGCCGCCATAAATAACGCGTATCCTTCGATGGAAATTCCCGTCAGGTCGAGTTCGTCGAATTTCATCGAATGTACCGTCAGAGATGCGCAGGCGCGTTTCCATAAAAATTTATCCGCGGATAAAAGGAAAACCGCTGCAACGTATTCGCGGCGGCGGCAATAAGGGTTTGCTATATTTTCCGAAATGAATTTCACAAATGCTTTTCTGTGAAACGGGCTTTTGAAATTTATCTTCATTTTCGCACCCCTCACATCGACAGCTCGGGGGAGTCGCTCTGCTGCTGTTCGGGAAGACTTTCCGATATTTTCTCAACCAAGTGTTTAAGGTTTTCGCAATCGTCGAATTTGAGATCGCCATTGTGCCTTGCGGTGAAATTCACGCACTTCCTGAGCTGTTCAAGTTCTTCCGTGCTGAACAGTTTATCCTTATCAATAAGTCCGGATCGGGTTGCAAAATCTTCCTTTGCCGCCGAATAATCGGAATAATAATTCCCCTGTGTAACGCCTTTTCCGTCGAACGTTCTATCCCATGTCACGAACTCAAAGCCGTACTCGGTATTTTTCGCCGCCAAGACCATGCCGTTAAACTCCGAAAAGCAACGGTAATTTTCCGGCAGACCGTCCGCTTTCAGCAGCGGCGACTTTTCATAAACAGAACAGTATCCGCTGACGTTGCCGACGATACCTTTAATATTTATATAGCTCTCGTCGGAACTGTCGTTTGTAATGTTTATGAGTCGGATATCGTTCACACAGGCAAGCGTTCTGTCGTTCATCGACACAACAAGAAAATCTCCGTCTTTGGCAACGTCATAGCCCCCACTGCGCAGTTTTCGCTCGACCTCGGTCATAAACACACTCGCGGGGCGCTCCTGCTTCAAGCATATATCCTCGATTTTCAGCATTTTGTTCAGACCGAAAATATCTTTGGTGTGTTTGACCGCGCAGAATTTCTCCCGCCACTCGCCGGAGAAATTCTGCGTGTAATCCACATCGAGCTTGCAGTCCTTGATGCTGTCCGCTCCAAGTCTGCAAAGCGCCTTTTTAATCGTCAGATCCTCGCACGGCAGTTCGACAAGCTCCGTTAAGCCGGAATAAGTGATTTCTACCGATACCGCTGCGTCGGGATTGCAGTAATATTCGGGGAATGTTGTTCCGTTAAAGACCTCCGCAAATTCGATCTCATCGTTTATAAAGAGCAAGCCGTACTCGGTTTGGATACCCTTGCCTGAATCCAACAGCTTTCTGCCCTCGTTGGTAAGCCAATTTTTGTTTTCCCGCTCCGAAGCGAGTATAGCGCCGCGAACATTGAGCAAGTGCGTCCACCCAATATTTTCGAGGTTGCTTATATCCTCAATGAGTGTAAAGCGTTGAAGATTAAACGTGAGATTGATTATGTTCTTCAACCCCCACCCGATTTTCGCTTCCTCGCAAGTCAGCGCGGCAAAAAACTGATTGCGCTCCCGAGCGTCCATACCATCTATGCGCTTAGCGAGATAGTTCAGCGCGTCGAGGGCTACCTCGCAGTCCTCCAGCATTGACAGCTCCGACGGCTCAATCTGTACGACCGTTGCGGCGGGGCAGAGGTGTTCGGGGTTCATGCGCAGCTCGTCAAGCCATGTCGAGAGCTGCGATTCCGTACAAGGGAAGGTCATCTCCGTGGCATACGGAGTCCTTTGAATTGTTGCTTTGATCATCTTAGTTCCTCCAATCCAATCTCTACATCTTCGTCGGGTTCATCGACCGAGGTGATATTGACGTACTCGCCGATAATCCCCAGCGCCTCGCCGTAGCTCCCGCATTTGAAAACCCTGTCCGTCATCTCGGACGCTTCGTCCGACAAGCCGTTCCTTTTCAAGGTTTTTGACGCGATCCCGACGAGTACGAAGATGTTGCCATCAGCCCCGATCAACGGGCAGTCGGGTTTTGTGTGTTTGTTTTCGTTGTTCATTTTGATTCCTCCATGTTTTATTTCAAGCTCTGCCGAGCTTATTGACTAATTGAATTCTCTGATTTTTGTCGGAAAACAAAAAAACGCCTGTAAATTGCCTCTCATAAATAGAGAAGTAATTTACAGGCGCTTAATATTTATATATGTGCAATCTGCACAATTTTAACAGCAAAAATTTTGTTGCCAAAGGGTTCAGGTCACCTAAAAATCTTTTTGGTAACAACCCTGAGCAACAAAAAAACATCTATGATTGATTCCTCATAGTTGAGAAATCACTCACAGACGTTCTGTTCAATATGCATAAAACTGACTTGAAAAATTTTACACGGGAGGGTTAAAGTCCACTTTTGTGTCGAAAATATCTACGGTGTGTGATTTCTGTTTTTCGCAATTTTTTTGCCCACAAATGGCTTAACCAAGCCGTTTGTGGGCAAAAAATCTTTTTGGTAACAATTAGTTGGTGGAGCCGAGGGGAATTGAACCCCTGTCCGAAAACCCATCTACACAACTTTCTCCGAGTGCAGTCTGTCTTTTGAAATTCCCTCACGGAAGCGCCGACAAACAGGCTCAGCCGCTCGGTAGCCTTTGGTACAATTCACGCTATAAGGCTATTCGCGCGAATCGTTCACTGCTAATCGACGCCGCTTTCCCGACCGCAGTACTTCG
Organism: Ruminococcaceae bacterium UBA794; assembly: GCA_002304735.1. Taxonomy (GTDB): domain Bacteria; phylum Bacillota; class Clostridia; order Oscillospirales; family Ruminococcaceae; genus CAG-115. The sequence goes on along the minus strand of DBIU01000010.1, from coordinate 6,907 downwards.
GGAAGCGACGGCAGCGCGCTTAGGCAGCTGCTAAAACGAGATCGTCGTCTGCGTTTAAGTTTAAGTTTGCGACTATTAAAGTGCTTTCGCCCGCACTACTCGCTTATCATGCTTCTGAATCCCCGTCGAAGCCTTTACGGCCCCATACTTGATATTATATTATAACACATCATCTTTACTTTGTCAATAGCTTTCGAAAAGTTTTTCCGAAAAAACAGCCCGAATGAAGAACACTCGGGCACAGTCTGTCAAAAAAGTTGATTTTGCCCGCGAAGCGGGCATTTTAATCCGTTTTTTGCCTCAGCTC
>DBIU01000010.1:0-6504 GCA_002304735.1 Ruminococcaceae bacterium UBA794 | reverse complement strand
ACAACTGTGCGAATTGTCGGCAAAGCCGACAATGAGTGCGGGCAGTGCGGATGCTTCGGCGGAAAAGTCCCAACGGGACTTTTTCGACGGTCTCAGCCCGAATGAAGAACATTCGGGCATTTTGTCTTAAATTGTATCTTCCGCGTGATAAAGAACATCGGAAATAAGCTCGATTTTCTCGATTTCAGCGTCTACCGTCTGGCTGTTTCTGTACTTGATATTGCTCAGCGTCAAACGGACAAGCGCAACATCTCCGATACCAAGCCCCGCGCTGTCGCATTTCATATTGCGAAAATACCCGCATTGAACGCCAGGCATATCCGAATAAGCCACGATTTCGCTTGAAACAAAGCTTGTGCGCTCGTAAAGCTCCGGTTTACCTCCCAAAATCGGAAGTTTGCTTTCCGTCGGCATAAAACCGAGCAATCCGCCGTCCGGGTCATAAGAACTCCGCGCTCCCACTCCCAAAAAGCCCTCAATCGTAATCGTGCCGTCAAACTCGGCTAAAAATCTATCGCCTGCGCCGCTGAATGATAATCCATCATAATAATACGGCTCGGGAGTATCCGCATAATCGTCAATCTTAAACTCCGAAACAGCGCTTGTAAGCTTCAGCCCGCAAATTTCATCTCCGACATTAACGCGCTTTGAGGTATTTTTGTTTTCGGAGATATCGCCGCTAAACGCATAATCGTCGAACATATCGGCGTTCTGATAATTATTATAAGCAATGCCCAAAGGCTCGGTAAAATACTGAAATCCCTCGCAAATAACCGTCGTTCCATAGTCCGTTTTCGCGAGATTTTCCGCCGTTTTTTCCGTTCCCTCAATAGCGGTAATCTCCCCTGCGTAAATCGGCTTGCCGTCGGGTCCCGTGAAAACGGTCGGCTCGCCTTTCGGAATTTCCGAAGAAGCGCCGCTCTCCGACGAACTTTCGGTACTTTTCTCCGATGAAGAACCGGAACTCGCGCTCGTTCCCGAAGAATTTTCGGACTTTTGCTCGTTCGCGCAGCCCGCCAAAAGCGAAACCGCCAAAATTCCCGCTGTTATCAGTATTTTGTGTTTACCCATAGTATTTCCTCTCTTGAATTTTTTTTATTATACCACAAATCAGTGCAAAAGTCAACCGAATTTAAGGAATATCAAAACCGCTTTCAGACAATAATACTTGTACAGAAAGTTGTCGGAGGTGGTTTCTTGTATTATAACAAGGTTGAAATAAGCGGGGTTAACACGGCGAAGCTCACCGTACTGAAAGAAAGTGAAAAAACCGAGCTTCTTAAGCGCGTAAAGCAGGGCGATATGACGGCGCGCGAGGAGCTTATCCGCGGAAATCTGCGGCTTGTTCTGAGCGTAATTCAGCGTTTCACGAACCGCGGCGAAAGCGCAGACGACCTTTTTCAGGTCGGCTGTATCGGGCTGATTAAGGCAATCGACAACTTCGACATCACGCAGAACGTTCGCTTCAGCACCTATGCAGTACCTATGATAATGGGCGAACTTCGGCGCTATCTTCGCGACAACTCGCCCGTGCGCGTCAGCCGTTCAATGCGGGATACGGCGTATAAGGCTATGCAGGCGAAAGAAAAGCTGATAACCGAAAAAGGCAGAGAACCGAAAATTGAAGAAATCGCGAAAGAACTCGGCGTTCCGCGTCAGGACGTTGTTATCGCGCTTGAAGCGATAAGCGAGCCTATTTCGCTTTACGAGCCTGTGTTCTCGGAATCGGGCGACACGATTTACGTTCTCGACCAGCTCGGCGACCACAACGACGATATGAACTGGCTTAACGAAATCTCGCTTAAGGAAGCGATTGAACAGCTCGGAAAGCGCGAGAAGCGTATCCTTAACCTGCGCTTCTTCCGCGGGAAAACGCAGGTTGAGGTTGCGAAAGAAATCGGGATAAGCCAAGCGCAGGTTTCAAGACTTGAGAAATGCGCGCTGAATAAAATCAAGAACAGAATATGAAAAAAGCGCCGCGTAAAAACGGCGCTGATTTTGTGAATTTGGGATTACTCGGCTTCCTTTTTACCCGAATTTCCGAGCTTTTCGATAAGCGTCGATACCACAACTCCGACTATCAAAAAAACAAATCCGTATCCCGTCTGCAAATTAAAGCCGAAGCCCTCGGGGAGAATTGCGTAAACCGAGCCGATTACAAGCCCCATAAGCGCGGAGTACACCATAAGCCTGTTCTTTTCGATGAGGATTGAGATAAGCTTCGCGCCGAAGATTATTCCGATAACCGCGCCTATCGCGAACGGTATAATCACATAGAAATTGAACTCTGAAAGCGCACGGATAATCGTTTCGTAAACGCCAATAAGCATCATCACAAACGAACCGGAAATTCCCGGAATAATCATTGTTACAGCGGCGAGCGCGGCGCAGCCGACAAGCTTCAGCGAGTACACAAAATCAAAGCTTGTGACATTCTCGGCTGCGAAAGTAAACAAATTGAGCTTCTCAAGCACCGCAAGTCCCACGACTACCGCCATTCCGATAATAAACGGCACCGCGCAAAGCGGCTTCGGCTTCTTTTCAATTGTTCCGAAGCGATAAATCAGCGGAACTCCGCCAAGAATTAGTCCGATGAAGAACATATTCGTCTGAACTCCACAGCTCTCGAAAAGCTGCGAAATAAGCCTTGCCGAAACGAGTATTCCCGCTCCTGCGCCGAGAGCAAACGTTATCAAAAAAGGCAGATTTTTGAAAATCTTCTTGAAGCCGGAAATCGACTCGGTTATCCTGTCGAACATTCCGAACACGACAAGCATCGTTCCGCCGCTTACGCCGGGAATTACGTTTGCAATACCGAAAATCAGCCCGCAGAGAAAATACTTAATATATTCGACAATTTTTTTCATAATATGCTCCTAAAGTTATCTTATTTTAATAAAGCGTTTGAAGAAATAATAAACAATCGCGGGAAATACGCCCGTAAGAACGCTTACGATAAGCGCGAGGAAGCTTATCGGATAAAGCCCGAAGGACGTGTTCACGAACGGAATGTAACAAAGCAAAATCGGTGCGAGAAGCGCTGCCGAAAGTCCCGCTTTTGCGGTAAAAGACGCATTTTTCATTGTTCGGAACGGCAAATCGTCCGATTGACCGAGAACCGCAAACGCAGCGATACAGAAGAAGTACGACGCCAGCGCGCAGCTTATTCCGTTTGAATAATTCGCGCTGTTAAGCGCAAAGCAGCCCGCCGCGACAAGCCCCGAAACTGCGCCGATAATCAAGGATTTCCCGATAAAGCGAAAATTAAGCTTGCGTTCCGCGACAAACTCGGAGGGCGGCATTCCAAACTCCATATCCGCCTTTCCTCCCGAATAACCGAGCGAAAGGAACGGTATAAGCAGCATTGTTGAAAGCGCAGCCAAAGGCGGCGTGAGGATAACGCTGCCGCTGAAAATCAGATTAAACAAAATCAGAACGATAAGTCCTACATAGCAGGAAATAAGCAGCGAAACCGCGCGTTTGATGTTGCGGTGAATTTGCCTTGCGCAGGAAATCGTCTGTGCAATCGAAAGGAAATTATCGTCGTTCATCACGATATCGGCAGCCTCAAAAGCGCTTCCCGCGGAGTGCGAAGCAATCGTAATGCCTATATTCGCGGCGCGAAGGATTTCCGCGTCCGTGGGGCGCGTTCCCGTCATCGCAACGACTTCCCCGCTCTTTCTGAACTTATCGATAACATAAAGCTTCTGCTCGGAAGAAATCTTCGCATAGATATTTGCGGAGCAGTCAAAATCCTTATCGTTTTTGCGGATATCGTCAATTTCACTTCCCGTCACAACCCTGTCCGACGGAATACCAATCATTTTTCCTGTGGAAACGGCTGTTCCTGGATTTTCTTCCGTCAGCATAACAACGCGCACTCCCGCGCTTCGGCAAGTCTTGACTGCGGTTGAAACAGAGTCGCGAAGCGGCGCTGAAAACGCAGCAAAACCAACGAAAGTATAGCTGAAGCCTATTGTTTTGTCAAGCCCGCCCGAGCTTGCGTCAACGCAGGCAAACGCCAAAACCGTGCAGCCGCTCGCGTAATAATCCTGATAGCGCTTTTGCGCTGCAAGCAAAACATCGCCGCTGAGCTTGCACATCGGAAGAATTTGCTCCGGCGCGCCCTTAATGCAGTAAATCCTGTCGCCGCCGACTTCCCAGAGAGCGCCGCTTATTGTGTCGCCGCTGTCTGCGAGATTTTCGATGAATTTGTTTTCGGAATAAACGTCCGCGATATTTTCGTCAAAAAAAGTCGCCTTAACCATAAGCGCACGTTCAGCGGGGTTCGTTGTGTTCTGACCGCAGGCAAGCGCCGCGACCTTATACAAAAGCTCCTCGCTTTTCGCGTAAATTCCGCGCACTTCAAGACGATTTTTGGAGATTGCGCCTTCCTTTTCAACGCAGAGAACGGAAAGGCTGTTGAGCTTTTCGATATCGTTAAGCGACTTAACGACAGCGCCGCATTTTACGAGCTGTTCCGAGCCTTTCGTGTAATAATACCTGATAATCGAAGAAATACCTGTTGGAATAAGGCATACGCCGAGTGAAAAAGCGTTAAACACCGCCAAAAGCATATCCTCGCCCGCGAAAACTCTTACGGCGATTGAAACAAGCGCAATCAGCACCGCTACTCCTGCGCAAATCGGAACAACAAGGCGAATAATCCTCTCAAATCCCGTGAAATACGGGTGACGTTCGGGAACCTCGCCTATACGCTGATAAAGCTTTGTATCAACGCCCGTGGCGCTTACACGGCAAACCGCTATACCCGTGAGAACGGTAGTTCCCGCGTAAACGAAAGCAGGCTTAAGCTCGTTTTTCGAGATAGCGCCCGAGTGCTTTGCGACAGGCTTGGTGCTGCCCGTAAGCACGCTTTCATCGCAGGAAAGGTCGCGCGCTTCCAGTATAAACGCGTCTGCGGGAACGCGCTCTCCCGCTTGAACGACGATTAAATCCTCAGGGACTATGTATTGCTTCTCAATCATATTAAGAGCGCCGTTTCTGATAACGCGGTACTTTGTGACAGTGCTTTCGCGAAGCTCCGCGAGGCGCTTATCCGCAGCCTTTCTGAAATAAATCTCGCAGAAACAATATGCCGCGTCAATAAGGATAGTGACAATACCCGCGCCTATTCCCATTCCGAAAAAGCAAAGGACGCCCGCCGCAAACATCATCAGCACGGACGGCGACAAAAAGACCTCGGAATACGAAAATTTTCTCTGACGCTTTGTGTTTTTTGTATATACGTTAAGCCCATAGAGCTTTATTTTTTCATCTGCTTCGTTCTCGGTAAGCCCGACAAAATCCTGTTTGAAGTTAAAAAACTGAGCCATTTTCATTCCCTCATAACATATATTAACTATATTTAGGTAAATACAAGTTTATTATACACTATTTTGCCGAAAAAATCAAGTATTATTAGAACAATATTACAAAAAGAGCCTGCCGTTCCTAGTGAAAACGGCAGGATACTTTTATTAACGCGTCAAAGCGGCTTACTTTTCGTTAACGGCAACCCAGATTTCGCAGTAATAATTCGGGTCGGAAATATCGTCCGAGGGGTAAACCTCAAGCTCTATGCTGTTTCCGTACTCATAGCGCGGGTTTTGCGGGAAAAATTCTGTGACAATCTTCGAGTATGCCTCGGCGAAAGCGTCGGGCATCTTGCCCCTGCACTCGAAAACCGCAAAGGTTAGCGCGGGAATGTCGATAACTTCCAAATCGTCGTCCGCAAGCGGTCTGCCGTCGTACTCGACGCCTATTCCGTAAGGGAACTTGTTTGCCTCAAAATCGTTTGAGAAGCAAATGCCGAGCAGCCCCTTGAAAGTGGGTTCTTTCGGGAAATAGCCGAGAATTTTCTTCATCGTTCCGTCCTTGGCACATTCGCCCCAGAAAGCCGAAATATCCTCGGTTGCGGTTGCGTTTGCGGGTTTATTCACCTGCTTGCGCTTGCAGATAATCTTAAATGCGTCAACCTTTTCAATTCTGTAATTCATTGTAGTTCCTCCCGTTAATGATAATTTAACCGACAGTCGGGTGAACGATTTCACAGCGGCGCCGTGCTTTGCTTCGCTCGGAGTAACGCCGTGGAAGCGTGAAAACGCGCGTGAAAAGCTTTCGGGCGTGTCGTAGCCGTATTTCAGCGCGATATCAATAACCTTTTCGTCGGTATTAATGATATCGGAAGCCGCCAAAGAAAGTCTTCTCATTCGGATATAATCGCCGAGAGTAATTCCGCAGAGTATACTGAAAACGCGCTGAAAGTGAAACGACGATGAATAAGCCTCGCGAGCCGCGGACTCGAAGTCAATTTCATCGGTCAGATGGCTTTCTATGTAATCAATCGCTTTCTGTATTCCCGAAATCCATTCCATCTTCTCTCCTCCTGTCGTAATTCAATTATATCAGATTGGGAACAATTTGTCTTGACAATTTATGCTGTTCGATGTTAACATAAAAAAGCGCCCCGAAGAGCGCTTGAAGCCGTCGAAAAAGTCCCGA
>DBIU01000051.1:11735-13866 GCA_002304735.1 Ruminococcaceae bacterium UBA794 | reverse complement strand
GAAAAATTACCGTAAACGCGGTAGCTCCCGGCTTTATCGAAACGGAGATGATTAACGCTATTCCCGAGGAAAAACGCGCCGAATATCTCAAAGCCGTGCCTTCGGGACGCTTCGGTACCGCCGAGGAAGTCGCTTCGGTCGTTTCCGCGCTTTGCTCGGACTCTTTCGGCTATATGACGGGGCAGGTTCTCGTTCTCGACGGCGGACTCAGCCTGTAAAGGAGCTTTCTATGATGAATTTACTCGAAATTAACAAGCGCATCAAGCAGCGCCCGCCTTTTCAGATGATTGAGCGCGTTATTGAGCTTGAACCGAACAAATCCGCTGTCGGCATCAAAAATGTTTCCGTTAATGAGCCGTATTTTATGGGACATTTTCCCGACGCGCCCATTATGCCCGGCGTTCTCATCATAGAATCAGCCGCGCAGCTTTGCAGCCTCGTTATCGCGCCCGATACCGCCGCTTCGGACGAGAACAAGCTCTATGTTCTCCTCAAAGTCAAGGATTTCAAGTTCCTCAAGCCCGTTATCCCCGGAGATACGCTTCAAATCTCCGTTAACTGCGTTATGGCAAGCGCTGCCGCGTATGAGTTCGAGGCGAAAATTTCCGTTGACGGCACGGTTAAGGCTAAGGGAAGTATGCTGTTTACTTCTATGGACAAAAGCGCCGTTTACGGCGAATAAGCGGGGGTTTTTATGAAAATTGATTTCGCTTCCTGTATCGTCACGGGCGGCTCTTATATGAGAGCGCGCGTTGAAAGCGCTATGACAAACTATTCCGAGGCCTCCGCGCCATATTTTCGGCTAATTCTCTCAAAGCGCAAGGAGGCTTTCTGCGACAGCGCCTGCGGATTTCTTCTGCTGGACGCGCTTCTCCAGAAAAACAAAATCGACCGCGCCGATATCGTTATCGCCGTTGATAAGCGGAACCGCCCGCATATCTCGGCGGAAAATCTCGATTTCAGCGTTTCGCACAGCGAGGGCTGCGCGCTTTGCGCTCTTGCAATGGGAAACGGGGACGAGGACGTCACAATCGGCTGCGACGTCCAGAGAATGAGGGATTACTCGCGCGAGAAAATGGCGGAGCTTTCGCGCGCGTTTATGACCGAACGCGAGCTTTCCGAATTTGAGAGCGGCGATTTCAATTCGGACGACTTCTTTTCCGCGTGGACGCACCGCGAATCTTACGTCAAGCGCGCGGGCGCGGATATCTTCGAGGCGCTCAGAAGCGTTGACCTTGACGGCGAGCTTTTCCTTGACGGCGTGATTTACGCGTGCGGTGAAAAGTATCGTTACAGTATTAACCGTCCTCAGCTTTCAGCGGAGGAGATTGCCGAAATTGAGGAGAAAAATGAAAATTCTTGTTATTAACGGCAGCCCCAAGGGCGAAAGCTCGAATACTATGAACGTTACGCGAGCCTTTCTCGGCGGGTTTCCCGAAACGGACGAAATTGAGATTGCCGAGCTGCGAAAGCTTAATATCAAGCCTTGTATGGGGTGCTATTCCTGCTGGGGTAAAACGGAGGGGAAGTGCGTTATAGGCGACGATATGGCTGTTCTCCGCGAGAAAATCCTCGGCGCGGACGTTATTGTCGAGAGCTTTCCGCTCTATTTCTTCGGTATGCCGTCGATTGTCAAGATGATGACCGACCGCTGTCTGCCGTTTATGATGCCGTATCTCGGAAACGTCGTTGAACAGCGCAATATCTGCTTTCACGAGCTTCGCGAGAAATCGCTGCTCAAGAAAAAGCTTGTCGTTATCTCGTCTTGCGGGTATGTCGAGGCGGACGCGGTTTATCCCGCGCTTCTTAAACAGCTCGACCTTATCTGCGGCGAGGGCAAATATACCTCAATCCTCTGCGCGCAGGGCGAGCTTTTCATCTCCGGCAACGCCAAGCGTCAGCGCGACGGCTATCTCGCGGACGTCAAAAAGGCGGGAGAGGAGTTTTCGCGTAATCTTGCGCTTTCCGAGGAAACGAAAAAGCGCATAGCAAAGCCTATCCTCTCGCCGAAAGGCTTTGAAACCATTACCTCCGCGCACTGGGAAGAAAAACGCGGGGCGCGTTGAATTTTTGGGGCTGTTTTGCAGCCCTTTGACCGTCGAAAAAGTCCCGTTGGGACTTTTCCGCCGAA
>DBIU01000051.1:5433-11629 GCA_002304735.1 Ruminococcaceae bacterium UBA794 | reverse complement strand
TTTTGCCCCGGGAGACCCGCGGAAAAAACGGATTAAAATGCCCGCTTCGCGGGCAAACTTGTTTTTTCGACAGACCGGGGCTGTTTTGCAGCCCTTTTTATTTTTTTATGCAAAATCGGCGATGTTTTGACAAAAAACGGTTGAAAAAAAGACGGAAATGTGGTATAATATAAAATATGTTGCGTCTATGCTGCGTCTGCGTGAAATATTTTGGTTTTTCTTGATTTCGGAAGGGATTTTTGGTATACAAAGTGTGAATTATCTCGCAAAAATCGCGAGTTTTAGTTAAAATTGTACAAAAATTTCATCGCTTTACCTAAATAATCAATGCGTTTTATTAATTGACAGATTTTGAATTAAAGGGTATTATATAATTGCAAGGAAAAATTTCCGTGTGTTGTTTCAACGGCTCCGGCTTCGCCGGATAAAATGGCTTCGCTCCGCATTTTACAGGCTGCTGTTTCGCGGATTTGCGTGGCACGAACAAGGAAAGGAAGATATCAAAAATGAAAAATGTACTCAAGAAGATTGCAGCGGTTTCTCTCGCGGCTGCAATGACGGTTTCTCTCGCAGGCTGCAACGGCAGCAACGCGGCTTCCGGCGACGCTAAAAAGCTCGTTATCGGCGGTATCGGTCCGCTTACGGGCGGCGCTGCCGTTTACGGAAACGCCGTTAAGAACGGCGCTCAGCTCGCTGTTGACGAAATCAACAAGGCGGGCGGCGTAAACGGAATGACCCTCGAGCTTAACTTCCAGGACGATGAACACGACGCCGAAAAGGCTCTCAACGCTTACAACAAGCTCAAGGACGCAGGTATGAAGGCGCTTGTCGGCACCGTTACCTCCGCTCCCTGCATCGCAGTAAGCGCAGAGGCGGCTAAGGACAATATGTTCCTTATCACTCCCTCCGGCTCCGCTATCGAGTGCATCACCGCGGGCGATAACTGCTTCCGCGTTTGCTTCACCGACCCCGGTCAGGGCAAAATCGCCGCAGACTATATCGCAGACAACAAGCTCGGCACTAAGGTCGGCGTAATCTATGATTCCTCCGACGTTTATTCCACCGGTATCCTCGACGGCTTCAAGGCGGAGGCTAAGGAAAAGAACCTCGCTATCACCGCTACCGAAGCTTTCACCGCAGACGCTAAGACAGACTTCTCCGTTCAAATTCAGAAGGTTATGGACAGCGGCGCAGATATGCTCTTCCTCCCTATCTACTATCAGGAAGCGGCTCTTATTCTTCAGCAGGCTAAGTCCCTCGGTATGAATATGCCCGTTCTCGGCGGCGACGGTCTTGACGGCCTTATCGGTCAGCTTGGCGATAAGGTTGATATCGCGGACGGCGTTATGGTTATGACTCCTTTTGCGGCTTCCTCTCCCGAAAAGAAGTCCGCTGACTTCACAAAGGCTTATGAGGACAAGTTTGACGGCGAAGTTCCCATTCAGTTCGCGGCTGACGGCTATGACGCGGTTTACGCTATCAAGGCTGCTCTCGAAAAGGCTGAGGTTAAGGACGCTTCTCTCTCCGCTTCCGACCTCTGCAACAAGATTAAGGGCGCTATGACCCAGATTACCCTCGACGGCATCACCGGTTCCACCACCTGGACCGCGGACGGCGAGCCGACTAAGGCTCCGCAGGTTATGAAGATTGTCGTTAAGGACGGCGCAGGTTCTTATGAGGCAATGTAATCGCGGTTTTTCGCCGATTACGTCTTTTTAACACAAATTCAGACCCGTATGTATGGCTTTGCGGAAAAAATCCGCAGAGCTGTACGGGTCTTATTTGTATAATATGGCAAAGATTTTTTACGGCACTTTCCTGCCGTAAATTAATGCAGATTTTCACCGAAAGTCTGTATTAATATGCGGCAGTATTCCAAATCCCCGAAAGGAGTTCTAATCCTATGATGAGCTTTATTTCCTACTTCGTTAACGGAATAAGTCTCGGAAGCATCTACGCGCTCATTGCTTTGGGCTATACGATGGTTTACGGTATCGCCAAAATGCTGAATTTCGCGCACGGCGACGTTATTATGGTGGGCGGCTTCGCCGTCTTTACCGCTATGTCCTCGGCTTGGTGCCCCGTGTGGCTGTCGGTCGTCATCGGCATTGTCGTCTGCACCGTTTTCGGCGTCGTTATTGAAAAAGTCGCGTATAAGCCCCTCAGAAGCGCACCGCCCCTCGCCGTTCTTATCACGGCTATCGGCGTAAGCTATCTGCTTCAGAACCTCGCGCTGCTCATTTTCGGCTCGGCTGCCAAAAACTTTACTTCTATCGTCGACGGCTGCCCGCCGTTCCTTGTTATCGCGGACGGACAGGCTTCTTTCTTTACTCCGCTTCAGGCGGGTACGAGAGCGGAACTCACCGTTTCGATGGAAACGTTCATCTCGATTATCGCTTCGCTTATCATAATGATTGCGCTTACCTTCTTTATCAACAAAACAAAGGCGGGCAAGGCTATGCTCGCGGTTGCGGAGGATAAGGGCGCGGCGCAGCTTATGGGTATCAACGTAAACCGCACAATTTCCCTCACTTTCGCAATAGGCTCCGCTCTCGCGGGCGTTGCAAGCGTTTTGATGTGCTCGAGCTATCCGCAGCTCAGCCCCTACACAGGCTCAATGCCCGGTATCAAAGCGTTCGTTGCCGCAGTTTTCGGCGGTATCGGAAGTATTCCCGGCGCGATGATTGGCGGCGTTCTCCTCGGTATTATCGAGCAGCTTTCAAAGGCTTATATCTCTTCGCAGCTCTCGGACGCTATCGTCTTTCTTGTGCTTATCATTGTTCTTGTCGTTAAGCCTACAGGTATCCTCGGCAAGAAAATCAGCGAGAAGGTTTAAGAGGAGGAGGATATTATGACTAAAACCACCAAAAGCAATCTCATAACCTGCGCGATTACGCTCGGTTTCTTCGTCGTTTTGGGAGTCCTCTCCGTTACGGGCGTTCTTATCAATCAATATTCCGGTCTGCTTATACCTATCGGCATTTATATCATTCTCGCGATTTCCCTTAACCTCACCGTCGGTATCCTCGGCGAGCTTTCTCTCGGTCACGCGGGTTTTATGTGCATCGGCGCTTATGTCGGCGGTATCTTTTCGATTATTACGCAGAATACAATTAACCCCGATTGGCTCAGAATGATTCTCGCTATCATTGTCGGCGGGCTTGCGGCGGCGCTTTTCGGCTTCCTTATCGGTATCCCCGTTTTGCGCCTCAGAGGCGACTATCTCGCTATCGTTACGCTCGGCTTCGGCGAAATTATCAAAGCTCTTGCTAACAACATCTACATCGCTATGGATAAGGACGGGCTTCACTTCAGCTTCGCTTCCGCTATCGAGGGGCTTGACGCGGCGACGAAAAAAGACGTTACTCAAGGTCCGCTCGGTATGAAAGCGCCGCAGGACACCAACCTTATTCTTGTCGTCGTTGTGCTGATGATTTGCCTTGTCGTGCTGATGAATTTCATCAATTCACGCGCGGGACGAGCTTGTATGACAGTTCGCGACAACTATATCGCCGCGCAGTCGGTCGGCATCAACGTCACAAAATACAGACTTATGGCGTTTACGCTTTCTGCCGCTATCGCGGGCGTTGCGGGCGTTCTTTATTCGCACTCCCTCACCTCGCTAGTTTCCAAAAAATTCGACTATAACCTCTCTATCCTTATCCTCGTTTTCGTCGTTCTCGGCGGCTTGGGAAGTCTCAGAGGCTCGGTTATCGCAACGATTATCCTCTACGCGCTTCCGGAAATTTTCAGAGAGCTCGGCGATTACAGAATGTTAATCTATGCTGTCGTTCTCATTTTGATGATGATTTTCAATAACGCTCCCACGTTTGTCGCGCTTCGCGAGCGTATCGGCGTTTCCGCGCCCGTTCAGAAGATTAAGGGTATTTTCAAACGGGGAAAAAAGGCGGGAGGTGCTGAAAATGGCTGAAAATAACGCTATGCTTGAGGTCAAGAACCTCTCAATTCAGTTCGGCGGCTTGAGAGCCGTTGACGGGCTGAATATGACCGTTAAAAAGGGTCAGCTTTATGGGCTTATCGGGCCGAACGGCGCGGGCAAAACCACCGTTTTCAATATGCTTACGGGCGTTTATAAGCCGACCTCGGGAAGTATTATTCTCGACGGCGAAAATATCACGGGAAAGTCCGCTATCGCCATTAACCGCGACGGTATCGCCAGAACGTTCCAGAATATCAGACTTTTCAAGAATATGAGCGTTCTCGACAACGTTAAGGCGGGGCTTCACAACCATATGAACTATACCGCTATCGAGGGCGTTCTCAGGCTTCCGAGATATTTCCGCGAGGAGAAAAAGGCGAACGAAAAGGCGCTTGAGCTGCTTAAGGTGTTTGAGCTTGACGGCGAGGCGCAGCAAACGGCGGCGAACCTCCCCTATGGCAAACAGCGCAAGCTTGAAATTGCGCGCGCGCTCGCAACCGACCCCAAGCTCCTCCTCCTCGACGAGCCTGCCGCGGGTATGAACCCCAACGAAACCGCCGAGCTTATGAACACAATTCACTTCGTCCGCGATGAGTTTAAGATGACTATTCTCCTTATCGAACACGATATGAGGCTCGTTTCGGGTATCTGCGAGGAGCTTACCGTTCTCAATTTCGGTCAGGAACTCGCGCAGGGTGAAACTTCAGCCGTTCTCAACGACCCGAAGGTTATTACGGCTTATCTCGGAGAATAAGGGGGAACGCTCAATGGCTATGCTTGAAATTAAGGATTTACAGGTCTATTACGGCGCTATCAACGCTATCAAGGGCATCTCCTTTGACGTTGAACAGGGCGAAATTATCGCGCTTATCGGCGCTAACGGCGCAGGTAAAACCACAATTCTTCACACTATTACAGGTCTTGTCGGCGCGAAGCACGGCTCGATTATGTTCGGCGGCAAGGACCTCACCAAAACTCCCGCGCACAAAATCGTCGCGATGGGTATGGCGCACGTTCCCGAGGGCAGACGCGTTTTCGCAAGGCTTTCCGTTTACGAGAACCTTATGCTCGGCGCTTTTACGAGAACCGACAGAAACGAAATCGCCGAGTCGCTTGAAAAGGTTTTCGAGCGTTTTCCGCGCCTTAAGGAGCGCCGCAGCCAGCAGGCGGGTACGCTTTCGGGCGGCGAACAGCAGATGCTCGCTATGGGCAGAGCGCTTATGTCCAAGCCCAACATTATCCTCATGGACGAGCCGTCTATGGGTCTTTCGCCGCTTTATGTCAACGAAATTTTCGATATTATCGGCGAAATCAATAAGTCGGGCACTACCGTTCTGCTTGTTGAACAGAACGCTAAAAAGGCTCTTTCTATCGCTAACAGAGCTTATGTCCTCGAAACGGGCAAAATCGTCCTCTCGGGCGACGCTAAAGAGCTTATGAACAACGATTCCGTCAAGAAGGCTTATCTCGGAGAATAATGGAGGTTTGTTATGCAGAAATTCATTGTTACTATTGCAAGAGGCTATGGCAGCGGCGGCAGAACTATCGGTCAAATGCTCGCAGAAAAGCTCGGTATCGAGTTCTATGATAAGGATTTAATCCGAATTGCTTCCGACGTCAGCGGTATTAACGAGGCGCTTTTCGGTCAGAACGATGAAAAAACCAAGGCGGGAGTGTTCGGAAAGCCCGGCGTTTACAAGGGCGGAATTATCGCGCCCGGAAAAAGCGGCTATATCTCCGAAGAAAATCTGTTTAACTATCAGGCTATGGTTATCAAGCAGATTGCGGAGGAAAAATCCGCCGTTATCGTCGGCCGCTGCGCGGACTATGTTCTCAGCGGTCGGAAGAACGTCGTCAGAGTATTTATCTATGCGGACGAGGAAAACTGCGTCAAAAACGCGGCGGACGTTAAGGGCATCACAGACCGCAAGGAAGCCCTCAAAACTATCGCTTCCACCGACAAGGAACGCGCCGCTTACTACAAGGCGCACACCGGCAGGGATTGGATTGACGCGCGCAACTATGATTTGTGCCTAAACAGCGGCGACCTCGGCTTTGAAAAGTGCGTTGAGATTATCTGCGATTTTATTAAGATTAAGCTGGGCTGACTAAATAGAAATATCAAGGGGGAAAACGAGGTTTTCCCTTTTGTTTGTAGCTTACGCGTTCCGTTTGACTGCTCCGCCGCAGTCAAAGGCTAATTTCTTCTCAACCTACAAAGTCGTTTTCGTTGTCTAAAGCCAACTCAAACGTTAG
>DBIU01000051.1:0-5269 GCA_002304735.1 Ruminococcaceae bacterium UBA794 | reverse complement strand
CTTTAAGCGCTTCGCGGTGCAATTTCCAACAAAGAATAATGACAAAATCAGCGGATTTCGCGATTTTCGCAGTGAGAAAAACAAAATGCAAAGAGCTTCAAGGCTGCGCCTATGCTCTTTGCATTTTTTCTTTATTTATTCTCTTTATTGCGGTCGTTTTCGCGGATTTCTACTCTCCGTATCTTTCCGCTCACCGTCTTTGGAAGCTCTTTCACGAACTCTACCACTCTCGGATATTTATATGGCGCGGTATTCTTCTTAACGTGCGCCTGTATCTCCTGCTTCAGCTCCTCCGTCGGCTCGTATCCCTCCGCAAGCACTATCGTCGCCTTTACGGCTTCTCCGCGTATCGGGTGAGGTACGCCCGTTACCGCGCACTCCAACACCGCAGGGTGCGTTACCAAAACCGACTCAACCTCAAACGGCCCTATGCGGTATCCGCTCGACTTTATCACGTCGTCGTTTCTTCCCACATACCAGTAATATCCGTCGCTGTCGCGCTTAGCTGTGTCGCCCGTGTGATAATACCCGTCGTGCCACACTCTCTCGGTCGCTTCTTCGTTATTATAATACCCGCGGAAAAGCCCCTGGGTATCCTCGTAATCACCCTTTACCACTATTTCTCCGACTGCGCCGTCGGGAACGGGATTTCCCTCTTTATCAAACAAATCAACCTCGTAAAGCGGCGTCGGCTTGCCCATCGAGCCGGGCTTCGGCTTCATTCCGATTATATTCCCGATAAGGCAAGTACTTTCCGTTTGTCCGTAGCCCTCCATAAGCTCAAGCCCGGTCGCTTCCTTCCAACGATTGAATACCTCCGCCGAAAGCGCTTCGCCCGCTATATTGCAATACTTTAAGCTCGACAAATCGTACTTCTCAAGCCCCGCGTTTATGAAAAATCTGTACATCGTCGGCGGCGCGCAGAACGTCGTTATTTTGTATTTCTCCATTATCGCGAGCATATTCTCCGGAATAAACTTATCGAAATCGTACACGAACACGCACGTTCCCATCGCAAGCTGTCCGTACATCTTTCCCCAAGCGCATTTCGCCCAGCCCGAGTCCGACACCGACAGATGAATCCCGTTCGGGCAAACCTTCTGCCAGTGCTTCGCCGTCTGTATGTGCGCGAGCGCCAACGTGTGGTCGTGTATCGCCATTTTCGGATAGCCCGTCGTTCCGCTCGTGAAGTACATCAAGAATATTTCGCGTGCTTTTGTCGGTATTCGCTCAAGCGTATCGGGATACTTTTCAATCTCCTCATCGAACGGCTCCCAGCCCTCGCGCTCCCCGTTTACTATTAACTTGAACTTAAGCTCGCCGTGCGTTTTTTTCGTCGCTTCGTCGATATACTCCGTTACCTCGCCGTCGTGCGTTGCAACAACGCCTTTTACGTCTGCCGCGTCAATCCTGTACACATAATCCTTTACCGTCAGAAGATATGTCGCGGGTATCGCAATCGCGCCTATCTTTATCAGCGCTATCATCGTGTACCAGAACTGATAATGGCGCTTCATCACAAGAATAACGTGGTCGCCCTTTTTTATTCCTCTTGCAAGAAACATATTCGCCGCTTTATTCGACAGCCGCGACAATTCCCCGAACGTAAACGTCCTTTCGTTCCCTTTGAGGTCAACCCACATCAGCGCCCGCCTGTTAGGCTCAAGCTCCGCGTATTTATCTATTATGTCATACCCGAAATTGAAGTTTTCGGGATACTTCAGGCTAAATTTCTTAAGCAGTCCGTCCTTATCGTATTCCTCGCTTACAAAATTCAGATGATATGACTCAACATTCATATTTTTTATCCCTTTCAGTATTCAGCGTATTAATCCGCTAACTTCCATTATAATACACCGCGCTTGTTTTGTCAAGTTTTCTATTGTGAAAATTGTGTGTAAATTTTGGACTTATTATGTGCGGCTTTAATCTCCTTTCCGCGATTATATTCGCGGTATTTTTTTCACCTTCGCGCGATTTTCTCCGAAAAATATTATTTTCGCTTACTCATAACGACCGTTTTCGCGGCTTCTTCGTGATATAATTCAGTCAAATCCGCTCACCGAGCGCCTTAGTTTTATCGGGAAACAGGGAGTGAGGACTGCGGAACGCCCGCCCGCCGTCTTTCGGCGGCTCGCGGGGATTTTCCTTATAAGGAGGAACTTTATGCTCAAAATTTATAACGACGGAAAGCGCATTACCGCCGCGCTTTACGGCGATATCGACCACCACTCCGCAAGAGAGCTTCGCGCCGAAATCGACGACGTTATCTCGCGTTCAAGGCCCGAGCTTCTCGTTCTCGACTTCGAGAACGTCGGCTTTATGGACAGCTCCGGCGTCGGGCTTATCCTCGGCAGAATGAGAGCCGTTTCCGCTGTCGGCGGGCAGCTTCTCATCAAAAACGCTCACGGCGAAATCGCCGATATGATTAGGCTTTCGGGTCTGGCGCGGATTATCGCCGCAAAATCCACTACTTAAGGAGATAAAATGAAAAAACTGCTGATTAACGAATGTTCGCTGCGTTTTCCCGCACTTTCCCGCAACGAGAGCCTTTCGCGTTCCGCCGCCGCCGCTTTTGCTCTACAATGCGACCCAACCGTCGAGGAAACCGCAGCCGTCAAAACCGCTGTTTCAGAGGCCGTTACAAATGCGATTGTTCACGGCTACCGCGACAGAAAGGGCGACGTCGAGATGATTTTGCGCCTTTTCGAGGGCAATTTGCTCAGAATTATCATAAAAGACAAGGGCTGCGGTATCCGCGACGTCGCCGCCGCTATGCAGCCCGAATACTCGACCGCGCCGCCGGAGGAAGAACGCTCCGGACTCGGCTTTACCGTTATGGAGAGCTTTATGGACAGCGTTAAGGTGCGCTCCGCCGAGGGCAGGGGAACCACGGTTACTCTCGAAAAAACCATTGCCGGAAAATGACGCGCGACGAATTTATCGAGAAAAATCTCCCGCTCGTTCACTCTCTCGCCAACCGCTTCAGAGGGCGCGGCATCGACTATGAGGAGCTGTATTCCGCGGGCTGCGTCGGGCTTGTCAAGGCTTATGATAACTTTGATTTCGAGCGCGGGCTGAAATTCTCTACATACGCAGTGCCTGTTATTCTCGGGGAAATCAGGCGGCTTTTCCGCGACGGCGGCGCAATTAAAATGAGCCGTTCTCTCAAGGAACTCTCGATGAAGGCTGCAAGAGCGCGGGACGAGCTTTCCGCTGACGGCAATATCCCCACCGTTTCCGATATCGCAAAGCGCCTCGGAGTTTCGGAGGAGGACGTTGCAGAAGCCGTTGCGGCGGGGCTGCCGCCCGTGTCGCTTACCTGCGGCGAGGACGGCGCGGAGCTTTGCGTTCCCGCCGAAAGCAGGGAAGCCGCGCTTATAGACAGGCTCGCTTTGCGGCAATGCCTCGGCGCACTTTCTCCCGAGGACAGAAATCTCATCATAATGCGGTTCTTTCGCGGCAAAACGCAGTCCGAAACAGCCAAAATTCTCGGGTTTACGCAGGTCGCCGTTTCGCGGCGGGAGAGGAAAATCCTTGCGGAGCTGAGGGAAAAGCTCGTTTGAGCGGATTTGCGGCGGGGAAGCTGCGCCGCTCGGCATTTCGCGGGAAAATCTGCGGGTTTTGCGGGAAAACGGACGAAAGGGAAAGCCGAATTGAAACGGCGGAGGGGGATTGGGGTATTCTGTTTTTAGGCTTAAGGCAACGCCGCACAATTATCGGCTTACCTTTATCATTTTCTCGCTTGTTCTTTTTAGTGTGCATACGGTCATAACGCCCAAACCGCCCTTGAACGCATTATCCGCTTCGCGGAAAACGCAGCATACAGTATTCCTGCGGTCGATTTGTTTATTCTGACGAAAAAATCTCGGAGCGATTGAACGAAAATAATTATGCGGTGCAGCCTTAAGGTCAATTATGCGCTTCTTTTCAAAAAACCCTTGATTTTAACGCCCGATTGTGTTAAAATAAAGATATGTATAGATTATCTTATTTAACGCTATTTCAAGGGAGCTTTGTTTCTGATGTCAGATAAAATAAACGTTTGTCTTATGAACGACTCGTTTGCGCCCATTATAGACGGAGTGGCGAACGCAGTTATGAACTACGCGAATATTATTACTGCCGATAATCTCGGAAAAGCCACCGTCGTTACTCCGAATTTTCCGGGCGCGGAGGACAACTATCCGTTCGACGTCGTGCGCTATCGCAGTATGAATATCACAAAGAAAATCTGCGGCTATCGCGCGGGCTATCCGTTTTCCAGCAGCAAGCTTGACGCGCTTGCGGGTCAGGAGTTCGACGTTATTCACAGCCACTGCCCGTTCGCTTCAACGCTTATGGCGCGCGTTCTCCGCGAAAAGTGCAACGTCCCGATTATCCTTACATATCACACCAAATTCGATATTGATATCCGCCGTTCGCTTCCGACTAAGCTTATGGCTGAACAGGCTATCAAGTTTGTCGTAAGCAACATAAGCGCCTGCGACGAGGTTTGGACCGTCAGCCGCGGCGCGGGCGAAAACCTCAGAAGCCTCGGATATAAGGGCGATTTTGTCGTTATGGAAAACGGCGTTGATTTCCCGCGCGGCCGCGCCGATGAAAAGGCTGCCGCCGAGCTTCGCAAAAAATACGGCGTTTCTCCCGATGAATTTCTGTTTATGTTCGTCGGCAGGCTTTTGTGGTACAAAGGGCTTAGGATTATCCTTGACGCTATAAAAATCCTCGCGGCGAAAAATCTCAAATTCAGAATGATGATTGTCGGCGACGGCATCGAGCGCGAGGAAATCGAGGCTTATGCAAAGGAAATCGGCGTTTACGACAAGTGCATTTTCACGGGCGCAATTACCGACAGAGAGGAGCTTCGCGTTTACTACACGGCGGGCGAGCTTTTCGTTTTCCCGTCGGAATACGACACGAACGGCATTGTTGTGCGCGAGGCGGTCGCCTGCGGTATGGCTTCTATCCTTATCGAGGGGAGCTGCGCCGCGGAGGGTATCACGGACGGAAGAACCGGTATGCTATGCGCTGCCGGCGCGGATTCGGTCGCCGATAAAATGGAGTTTGCCATTAATAACCGAGAGAAAATGCGCGTTTTCGGCGAAAACGCTATGCGCGAGGTCTACGTTTCGTGGGAGGACGCGGTTAAAAATGCCGTCAAACGTTATCCCGAGGTCGTCGAGCGCTGTATGAAGGGTCAGACGCAGCGCCGCGAGGGAACGGTTACGGAAGAATTTTTCGTTATGATGGACAACGTTACAAAAAGTAT
>DBIU01000013.1:6150-6276 GCA_002304735.1 Ruminococcaceae bacterium UBA794 | reverse complement strand
CAGTAATTGCGTAAAATAAAAGTTTTACGCAATGGAGGGGAGTGAGAAGAATAAAATGCTGAGCATTAAGAATTATGACGCAGCGCCGCAGTCAATTCGGGATTTTATTTATTATGAGCAAATTGT
>DBIU01000013.1:5825-6109 GCA_002304735.1 Ruminococcaceae bacterium UBA794 | reverse complement strand
AAAGGACGCTCGGAGCTTACCGTAAAGAATTATTACAACGACTTGCGTGTATTCTTCAGATTTTATAAGATAAGAAAGAAAAATTTTCCCGAAGAAGATTTTTCAAAGATTGATATTTCCGATATAACCGATGAGGATATCAAATCCGTTGATTTGACTCTTGTACAGGAATTTCTTGTTTATATGAAAACAAAGATGTCAAACGAACAGAAAGCTCGTTATCGCAAAGCGGTTTCTCTCAGACAATTCTACAAATTTCTTACAAACAACAAGAATATGTTTGA
>DBIU01000013.1:0-5690 GCA_002304735.1 Ruminococcaceae bacterium UBA794 | reverse complement strand
GTTAACGTTGACACAAGCGACAAAAAACGCGATTTCTGCATAATCACGTTCTTTTTGAACTGCGGACTGCGTTTATCGGAGCTTGTCGGGATAAATATCGGCGATATTCATACGTTCAAAGATGAAAACGGCAAGACAGTTTATTCGCTTAAAGTCCTCGGAAAAGGCAGCAAGGAACGTGTTGTTTTCCTCAACGAAGCGTGCGTAAGCGCTTATAAAAGCTATCTTAATCCCGAAATCACGGATAACGACGAGCGTAATGCCGCAGGTTTGCGCGATATGACGGCGCCAACGGACGCGCTTTTTCTAAGCAAGCGGCGAACCAGAATATCAAACAGGCGCGTTCAGCAGATTGTCGAGGAGTGCCTTAAAGCGTGCGGTCTTGATAATATGGGACTTTCCGTACACAAGCTTCGCCATACGGCGGCAACGCTTATGTATCAGAACGGCGTTGACGTGCGCGTACTAAAGGATATTCTCGGTCACGAAAATCTCAACACAACGCAAATATATACTCACGTTTCAAACGCGCAAATTCAGAACGCAGCTAATCTTAATCCTTTATCAAACGTTAAACCGAAAGAATAAGATATAACGGCTGAATTTGGTTTCAGCCGTTTTTTCTCTTGACAATTTGACTATTTTGGAGTAAAATAGATGTAGCATTTTTTTGGAGGAAGATATGGAAAAAGTAAAGGTTAACGCAAGTACAAGCTATGAAATATTGATTGATAAGGGTATTCTTGACAACTCCGGCGAATATATCGCGTCTGTGATGAAATCAAGGAGAGTCTGCGTTGTCACAGACGATAACGTTGACAGAATTTACGGTGAAAGGTTTATGAAATCGCTTGAAAAAGCGGGCTTTACGGCAAAAAAGCTTGTTTTCCCGCACGGCGAAGCCTCGAAAAACCACAGAACCCTTCTTGATATATATGAATTTCTCGCGGAAAACGGTTTTACGCGCTCTGATTTTATTGCGGCGCTCGGCGGAGGCGTTGTCGGAGATACGGCGGGATACGCAGCCGCGACCTATATGCGCGGGATTGATTTTGTGCAAATACCAACGACCGTTGTAAGCCAATCCGACAGCTCAGTCGGCGGAAAAACCGCTGTTAATATCAGCGCGGGAAAAAATCTTGTAGGCGCTTTTCATCAGCCGAGGCTTGTTATCTGCGATACGGAAACGCTGAAAACGCTCACCCCCGAGTTCTTTTCTGACGGAATGGCTGAGGTTATCAAGCACGGTATGATTAAGTCGACGGAGCTTTTCAATATTCTTGCAAACAAGGATATTTCGGAAAATATGGTTGATATAATGAAGCGCAATGTTTCGATTAAGGGAAAAGTCGTTGAAGCGGACGAGCGCGAAAAAGGCGAAAGAATGTTGCTTAATTTCGGTCACACGCTTGCTCACGCGCTTGAAAAATACTACAATTATACGGGAATTGCCCACGGACACGCCGTTGCCGTCGGAATGAGCGTTTTTACGCATATTGCAGAGCGCCGCGGAATGTGCAGAAAAGGCGTCGCGGACGAGCTGGACAAGCTTTTGATAAAATGCGGTTTACCGACGACAGACAACGCGCCGCTTGATAAGCTTTTCGAGCTTTCTCTTCACGATAAAAAGCATCTTTCGAACGGTATGAATATCGTAATTTGCACGGATATCGGCAAAAGCGAGGTTGTCAGAATGTCCGTTGACGAGTACAAAAAGTTTTTGGAGAGCTGATTATGGATATAAAAATAACGCCGAATATTTTGTCGGGAAAAGTATCCGTTCCTCCGTCAAAAAGCGTCGCTCATCGAATGATAATTGCGGCGGCTCTGACTGACGGCACTTCGACAATTTCAAACATCTTCCCTTCCGTTGATATCACGGCGACGATGGACTGTATGAAAGCGCTCGGAGCGAAGATTTCGTTCAGCGGCGATACGGCGGTGATTGAAGGGATAAAAAAAGTCCCCGAAAAAGCCGTGCTGAATTGCCGCGAATCGGGTTCTACGCTCAGATTTCTGATACCTGTCGCTTGCGCGCTTGGTGTAAACGCAAAATTTATCGGCAGCGGAAAGCTTCCTCAGCGCCCTCTGACAACATTGCTAAACGAGCTTCCTAAGCACGGCGCAAGCTTTGTTTTGCCTAATAACGGAGAAAATCTGCCGCTTATCGTTAACGGCGAGCTCGCCGGTGGGCGATTTTATGCAGACGGCAACGTATCTTCGCAGTTTATCACGGGACTGCTTTTTGCGCTGCCGCTTCTTGACGGCGACAGCGAAATTATTCTCACCTCTCCCCTTCAATCAAAGCCTTATGTTGATATAACAATCGGCGTTCTGAGGGATTTTGGCTGCGAGATAAACGAAACTGAAAACGGGTATTTTGTCAAGGGAAATCAGCGTTTTAAGCCGTTTTCGGGCGCGGTTGAGGGCGATTTTTCGCAGGCAGCGTTCTTTTATACTGCGAATACGCTCGGCTCGTCAATTGAAATATGCGGTCTTAATGAAAATTCGCTTCAAGGCGACAAGAAAATTGCTGAAATATGCAAAAGCGTCGCTGTAAACGGGAGCGCGTTTGAGCTTGACTGCTCGGATATTCCCGACCTTGTGCCGATTTTGTCGGTACTAGGCTGTTTTTGCAATGGAAAAAGCCGCATAACAAACGCGGCTCGGTTAAGAATAAAAGAGTGCGACCGTCTGGCGGCAATGGAAGACTGTCTGAATAAAATCGGCGGTAAAGTTAAGGCATTGCCCGATGGTTTGGAAATCTACGGCGTAGGCTCGCTTAAAGGCGGCGAAGTCGAGTGTTTCAACGACCACAGAATTGCAATGTCAATGGCGATTGCCGCGACAAAATGCGAAAATCCGCTGATTTTACGCGGTGCGGAATGTGTTTCAAAGTCATTCCCAAATTTCTTCGAGGTTTATAAGTCGCTCGAGGGAATATTTGTAGAAATCTGATTTACAGGAGTATAATATGTCATCTAGTTTTAACGGCGGAGTAAAATTTTCAATTTTCGGTGAAAGCCACGGAAAAGGAATAGGTGTTGTTCTGGACAATCTACCCGCAGGCGAAGAAATTGATTTGGAGAAAATCGGCGAATTTATGGCGCGCCGCGCTCCAAAAAAAGACGGCACGTCCACTCTGCGGAACGAAAAGGATATTCCCGAAATTCTCTCGGGGCTGTACAATGGCAGAACAGCGGGAACTCCGCTTGCCGCAGTAATTTACAACTCCGACCAGCATTCGGGCGATTACGGTAATATCGCTCACACGGCGCGTCCCGCCCACGCGGATTACACAGGATTTCTGCGCTATAACGGCGCAAACGACCCGCGCGGCGGCGGCCACTTTTCGGGAAGATTAACCGCGCCGCTTTGCTTTGCGGGAGCGGTTTGCGCGCAAATTCTCGAACATCGCGGAATAACCGTTGGCGCTCACATAAAGTCAATCAAGAATATCTCGGACGAAAGCTTCGACCCGATGAAAATAACGGAAATGCAGCTAAATGCAGTTAAAAAACGCGCATTTCCCATTATTTCGGACAGCGCCGAGAAAAAAATGCGCGAGATTATCAATTCCGCAAGAGAAAACCTCGACAGCGTTGGCGGCATTATCGAGTGCGCGGCGGTTGGTTTTCCCGCAGGAATAGGCTCGCCGATGCTTGACGGTCTGGAGAATATTATCTCACAGCTTATTTTCGCAATTCCCGCCGTTAAGGGAATTGAATTTGGCAGCGGTTTTGGCTGCACGGAGCTTTTCGGCAGCGAAAATAACGATGAATTTTGTATTATCGACAATAAAATAGTCACCAAAACCAACAATCACGGCGGTATTCTCGGCGGAATTAGCTCGGGTATGCCGATTATTTTCAGAGCTGCGTTCAAGCCCACTCCGTCGATATCCCTGCCGCAGAATACCGTTGATTTCAAAGAAAACCGCGAAACAGAGCTTGTCATTAAGGGCAGGCACGACCCTTGCGTTGTTCCGAGGGCTGTTCCGTGCGTTGAAGCGGCGATGAGCATTGCTCTGCTGTCCGCGATTATAGAAAACCCTAAAATCTGAAAGGAGATTGCTTTGAATACACCGAGAATACGCGTTTCTGAAATCGACGATATCTGCGTTCTGATTTGCCATTTGATTTACTCGCTTGGCTGTCCGCTGTCGAAGAACGAGCTTATTGAAATAACGTCGCTCGAGGACGCGGTAAACTATTTTAATCTCAGTTCTGCGTTGGAAAAGGCTTCCGGCCACTTGCTGAATGTTACCGACATTGACGGCGAGATTTTCTATTCAAATACGCCGATGGGAATAAAGGCTGCAAAAGACCTTGGCGCCGAGCTTCCTTTGTCGGTTCGCGACAAAATGTTCAAGGAAGCCGTTCGCGTTTACACGCGCGACGCAATGAAAAAAAACAGCTCGTTTCTCGCTGTTCGCTACATCACAAATCCCGACGGAACCTGCACGCTTGGCGTTACCGTTATGGACGAAACTACGGCAAAGCAGAAATATTATCTTGAAATCGCCGCTGAAAATTCGGAAAGAGCTGATTTCATCAAAAATAGGATTAAGCAAGACCCAAAAGCGTTTAAGCGCTACATCGACGATTATTTTGAATAAAACAAACGGCAGTTCTTCCGAACTGCCGTTTGTTTTATTTCTCGCTTATCATTGCTTCGGTAAGCTCCGCAGCATATTTGCAAAGCATCGGGCAAGGTCGCTTTTGATAATATTCGGCTGTGCGTTCTTCGGGCTGAGCGGATTTCTCCGGCTTTTCAAGTCCGAGAAGCTCCTTGCAGATTATGCTTCCGTTATCTTCGCGGAATTTCTCCGCAGCAGCGCGAATTTTCTCATAAAGAGCCTTTTTCTCGGCATTTGCTTTCGGGTCAGAATAGCCGTAAACTTGACTCAGAACCATAACAAGTCCCGAAAAGCAGCCGCAGACTTCTCTCATTCTGCCCATTCCGCCGCCAAAGCCGCTTGAAAGCCTTGCGAGAGCGTCTTTTTCAATTCCGAGAACATCGGAAAAAGCCAGCGCAACCGACTGCGAACAGTTATACCCGCTTACGAAATAATCGTAGGCTAATTCTCCCCTGTTCACTTGCAGAACTCCTCAACTGCGTCCGCAATCGGGTCGGCAGCCTCTGTTTCCATAAGCTCAAGCATACCTCCGTCAACAAGTTTTGCGGTTTCAGGCTCAATCGGAAGCTTTGCGAGAACCTTAAGATTGAATTTTTTCGCGGTTTCGTCAATGTGGCTTTCGCCGAAAACATTTATATGCTTTCCACAGTCGGGGCAAACGGCATAGCTCATATTCTCGACAAGACCGATTATCGGAACGTTCATCATTTCAGCCATTTTAAGCGCTTTTCCGACAATCATCGAAACAAGCTCCTGCGGAGATGTAACGACAATTATTCCGTCAAGCGGCAGCGACTGGAATACGGTAAGCGGCACGTCGCCCGTTCCCGGAGGCATATCCACGAACATATAATCTACATCTCCCCAGTATACATCTGTCCAGAACTGTTTTNNGCATATCGACGAACATATAGTCAACGTCGTCCCAGATTACGTCCGTCCAGAACTGCTTTACCGTGCCTGCGATAATCGGACCTCTCCAGACGACGGGAGCGGTTTCATCGGGCAGAAGCAGATTTACGCTCATTACCTTAATTCCCTTTTTCGTCTT
>DBIU01000003.1:2692-8632 GCA_002304735.1 Ruminococcaceae bacterium UBA794 | reverse complement strand
ATAATTCTTCCGTTTCTGTCGCTGCGGAAAACCGCCTGCACCTTGTTGCGGTAGTTGTAGGGATTTTCCATAGGGATAATCGGATTTACCTTTCCGAAACCGCCGAGCAGCTTTTCAGCGTCCTTTTGTTTATACTCAAGCTGCTGCGCGTAATTCATATTTGAAAGCTGACAGCCGCTGCATTTTTTCGCAACGGGACAAGTTTTGTTTTTCATAAAATCCTCGCTTTCTTTGTTGTGGAGCAATAATATTTTACTTAAACGCAAATCAAATTTCATCGTGATAATATTTTATTATCAGCTCCGAAATACTTGCCGCGGCAATTTGACAGCAATTTTCTTCGTGTTCCCAAATATAAATCGCCGTTTCGTCAAGCTCGCCGTCATCGTTTGCGCGATAACAATAATAATCCCCGCAGCCATTTCCCGCGAAAAACAGATACTTATTCAGTTCTTTTGCAAATTCTTCATCGGGATTATTTTCGTATATTTCTTTGTTCAGTTCCGCTTGCGCGACAATTTCTTCGGCGGATAAAACTAGAAACTTATCGCCGTTCAATTCGCATAAAAGCGCTCGAAGCTCCTTTGGAAATTTGAAACCGGCAGCTTTTTCCGCATTATTTATGGCTTTTTCGGAACACGGCGGCTGTATTTTAACAAACACATTCTCTTTTGTTAGTTCCGATATTAATTCTGCGTACATTTTTACCCTCCAAATCGCTGTATTTAGTCAAGAACATTATAACACATATTACCAAAATCTTCAATACCCCAAGCAGGCATTTTTCACATTAAAAGTCCGATAACGAAAAAACGCCCCCGAATAATATCGGGAGCGAAAATCAAATTACATTTTTCAAACGCTTTTTCAATCAAATTCACACAGGCGCCTTCTCGTCAAATTCTCTATGCGGTTATAGCGTAAGCGCATACTCGCTCGCGTACATTTTTTGCAGCTGCGCAGTTGAATTATATTGTTCTCCGACGCAAAATTCTTTCGACCACGTCATATAATACGCCCAAGGCGTATGCGACTGCTCGAACGTTTCAACATCGGGGATATATCCGACCTCCGCCAGGGCGGCAACTTTGTTTCTCGTTGTCGCGGCAACAAGCTTGTCGTAATCCTCGCGATAATCTGTTTTTGCGTATTTTTCTAAGTAAATATCAACAGAAATGACATCGACATATTCATCGCCGGGGTATCCCTCTGCCAAACGGCAGTTCCAAACCCAAAGCAGATTATTCAGCCGGTGTACTTTCGTATAGTACTCGAACATCAGCTTATATAACTCTTTTGCGGTTTCGGGGCCCTTTGCGCCCCACCAGAACCAATCGCCGTCCGATTCGTGAAACGGTCTCCACAATATCGGAATATCCGCTTCGCGAAACTTCTTCAGCTCCTCCGCAATAATATCCATATCGCGATAGAATGAAGCGCGTTCCGGAGTGCCGTCAATCAAAATTCGCGACGCGTCGAAAACTGTATTTTTCGCATAAAAGCTCTTGTCGCGGCCGCAAGACGAATCACTTCTTGCTGATTGCATCAAGCAGCATTTTTCCTACATACTCAGAGTGATGACTTTCGTAGTATGTAATCTCACAGTCTGCCACTCCGTTTTTCTCCAAACGTTCCTTAAGATGCGCAAGCCCTTCGAGCGTAGTTTCGTTTCCGTTATAGAATTCAACAAAATCCTCGTCCTCAAGCGTGCCCCCGGTCAGGAGTATTTTTTTATTGAATGCTTTGTTTCGCTCAAAATATCCATACTCCGTATTGTATTTTTTTGCGTTCTCTGTTTGTGTAAAATACGGCGTCCAGAAAGTCGGACTGCCGATAATATAACATCCAAATGGCTGATTTTCATACTGATCGGAATGAAAGGCTGCATAATGTGTGAATACGCCTCCCTGCGAATGTCCGAATAGTACCGATTCCGAACAGCTAATGTGATAGTCTTCCGCCAGACGCGGCAGTAAATTATCTGTAATAAAGTCCAGAAATTCTTCTTGTCTTACGCATAATTCCCGGGAGCGTTCTGCATTATCACTCCCGCAAACACAATAATCATACCCGATATTCACCATCAGATATGATGTGGCTGTTCCCTCGTTCATCTTCTTATACATAGCCGCCATGTCGTTAAAATGCCATACGCCATCGGTAAGCACAAATGCCGGATATTCCTTATTTTCATCATAACCCGGAGGCGTCATAACCTGGACGACAAATTTGCGATTCAATTCTTCATCGTACAGATGATATTCCTTAACTTCAGCCTGCAGTTCTTTAGCCAGTTCTCGATCATAATCCCATGAATAATCCTTCCATCCGCTATAGTCTTTCCAATATGCGTCGCCTACCTGCCCTATGGTTCCGACCGGAAGCGTCTGATACGCATTTTGTATGACTGCATCGTACAGCTTGACCAAATCCCGATATTGCTGATTTACATCGTTCGTTGAGTAGGAAATCGTACAATAATCCATATTCTGATATAGAGGAAGTATGTCCGAAATCAGTCTTTTACATTCCTCAAAATCCTGATATTCCTTTTCCCGAAGTCCATCTGTCGCCGGTTCTAACAGAGTCCCTTTCTTTCCGTCATATCCGTATATCGGCATTAATTCTTTGGAATAATATCTTCCGTCGACAATCGCCCCCTCAATGCTATGATACTCATTCCCATATGACTCCAAAACATCAAGGCATTGCTTCTTATAGTTCTCGTCCATTTCTTTATTTTCACGAATATAACGTATGTTATCCTCCAGACTCCATATTTCTAAGAATACCCCATCATGATATTCTTCGCTCGGATGCCTTGTTATATCTTTCTGATACTGCTCCCACGGCTCGTTAAGCAGCTCCAGTGGTCCGACTGAAATCGACTCAAGTTCCGGCTGCGTCATAAGGTTCACCAACTGTTTTTTCTCCTGCCAATCAGTCGAATCGCTTTTGGTTTGCTGCTCGTTCGCAGTGTTCCCACACCCACATAATGATATTGTCATCGCTGCAACCATCACGATTGCTATTTTGTTTATTTTCATATGTTTTAACCTTTCCTTTCAAATTGTTCCCGCTGCTGCAACCATCACGATTGCTATTCTGTTTTTTTTATATGCTTCAACTTCCTTTCCTTTCAGATTGTTCCCGCCCGATAAAATGCCGTATAAGCTTTTCAAAATCTGCTCCCGCTTTTTTCGCGCGAGGGCTGTTTGAATTAATCAGAAAGATACGATAAACGAGCCGAAAACCTTTTCCGGTTCAGCCTCGATTTCGTTCATAAGCTGCTCAACCTCATCTCTCGACTCGAGGAAAATCTCGACAAGGCGCGGGTCGAAATCGGTTCCGCTGCCGTTTTTGATGATATCGAAGCTTTTGTCGACAGGCATTGCGTCGCGATAGCATCTTTTCTGCGAAACCGCGTCGAACACGTCCGCGATAGCCATAATTCTTGCGTGAAGCGGGATATCTTCGCCTTCAAGACCCACGGGATAGCCTCGTCCGTTGTATTTTTCGTGGTGATATCTTGCGACTTCAAAGGCAATCTGCCTAAATTCATCGTTATCCATTTCGCAGAAAGTTCGTCTGATAATATCCGCGCCGTCCGCCGCGTGCTTTTTCATAATCGCGTATTCTTCATCTGTAAGCTTTCCGGGCTTTTGGAGAATACTGTCGGGAGTTGCGATTTTTCCGATATCGTGAAGCGGAGCGGCGTTTATGACGTTGGTGATATAGTCCTTGCTGAGATGCCTGCGGTAATACCTGTCCTCGCTCATTTTCTTCAGCATCAGACTGACATAAGCCTTTGTGCGCTTGATATGGCCGCCCGTGTTGGTATCTTTGCTTTCAACCATTGTCGCAAAGCCGTCGACCATATCGTCTTTGTGCATTGTAAGCTTTTTTATCGCGGGGTCCTCGAAGTCGATGTAAATACCAAGCATAAGTATTGTCGGGAACAGCGACGTCAAAAGAACCTCGGGGAAGATAATTTGAGTTACAAGTATAACGCCCGCGATAATGATAAACGAAAGCGTTCCCATAACCTTGTCGTTTGGAAGAAAATGCCGCCTTGAAATAACGAAAAACAGGATTAATCCATAGTAGAACACAACCGTTCCATAGCACGCATATACCGAAAGTCCCATCGAATACCGCGTCGTTGCGCCGTCGATATATTCAAGTCCGCCGATGCCCGCGATTACGGCTATCAGAGAAATCAGTCCCGGAATACCGAGTAACATAGTTTTTTTATTTCGGCGAAAACCAAGAAGCTGGTTGAACATATACATTGACGTGACGATAATCGTGAGGTCCATAAAGATGAAGAACAAGAGGTGAGCGCTCTTGTTAATAAATTCGGGAACAACGTCCGCGTTGTTGACGGACCACGCGGTAAATCCGTCGAAGAAAACCGCCAGCGGAGTAAGAATCAAAAGCGCGTTAAAGAACTTATCGCATTTTATTTTGCCGTGGTAGGTTTGTTTGATATAGGAGATTACGATATACAATATTACCATCAAACAGCCGAGTTGAAGCTTAAAATACAGCATTTTCAATATTCCTTTCAGCTTAATAGAAATATATCGCATAATATTTATACATTAATTATAATCCCAAATCCAACTTTTGTCAATAGGAAAAACCGATTTGACCCGAAAAAGCAAAGCCGACTGATAATTCAGCCGGCTTTTGAGCGTTAAATCTGCGTGTTATTCAGCGTTTTTTTGCAGTCTGATTACCCGAATGACACGCGCACCCGTTCGGGCAGGAGGAGCATTTTCCTCCGCAAAGGGATTTTCCCTTCTTTTTGTCTGAGAAAAGCTTTCGTGCTGCGAAAAACAATGCCGCAAGAACAACGAGAGCTATGATAATCGTTGACATATTATACGCTCACCTTTCTGTTCGCGGATTTTTCGCGGTTAGGTCTTACAAGCATATAAACCAAGAACGCAAGGACGAGAACCGCGCAAATCAGCCCGATTACGTTCACAGCGCCCGTAAAGAGCAGCCCGAACTGATATACGATAAGGGAGATAGCATACGCGAAAAGGCACTGATAACCGATTGCGAACCACGTCCATTTTGCGCTGTTCATCTCGCGCTTGATTGCGCCGATAGCCGCGAAGCAGGGCGCGCAGAGAAGGTTAAAGATGAGGAAGGAGTAGCCCGCAAGCTGCGTCATACCCATAAAGTCGAGAACGCCGAATACGCCGACAACCTCCTCCTTTGCGACAAGACCCATAATTGTAGCGATTGTCGCGGTTGCCTCGCCGAAGCCGAGAGGCGCGAAAATCCAGCAGATTGCGTTTCCGACAATGCCCAGAACGCTGTCCGAAAGCTCAAGCTCCGTGCTGAAGCCAAAGCCGCCGTCGGGGAGATTTCCGAATACGGAGCCTGCCCAGATTACAACGGAAGAAAGCAGAATAATCGTACCCGCCTTTTTGATGAAGCTCCAGCCGCGCTCCCACATTGAGCGGAGGATATTGCCGACTGTCGGCCAGTGATAAGCGGGAAGCTCCATAACGAACGGAGCGGGGTCGCCGGAGAACATTTTTGTTTTCTTGAGGATAATACCGGAGATGATGATTGCCGCGACGCCTATGAAGTAAGCGCTCGGCGCAACCCACCAAGCATTGCCGAAAAGCGAACCCGCGATAAGCGCGATAATCGGCATTTTTGCGCCGCAGGGAATAAACGTTGTTGTCATAACGGTCATTCTGCGGTCGCGCTCGTTTTCGATAGTGCGGCTCGCCATAATACCGGGAACGCCGCATCCCGTGCCGATAAGCATAGGAATGAAGGATTTGCCCGAAAGACCGAACTTTCTGAAAATTCTGTCCATTACGAACGCAATTCTCGCCATATAACCGCACGCTTCAAGGAACGCAAGGAAGATAAAGAGAACGAGCATCTGGGGAACAAATCCGAGAACCGCGC
>DBIU01000003.1:1149-2633 GCA_002304735.1 Ruminococcaceae bacterium UBA794 | reverse complement strand
CTGCGACGATACCGTCGAGAATAAGGCTCTTGAGCCAATCCGCGCAGCCTGCCGCGTCAAGACCGTTTTCGATGAGGACGGGGATACCGGGAACCCACACGCCGTAATCTTCCGCCGCGGGAACGCCCTCCATTGCTTCGCCGACAAGTCCCTCGACGTCATAGCCCGCTTCCGCAAGGCTTCCGCCGTAGAAACCGAGCTGTTCTTCAAAGCCGCCGAAGTCCTTTTCTTCAACGGTCGCGAGAACCTCCTCGCCGCCGATAACGCCCTTGTCGGTCGCTTCCTGAACCATCTTCAAAAGGTCGTCCGAGAAGATATTTTCTTCCGCATATTCATCGACAGCCGCGCTATATTCGCCGTCGCCGATATTAAAGAGGTGGAAGCCGTCGCCGAACAGACCGTCGTTCGTCCAGTCGGTCATCCAAGAGCCGACGGTGGTTACGGAAACGAAGTATACAAGGAACATAATCGCCGCGAAAATCGGCAGCGCAAGGATACGGTTTGTAACGATTTTATCAATCTTATCCGAAACGGTAAGTCCGCCCTTATTCTTCTTTTTGAGGCAGTCCTTGATGATAGTGCCTATGTAGATATAGCGCTCGTTTGTGATAATGCTCTCCGCGTCGTCGTCCATTTCCTTTTCCGCGGCGGCGATATCGCCCTCGATGTGCGCCTTGTCAGCTTCGGACATTCCGAGCGTTTCGTAAATCTTGCTGTCGCGCTCGAATAGCTTGATTGCGTACCAGCGCTGCTGCTCCTCGGGAACGTTGTGAAGCGAATATTCCTCGATATGCGCTATTGCGTGCTCAACGCAGCCGCAGAATTTATGCTGAGGAACGGTCTTTTCCTTTGAACGAGCCGCGTCAACGGCTGTCTGAGCGGCTTCCTTGATACCCGTGCCTTTAAGCGCGGAAATTTCGACAACCTTGCAGCCAAGCTCCTTTGCGAGCTGTTCCGTGTTGATTTTATCGCCGTTTTTCTTCACGACGTCCATCATATTAATCGCGCAGACAACCGGAATACCAAGCTCCACAAGCTGCGTTGTGAGGTAGAGGTTGCGTTCGAGGTTAGAGCCGTCGATGATGTTGAGGATAGCGTCGGGGCGCTCGTTTACGAGATAATTTCTCGCAACGACTTCTTCAAGCGTATACGGCGAAAGCGAGTAAATACCGGGAAGGTCGGTTACGATAACGTCCTTGTGACCCTTGAGATGACCTTCTTTTTTCTCAACGGTAACGCCCGGCCAGTTTCCGACAAACTGATTTGAGCCGGTAAGAGCGTTAAAAAGCGTTGTTTTGCCTGCGTTCGGGTTGCCCGCAAGCGCAATTCTAAGTTCCATAAGCTGTCCTTTCTTTGTTAGCCTAAGCTAACTTTATGGCGTAATTAAACTACTTCGATGATGTCCGCGTCGTCTTTCCTCAGGGAAAGCTCGTATCCGCGAACGGTAATTTCAACGGGGTCGCCGAGCGGCGCAACCTTGCGGA
>DBIU01000003.1:368-1075 GCA_002304735.1 Ruminococcaceae bacterium UBA794 | reverse complement strand
ACCCATATCCATAATTCTGCGCTTAACCGCGCCCTCTCCGTTAAGCTTCGCGACTTTTACCGTCGAACCCACTTTTGCGTTTTTCAGCGTCATTTCTTGTCCTCCTCATACCATTATTTTGCAAGCCATTTCTTTTGAAACGGCAACTCTCGAATCCTTCACGTTAACGATAACGTTTCCGCCGATTTCGCTGATAACCGTCACCGTACCGCCCGCGACAAACCCGAGATTTTCGAGAAACTTCCTTGTTTCGGGGTTTCCGCCGACCTTTTTTATAATGTTTTCCTCACCGGCGTTTACAAGCGTAAGCGGCATCATAACTTCACCTCTCTCGATTTTTTGTTAGGATAAACTAACTTTTGCCTGTATAATTTGGTTAGCTTTTGCTAACCGATATAATAATACTTCATTTTTAGCTTTTTGTCAAGAGGATTTTGACGTTTTTACGCAAAATTCATTATTTTAGTAAAAAAAACATACAAACAGCGAGTTAGTTTAGACAAACTGCACAAAAACGAAAGCCGAAAACTCTATTTTACGCGGATTTAACATTGCGCAGGAAAATTTTACAAACGCCGAATATTGCCGCGCTTTTGGATTTTACATTGAAGTGATATAATGTAAATGTAAACCGAAACGAAACCGACTGCAAATTGCTGCAAAACGAGGCTTTTTTCGGGAATTACGACTGCAAATTACTGCAAAAA
>DBIU01000003.1:0-317 GCA_002304735.1 Ruminococcaceae bacterium UBA794 | reverse complement strand
GACTGCAAATTACTGCAAAAACTGTAAAATTGAAGATAAGGAGAAATCACAATGAAAATGAGAAATATTTTGGCTGCTGTTTTATCGGCGGGACTTATGGCGGCTTCGCTTACGGGCTGCGCGGGCGGAGAGCGCAAAATCACGGTTGTATCGCGCGAGGACGGTTCGGGAACGCGCTCTGCGTTCGTTGAACTTATGGAAGTCGTTGACGCGGACAAAAAAGACGCAACCACGGCATCCGCTGAAATCAACAACTCCACAAACGGCGTTATGATGAGCGTTTCGGGCAATCCCGACGCAATCGGCTACATCTCGCT
>DBIU01000018.1:11809-12222 GCA_002304735.1 Ruminococcaceae bacterium UBA794 | reverse complement strand
CGTTTCGACAGCGATGAGGAATATGAGCGCCAGAAGAACGTTTATTGCCTTACGAAAGCGAAAATGTCCTACGCAAGGAAGGATATGATTGTAATGCACCCGCTTCCGAGGGTAAACGAAATTGAGGTTGCCGTGGACGACGACCCTCGCGCGGCTTATTTCCGTCAGGCAAACAACGGAATGTACGTCAGAATGGCGCTAATTCTCACCACGATGAACCTAACTCCGAAGATTAAGCCGCTTCTTCTCGGCGAAATTCACAATGAAATTTGCTGCACAAACCCGAAATGCGTTACGCAGACCGAAAAGTATCTCCCGCACAGCTTTTTAAGATACGGAGATATTCTGATTTGCGAATACTGCGACGAAAGAATACTTCTTCATTAAAAAAAATCCCGTGAGCAATCACGGGA
>DBIU01000018.1:0-11641 GCA_002304735.1 Ruminococcaceae bacterium UBA794 | reverse complement strand
GAGCTGAGGCAAAAAACGGATTGAAATGCCCGCTTCGCGTGCAGAACCTACTTTTTGCGGCAGACTGAATCCCGTGAGCAATCACGGGACTTTTTATTCGGAAGTGAGCTTTAGTTGATTTCCCAAACAAAAGCTACGCTGTCGCTTGAATTAATGTCGTCGGGCGTAAATTCGGGAACGCAGGCTTCCGCCTTCATCATTCCCGGCGCTGCCGCAAGCGCATAATTGCTGTCTGAGTACACCGAAATCTCGCTCCAATTGTAATCAATCGAAACAAGCTCGCCGAGCGCTTTTCCCGAAGCCTTGCAGAGAATTTCGGCTTTTTTTAGAGCATTTTCGGTTGCCGAAGCAAGAAGCGCTTCAGAAACCTTCTCCGGCTCTTTCACAGTAAATCTTATTGAAAATTCCGCGTCAGCTCCGCTGTTCGCAATAGCAGCAAGCGTGTTCGCAAGCGCTTTTGCAGTAAAATCAAAGCCAAGCTTCAAGCTATAAGAGCAGTTGTAGCCTCTGAAAACTCGCTCGTTTCTGCCGTTTTTCTGAACGTAATCATATTCGGTTGAAACGTTGAAATTCAGCGTTTTGAGGTCGTCTTTTGCATAACCCTCAGCCGAAAGCGCGCTTTGCAGCTTTTCAATCTTTTCGTTAGCTTTGTTTACAGCAGCGGTGTAATCCTTATCAACAACATTCAGCGAAAGCAAAATAATAACATAGTCGGGCTTTGATTTTACAGTTCCGACGCCTTTTACGGTAATTTTCGCCATAACAATCTCCCTTCAAAAAACAAAGGCAAGAAGCTTCCCTCTTGCCTTAATTTTATTACTTCAAAACGCTCAAGAGAACGCCCGCCGCAACCGCAGAACCGATTACACCGGCAACGTTCGGACCCATAGCGTGCATAAGCAGGAAGTTCGAGGGGTTGGTCTGAGCGCCAACCTTCTGCGAAACGCGCGCCGCCATAGGAACAGCGGAAACGCCTGCCGAGCCGATAAGCGGATTGATTTTTCCGCGGGAAAGAACATACATAAGCTTTCCGAGAAGTACGCCGCAGGCAGTACCGAGGCAGAATGCAATCAAACCGAGCGCGATAATAAACAGCGTCTTGGGGCTGAGGAAGTTATCCGCAACAGCAGTCGCGCCAACAGTAACGCCGAGGAAAATCGTGATAATATTCATCAATTCGTTCTGAGCAGTGTTAACAAGTCGTCCACAAACGCCCGATTCCTTCATCAGGTTGCCGAACATCAGAATACCGACAAGCGGCGCCGCAGAAGGAACAATCAGCGACACGATAACTGTAACCGCAATCGGGAATACAACCTTTTCGAGCTTTGAAACCTCGCGAAGCTGACCCATCTTAACCGCACGCTCTTTCTTCGTGGTGAGCGCCTTCATAATCGGCGGCTGAATAACGGGAACGAGCGCCATATACGAATATGCCGCAACCGCAATCGGACCGAGAAGCTGAGGAGCAAGCTTTGATGTGAGGTAAATCGCCGTAGGACCGTCCGCGCCGCCAATAATCGCGATTGAAGCGGCTTCCTTAAGCGTGAAGTCCGCGGCTCCCGTAAGGTTGAGCAGGCACGCGCCGAGGAACGTGAAGAAGATACCGCCCTGTGCGGCAGCGCCAAGCAGGAAGCTCTTCGGGTTTGCAATCAGCGGGCCGAAATCCGTCATAGCGCCGATGCCGAGGAAGATAATCGGCGGGTAAATTCCAAGCTTAACGCCGAGATAAAGCATATCGAGAAGTCCGCCCTCGTGCAGAACTCTGCCGTAGTCAAGCGAGGTTTCTTTCGTGAACTGAACGAGAACGTCCGCGCCCTGTTCAATGTATTCCGGCGCAAAATACGGATTCTTCGCAGGGTCCCACAATTCAGCGTGGTAAAGACCCGCGTTCGGAAGATTGGTAAGAAGCATACCGAAAGCAATCGGAAGCATCAGCAGAGGTTCATACTGCTTTACAATCGCAAGATAGAACAGAACGAACGACAGAAGAATCATCAAACCGTTCTGCCACGTCATTCCGAGGAAGCCCGAATCGGCAATCAAGCCGTTAAGCGTACTAACAAATATTTCCATACTTTAATTCCTTTCAGCCGTTTAGAACGGACGAGTATTTTCGGTTATTCCGGCTGTACTCCAAGCAGAACGAACACGTTTTCTTTCGTGCTTTCTTACGCTCTTGATTGTGAAGCCCTTGCCGTCCGTGAAAGCCGCGACAGCCGCGCTTATTACGGCAATCAGCTCGTCGTCCGAAGCTTCAACGGAAGCGTCCTCAATAATCGTCTTTGCAGGCTCCTTTGAGTCTTCGGCAGCCTTAGCCTCAGCCTTTTTCTTCTTGGAATTGTCGATGGATTTGAATATTGCGCCGAGCAGCATAAAGAAAAATATCAGCAGTGCGAGAATTGCAAATACAACCAACAATCCCGTAATTGTTATAATTCCGACGCTTCCCCAGTAATCGGGGTCGGCAATCTGCTGCTGAGCAATCGTCTTTTCAGCGGTTTCCGTATACCCCTGAAGCCTTTCGATAACGCCTGTTTCGGCGCTTTCGGACAACAAATTCAGAAACAAACTCATAAATATCTCCTTCTTAAACCCGAAAAATCGAGTAAAATTTATTTAACAAACATATTTATTATACTATATTTTCCAAAACAATTCAACAGATTAATAAAATTAGAGATAACAATATTTATCAACAATTTCATCAAATATTTGTGCATTTTAGACAAAATCAATAAAACCCGCCGTCAACACCGAGAACCTGTCCCGTTATAAAACGATTTTCGGCGACAGCTCTTACCGCCGCGGCAACCTCAGACGGCTTCCCAAGCCTGCCGAGCGGTGTTTCATCGCAAAGCTCCGAAAGCTCGTCGGCGCTTAAATGCGAGCTGTTCATCGGGCTGTCTATAACGCCCGGCGCAATCGCGTTAACCGTTATCCCCGAAAGCCCAAGCTCCTTTGCAAGCGCCTTTGTAAAGCCGATTACGCCCGCTTTAGCCGCTGAATACGCGACCTCGCAGGAAGCCCCGTGCACACCCCAAACCGAAGTTATATTCACGATTGCGCCTTTTTTTCGGCTAATCATCTGCGGAACAACCGCCTTCGCCATTCTGAAACAGCCCGTAAGATTGACCGAAATCTGCTTCTCCCAGTCGTCCTCGGTGATGTCGCAAAACGGCTTTATAAGCGAAATTCCGGCGTTATTCACAAGAACGTCAATTCTCCCGAACTCTTTCAGAACGCTCGCTGCCGCTTCTTTTACGGATTTTTCGTCCGAAACGTTCATTTTTACGGGAAAAGCGCGGTATTTTTCGGAAATCTCCGCAGCTTCTCTCTCGTTTGTGCAGAAGGTGAACGCAACGTCCTCCGTCCGCGAAAATTCCTCGACAAGCGCTTTCCCGATTGCGCCCGTTCCGCCTGTTATCAACACAACGCTCATTTCAGATTTACCGCGATTTCATCGCCCGAAGCCGTGATTTCAACCTCTCCAAACTGTTTTTCACTGTTTTCGATAAGCAGCTCGGCGATTTTGTCCTCAATATCGGTGCGGATTACGCGGCGAATATCGCGTCCGCCGAACTTTCCGCCAAACGCTTTTTTCGCAACAGCAGCGTAAACATCGTCCGAAATAACGAGCTTGAGCTTCTTCTCCTCAAGCGGACCGCGAAGCTCCTCGAGATTAAGCTTCGCAATTTTCGCGTAAGACTCCTCGGAAAGCGGCTTGAACACGACAATTTCGTCGACTCTCGCCAAAAATTCCGGTCTGAGGAACTCGCGAAGTCCCTTCATAGCGCGTTCCTTTGTGACTTCGCTCTGCGTTTTTGCAAATCC
Organism: Ruminococcaceae bacterium UBA794; assembly: GCA_002304735.1. Classification (GTDB taxonomy): domain Bacteria; phylum Bacillota; class Clostridia; order Oscillospirales; family Ruminococcaceae; genus CAG-115. Next base: position 7,807 of record DBIU01000018.1, on the reverse strand, counting down.
CACTCCGTTCATACCGTTTGAAGACCCTGCGTTAGACGTCATCGCGATAATCGTATTCTCAAAGCTTACGTTTCTGCCCTGAGAGTCGGTTATCTTGCCTTCGTCAAGAATTTGCAGCAGAATATTCATAACGTCTGGGTGCGCCTTCTCGATTTCATCGAACAGAATAACCGAATAAGGCTTCCTGCGGACGCGCTCGGTGAGCTGTCCCGCTTCATCATAGCCGACATATCCGGGAGGCGAGCCTATAATCTTGCTCACGCTGTGCTTTTCCATATATTCCGACATATCGAGCCTTATCAGCGGGTCAACGCTGTCGAACATTTCCTTTGCAAGCACCTTAACAAGCTCCGTTTTGCCCACTCCCGTCGGTCCTACAAAAATGAACGAAGCGGGTCTGCGGCGGTCGGAAAGCTGAACTCTGGAACGCTTAATTGCCTTTGCGACAACCTCGCAAGCCTCGTCCTGTCCGATAATCTTCGCCTTCAGATTATCCTCAAGAACCGACATTCTCTTGTATTCGGTTTCGCGGATTTTGTTTGCGGGAATACCCGTCCAAAGCTCGATAACCTTTGAAAGGTCGTCAATCGTAACATTCACATTCTCGGCTTTCGGCTGAACCTCCGAGATTTTCTTCTCGGTCTGCGCGATTGTCGTCTTAATTTCCGCAAGCTTCTCATAATCAATATTCGAGTCGCCCGCAAGCTCGCTTTCTTCAACGCGCTGCTTTGCCAAATCAGCCTTTAATTTTTCAAGCTCGGTTATGCTTTCGCTGCCGAGAGAAGCGCACGCGCAAGCCTCGTCAAGCAAATCAATCGCCTTATCGGGCAAAAATCTGTCGTTGATATAACGTTCGGACAAAAGAGCGCACATTTTCGCAATTTCATCGGAAACGTGAACCTTGTGATGCTCCTCGTAGTACTGCTTAATTCCGCCGAGAAGCTCGATTGTTTCCTCGATTGTCGGCTCGTTAACGGTAACGGGCTGGAAGCGGCGCTCAAGCGCGCTGTCCTTTTCGATATGCTTTCTGTACTCGGCAAAAGTTGTCGCGCCGATAACCTGAAGCTCGCCTCTCGAAAGCGCAGGCTTAAAGATATTCGCAGCGTTCATCGAGCCTTCGGAGTCGCCGCCCGTTCCAACGAGATTATGCACCTCGTCAACGAAAAGAATTACATTTCCCGCGTTTTTCACCTCGTCGATAAGGCTCTTCATGCGGCTTTCAAACTGACCTCTGAACTGTGTTCCCGCAACAAGCGCGGTAAGGTCGAGCAGATAAAGCTCTTTTCCCTGAAGTCTGAACGGAACGTCGCCGCTTGCAAGCTTCAGCGCAATTCCCTCTGCAATCGCGGTTTTGCCGACGCCCGGTTCGCCTATGAGGCAAGGATTGTTCTTCGTGCGTCTTGAAAGTATCTGAAGAACGCGGTAAATCTCTTTTTCGCGCCCGATTATTCTGTCGATTTTGCCCTCTTTTGCACGTCTTGTCAGATTTGTGCAAAAAGTTTCAAGGCATTTACGCTTTTTATCGGTTTTTTCCTGCTTCTTTTTTGCCTTTTTTTCGGTATCGCCGTCGGATTTGCTGTCGGAAGCGCCGAAAAGATTTTTCAGGAAATTAGGCATCGTTCCCGCGCCGCCGCGCTCAAAGAGATTATCTTCCTCCTTCGGAGCGTCCTCGGAGCTGTCGTCGGACGTTTCGTCGTCCGCTTCATCGTCGTCGTCTTTTCCGTCAAGTCCGAGCTGCTTGAGAAAATCGCCGTCAACAGCGCCGTCCTCGCCGAAAAACGAGTCGCAGGCATTTTCAAGCTCGTCCTCGGAAATGCCCATCTGTTTCAGATAATCGCTTACCTGAGGAAGTCCAAGCTCTTTCGCGCACTGAAGGCAAAGACCCTCGTTCTTGCGCTCCGAGCCGGTCATTGTCGAAACGAACAAAACCGCGGGGCGCTTTTTACATCTTGAACACATCATCATCTGTTAATCACCTTACCTTCAAATTAAACTGAGAAAATCAAAATTGTATATATACTTAAACAGGAATGTCGAATTAATCGCCGCGTCGTTAAACAGTATTACGCTGCCGTTAAACATTGACGAAATAAGCCGTGTAACAACGCAGAACAGCGCTATCATAACCGCGCCTTCGCAAAGCCCCGCAATTCCTCCGAGAAGCGCGTTTACCTTTCCGAGGACGGGGATTTTGTTGATGAGTCCCGCGGCGCGCGCCACAAGCCCGAGTATCAGCATAAAAACAATAAACAGCAGAATTACTGTAACCGACCTAATTATCAATATACAGGACGGGGAAATAATTCCGTCCATAACCGCCGTTTTTGCTGACGATTTTGTGTCAATCATTGCAAGAATAACTCTCCTTACGGACGAAACGTTCAGAGTATCGTTTCCCGCGTCGGTAAACAGCGTCGGAAGCGTGCTGCGAACCGTGTTTACAATTCCGTCGAGCGTTTGAGCAACGGGAGTTTTAATCATACACGAAGCGAGATACTGCGCCGTTACAAGCTTTCCAAGTCCGTATTTTTCGATATCGGTCATACTGAAATGCGCGGTTTTCGCGTTAACGGAAGAAAAATCCGTGTTCTCTTTTATCCCAAAAAGCGAAAGATTAAGCTCCTCAATTCCCGTATCCGAGAAGCTCACGTCCGACAAATCCATAACTGCCGCGCCCGTTCCCTCGTAATCGGGGACAACCTCGTCAATCGGAACGCCGGAAATCTTTATTTTTGAAAAATCCATATCCGTTTCACCAAACGGTTTTATTTCAACAAGCTGCGTTTCTCCGTCTATTTTTTCGTCGATGGTTTTCTCAATGTTTTTTTCGATAAACTCGCCGTAAATCCCGTTTGCCACAGGCTCGCTTATTATAAACGCCAGCGCAAATGCAATCACAATCGAAATCGTTTCGATTATAACTCTCGCAAAGCCCTTTTTTATCCCGACAAACGTCATTCCGACAGCGGCGGCAATTATAATAATGTCAAAAACAAACGCAAATTCCTGTCCCATAATACTCTCCTTATAATTTAACGTGCTGAACGGTATTATAACCGAGTAAAAAAGCCCCGCCGTCCATTATCATAACGTCGGAATAATCGTTGTCAAGCAGATAATTATTCCTTTCGATTAGCTCGCTGTCATACGCGCAAAGCGTATTGCCTTTCAAAACATAAAGCGTCTGACCCTCCGCGTCAACAGAGATTGCTTCACCAAGCGAAAGCGACGCCGAAGGCTCGAGATTTTCATTGTAAACAACCGCGGTTACTCCGTTTGAAGCCGAGTCGTGAAAAAGCACAACCCTCATCGCCTTTGACCCGCAAATCCCCGTAACCTGTTTCGAGAACTCATTTTTCGCTTTGATTTCGCCGGTGTCCCTGTCAAACAGGAAAGCGCCGCGCTCCGTCACGGTGTAAATCCCGTCGTCGGCGTACTCAAGCGAATATGAAACCGCGCTCCCTGTTGAAACGCGCCACAGCTCGTTCTGCTCCTTTGTCGTGTCGAAGCAAAGAACCGCGCAGTTAAGCTCGCCGTTCGCCTCGCCTACAACCGAAACATAGAGATATCTCCCGTTATCCGAGAAGCATACTCCCATAATTTTCTCATCGGGCGACGCCCAGCGAAAAAGCTGATTTCCGTCGCCGCCGAATATGTATAGATAGTTTGAATAGCGCGTCGAGGTCGTAACGACAGCCGAGCGGTCGCCCGCGCCCATTTTCGAGAACACAATCGCGTCGTCCATTGTCTTTGCGAAAATCTCCTCGGACTTTGAATAAACCTTAAAATCCTTGCCGTTTTTGTCGTAAATAAGCACTCGTCTGTTCGACGACGACGAAGCGGGGTTGTTAAAGCCGTGCTGAACGCTCTTAATCTCCGCGCCGCCGCCCGTGTAGGTGTAAAGATAGGTGTCGGTCAGAAGATAAAAGTTTCCGCCAAGCTCGCCCATATCGTAAGCGGCGCTTCCCGGCAGCGTTACGGGAAAACCCGCTTTTCCGACGGGAAGGAAAATGTCCCTAAGCGGCGAAAAAACAGCCTGCCAATTAAAAATTATAACTATAAGCGCCGCGGCGATTACCCCGACAATAATCAGAGTTATTGTCCGCCGTTTGCTTTTTTTCTTTTCGGCGGGAGATTTCCTGCCGCTTACCTTTTTAAGCTCGTTTTTCTCGTCCATTGTCTTTCCTTATAACCAAAATGTATATTAACCTCGTTTTATTATAGCATATTTATATGCCTATCGTCAAGCGTCATAGTATACTTCGTTCAGATAAAGCCCCTCAGGCGGCAGCGTAACCCCGCCAAAATCGCGGTTTCGGGTATTCAGCGCCGAAATAATATCGCTTTCAGTGCGTTTTCCCTCGCTGATGTAAACAAGCGTTCCCGCGAGAATACGCACCATATTGTATAAAAAACCGTTCCCGCGTATTTTTATTTCGACAATTCCATCCTTTTCCTCAACGCAAACGTCATAAATCGTCCTTACCGTTGATTTCACGCGCGCTTTTCCCTCCGCGCGGCAAAATGCTCCAAAGTCGTGTTCTCCGACAAAGAGAGCGGCGGCGCTTCTCATTTTCGCGATATCGAGCGGATACGGATAATGATATGCAAGCTTTTGCAGAAAAACATCTCGGCTCGGCTTGTTGTTTATCAAGTAAACGTATTCCTTTGATTTCGTGCAAAATCTCGCGTGAAAATCCTCGTCCGCGTCCTCGCAGGAAAGCACCGCGATATCCGGCGGCAAAACCGTGTTCATACCTTTCAAAAAGCCATTGCACGGGATTTTCGACTCGGTTTTGAAGTTGAAGCAAAATCGCCTTGCGTGAACGCCCGCGTCCGTCCTCGAACAGCCGTAAATTACGGGCGGTTTGCATTTCAAAAGCTTTCCTATCGCCTTTTCAACGGTTTCCTGAACGGACGAAGCATTGTCCTGACGCTGAAAGCCGTGATAAGCCGCTCCGTTGTAGGCGATAAATACCTTTAAGTTACGCATTATATCTCCTTTACGGAATTATCGGGAAGCAATTCATCACGATTATTCCCGCAAACATAATCAGCATAATCACAATCGCGATAATATCTCTCCCTGCAATTTTAAGCTGCCGCATACGCGTTCTTCCCTCGCCGCCCTTATAGCATCGACATTCCATTGCGGTTGCAAGCTCGTTTGCGCGCTTAAACGCCGACACAAACAGCGGAATTATAATAGGCACAAGCGATTTTGCACGCTTCAGCATACCGCCGGAATCGAGTTCCGCGCCTCTTGCCTTCTGCGCCGACATTATCTTGTCGGTTTCCTCGACAAGCGTCGGTATAAACCTAAGCGCAATAGTCATCATCATCGAAAGCTCGTGTACGGGAAATCTCACCTTTTTAAGCGGCGACAAAAGCCGCTCAATCGCGTCCGTCAGCATAATCGGCGAAGTCGTGTACGTCAAAAGCGACATTCCCACGATAAGCGAGATTATTCTAAGCAGCATAAATCCCGCAAGCCTTATTCCCTCGGGATAAATCGAGATTATCCACCAGTGAAACAGCGGAGTTTCTCCCGTTATAAACAGCATATTGAGTATCGCCGTAAAAATCATCAGCGGCAGAATGGGCTTCACGCTTTTCAATATCATAACGAGCTTAATACCCGAGATGATATAGCAGAATACCATAAACAGCAGAGAAACAATTATTCCCGTAAAGCTCTGCGCCGTAAACAGCATAACCAGATAAATCAAGTCGAGAAGCAGCTTTACGCGGCTGTCAAGTCTGTGAATAACCGATTTTCCCGGAAAATACTGTCCGATTGTAATGTCCTTTATCATCGTTTTTCCTTATTTATAGCAAAGAAAGCAGCCTTTTCGCGGCTCTTTCCGTAGTATATATATCGTTTCCTATATCAATCCCGAAATTCTTCAGCTTATGCGAAAGCCGCGTTACCTGAGGAACATCAAGACCGATTGAAACAAGCTTTTCCGTGTTCTTGAAAACATTGTCCGTATAATCGAAGCAGAACAGCTTTCCCTTATTCATCACAAGCACTTTCTCGGCAAATTTCACGATATCTTCCATTGAATGTGAAATCAGAAGCACGGTTTTTCCCGATTTTTCGTGATAATGCTTGATAAGCTCGAGAATTTTGTTTCTGCCTTTCGGGTCAAGACCCGCCGCGGGCTCGTCGAGAATAAGCGTTTCAGGGTTCATTGCAAGCACTCCCGCCAAAGCGACGCGCCGCTGCTGTCCGCCCGAAAGCTCAAACGGCGATTTTTCGAGAAGATGTGTTATTCCCATACTCTCCGCCGCTTCAAGAACGCGCTTTTCAATCTCCTCGTCCGAAAGTCCCATATTCTTCGGACCGTATGCAATATCCTTCGCGACCGTTTCCTCGAAAAGCTGATGCTCGGAGTATTGAAAAACAATTCCCACCTTAAAGCGGATATCGCGTATTTTAACGTCTTTTGCGTGAATATCCTGCGAGTCAATGAAAACCGTTCCGGAAGTCGGCTTTATAAGACCGTTTAGATGCTGAATAAGAGTTGATTTGCCGCTCCCCGTGTGACCGATTATTCCGATAAATTCGCCGCGGTTTATCGTAAGCGAAACATCGTCAACAGCGGTTTTCTCGAAAGGCGTGCCGACGCTGTACTTATAGGTGACGTTTTCCAGCCTAACGGCTTCATCTGACTTTTCGGCGCTGAGAACAGCCGCTTCTTCGCCTGTTTCAGCCGTTTTTTTCTTGAGCGGAAGCGCGGCAATCGCCTTTGCGCACTCGTCCTCGAAGATTATTTCCGTGGAAATATCAACGCCCTTTTCTTTCAGCATAAAGCAAAGCTCCGTAACCTGCGGCACGTCAAGTCCGACCGCCCGAAGCTCTTTTTCACGCGAGAAAATCTTATGCGGCTCGTCGTCCATAATAACCGCGCCCTTGTCCATTACGACAACTCTGTCCGCCTGCGCGGCTTCTTCCATATAATGGGTAATGAGAATTACGGTAATTCCGTGTTCCCTGTTAAGCCGCTTTATGGTTTGCATAACCTCTTTTCTGCCCTTCGGGTCAAGCATAGCCGTCGGCTCGTCCATAACGATACAGCGCGGCTGCATCGCTATTATTCCCGCAATCGCAACTCTCTGTTTCTGTCCGCCCGAAAGCTGATGCGGAGCGTGCTCGCGGAACTCGTACATATCAACCTGCTTCAGTGCGTCGTCAACGCGCTCGCGTATCTCTTTCGGCGGAACACCGAGATTTTCGGGCGCAAACGCAACGTCCTCCTCGACAATTGTAGCGACAAGCTGATTGTCGGGGTTCTGAAAAACCATACCGACCGTGCGGCGAATATCAAAAAGCTTATCCTCGTCAGCCGTATCAAGTCCGTCCACATAGACTTTTCCGCTTGTGGGAGTAAGAATAGCGTTAAAATGCTTCGCAAGCGTGGATTTTCCGCAGCCGTTATGCCCGAGAACCGCAAGAAACTGCCCCTCGGGAACGCTGAGATTAACATTTATCAAAGCCGTGCTTTTTTCCGTCACATTTCCGTTATCGTCGGTTGTAACGTAGTCATAGCACAGGTTTTCGGTTTTTATTATATCCAAAACATAACACCTTTTCCAAACACAAAAATACATTATATATTATATCACAATCACAGTATCAAAGTCAAGTATTATTTTATGGGAACCTCTAAAAACCGGTTTGAAAAGGGAAAATGGGTAGAGTGCGCGAGTGACCGCCAGCGGTCACCCTAATGCGATGAAAGCCGACGAAGTAAGGCTGTATGCCTTACGAGGAGGTTTGAAGAAGCAGTCGGTGTGCTATACA
>DBIU01000070.1 GCA_002304735.1 Ruminococcaceae bacterium UBA794 | reverse complement strand
AACGCGACTTTCGGTAAACGAAGCCCGCGAACCCGCTTTGCAACGCGCTTTTCTGTAAACGAAGCCGCGGCGATTATATTGACTAAGTGACGATAAACCGCATTGCAATGCGGGATAATGAACATAAAACGGTTATTCAAGGAAGTGAAAAAATGTTTGGGAAGAAAAAAACAGCGCCGAAAAAGGGCGTTCCTGCGAAAAAACCGCCGCAGAACGGTCAGCAAAACGGCGCTTCGCAGGCGGTTCGGGGGAATGTTGGGAGAAGCGCGCCGACGGGCGCTCCCGCAAACCGTTCGGGAGCCGCGCCGCAGGTTAACGCTCGGCGCAATCCCTCTCCGAATAGCTCTAAGCCCGCTTCACGAAAGAGCTTGTTCAAGAAGCGCGGCAAAAAGCCCGCTTCCGCGCAGGGCAGACCCGCGCCGAATAACGCGCCCAAGCCCGCTTCACAAAGCGGTTTGACGAATAATCACGCAGGCGCTCCCACACAAAAAAACACGCCCAAGCCCGCTTCACGAAAGAGCTTGTTCAAGAAGCGCGGCAAAAAGCCCGCTTCCGCGCAGGGCAGACCCGCGCCGAATGTGCAAAAGCCGCTGAAGCCCGTTCCCGAGCAGGCTCGCAGAGCCGCCGACAAGGCTACTCTCGCGAAAACGCGCACGGAACAGCCTAAACGTCCTTATCGCGGCGGAAATTATACGCTTTATTTCATTCTCGCGGCGATTGTCGTGGGCGTCGTTATGGCGATTTTGTCGAACACCGTGCTTTTCAAGTGCAGTTCGATTGAGGTTGCGGGAACAACGCGCTATTCCGCGGAGGAAATTATCGCAGCCGCGGGCGTTAAGACGGGCGATAATCTCCTTCACGTCAACGCGGAAAAGGCTGCGGAGAACGTGATGAACGCGTTTGCTTTCATTGATAAGGCGGAGGTTAAGAAGAATTATCCCACAAAGCTTGTTATTGAAATAACCGAGGCGGTGAACTGGTTCGCGCTCGTTCAGGACGGCAAAACAAACGTAATTTCGCGCGGCGGAAAGGTTCTCGGAGCGCTTCCGACAGACGGTCTTGTCGTTGTAAAGGGCTTCGAGGCGCAGTCGCTTGAGGTTGGAACGCATCTCGCTTCAAAGGTTGAAGCCAAGAATAAAATCGCCGCGGAGATTTTCGCCGCCGCCGATAAGGTCGGGCTTCAGCAGATGACCGAAATTGATATGACCGACAGATTTTCAATAAAAATCACCGTCGAGAACAGAATTGTCCTCAATATCGGTCCGATTACGCAGCTTGAAAGCAAGCTTCGCGTCGCTCAGGCGGTTATTGAGAAGAAAATCGGCGAGGAAGAGCGCGTTTCCGTGATTTTGACCAATCCCGAAAGAGTCGCCGTTGAAACGCTTCGAAACGAGAAAAATCCCGTTTCTTCCTCAAAATCGGACAAGCAAACCTCCGAAATTACCCAAAATTCTTCGGATAACGCGCAAGAAAATAACTCCGATTTGCCCGAAATCAGCTCCGCGGAGGGCGCGGAGTAAGTTGTTTGAAAAAAATTATAAAAAACGGTTGCAATTTCGATAAAAGTATGTTATAATATATAGTAGCGTTTTATATGCGATTTTATCAATATGTTGTTCCGAAATGCCGATTTTTGACAATATTTTGACGGCGGTTTCGGCGGAACGTTTATCGGCGTCCTCAAGGCGCGGACTTATAAATCGGGAGGATATACTGTTATGGCTTTTGCACTGAACAATAATGATGATGGATTTGACGTAGCCGATGACTTCAAATACTCGACTAAAATAATGGTTTTCGGAGTTGGCGGAGCAGGCGGAAACGCGGTTTCTCATATGGTTGGAGCGGGCGTTCTCGACGTTGATTACGTTGTCGCGAACACCGATGTCGCGGCTCTCCGCAACAAGGACGGAAGCAAGATGCACCGTATCCAGATAGGCAGAAAGACGACGCGCGGTCAGGGCGCGGGAAACGACCCTATGCGCGGTCAGCAGTCCGCCGAGGAAAACCGCGAGGATATCGCAAAGGAGCTTGACGGCGTATCTATGCTGTTTATCGCGGCGGGAATGGGCGGCGGAACGGGAACGGGCGCTGCTCCCGTTGTTTCGGCGATTGCGAAGGAGAAGAACATTCTCACCGTCGGCGTTGTTACAAAGCCGTTTGATTGGGAAGGCGCGCAGAAGATGCAGCAGGCAATCAAGGGCATTTCCGAGATGAAAAAGAACGTTGACGCGCTCATTATTATACCGAACGACAGGGTTCGACAGCTTAAGGGCAGCAATATTACTATCAAGAACGCTTTCGAGAAGGTTGATGAAATTCTTTGTAAGGCGGTTACGGGAATTATCACGCTGCTTCACGGAAACGGCTACATAAACGTGGATTTCGCGGATATTTGTATGGCGCTCAAGGACAGCGGCATCGCGCATATGGCTATCGGTACAGGAAAGGGCGACAACAAGGTTGACGACGCGCTCGATGAAATTCTCAACAGCCCGCTGCTCGAAACATCAATCAGCGGCGCTAAGAGAGGATTGCTGAATATAAGCGTTCCTGCGGCTGATTCTATGTCGCTTGAGGAGTTCGACAGCCTCACGAAGAAGATTGCCGAGAAGTTCAACCCGAACGCAAGATACAAGTGCGGAGTTGAGTTCGACGAAAATCTCGCAGATGATGAGATTTCGATTATCGCCGTTGCGACGGATTTCGAGGAAGAGCCTGTTAAGCAGCCCGCTCCTCAGGCTAAGAAGGCTGCTCCCGCGCAGGCGCAGACTGCTGCACCCGCACAGACGCAGACCGCCGCTCCCGACGCTCCCGCGGCAGAGGCTGCTCCCGCGCCCTCGGGGACGGCTGCGAGCGCAAATCTCGGCTATACCGAGTCGCAGGATATCGAGCTGCTCCTGAGGAAATTCCAAAATAAGGAAAATTAATTGCTTCAAAGTGAACAAAAATCCGGGCTTCGGCTCGGATTTCTTGTTTTTGCGGGGAAATTGAAAAAAGCACTTGCATTTTTCGCGATTTTGTTATACAATATATAAGTAGTATTATGTAATCAAGTAAAGGGGTTTGAGTATGGACAAGCTTACGGCAATTCTGAAGAACGTTTGGTTTAGACGTTCCGTGGCAGCGCTTTGCTGGGGATATACGGCGTTTTTGGGCTGGGTGGCGTGGCTTTGCTTCGGCTTCCACTTCGAGTTTGAAAACCCCGCTCCGCTGTTCGTACTTTACCTTTTCGTCAATATCGCGGCGCTCGGTCTGCTTATTTTCACGAGAAAACAGGTCATAACGCAGGTAAACGCGTATGTTTTGCCGATAATAGCGTTTCTGATACTGATTTTCGGCTTCGGAAAGTGGTTTATAACAACGCCGCCGCTTGCCGTCGTAATCGCGCTTTTCTTTATCAATAAGTCCAACGAAACGCTTAAAACCGTGCTTGGAACGATGTATTTGCTGATGTTCGTAATCGGAACAGTCGGCTTTATTGCGATGAGAATGTTTATGGGAAATATTACCTTTACCCTCGACGAGAACGGAGGATTTTCCATAAGCGACCTCGACCCGACTCTCCGCGACCCGAATTACGAGAATGTGTCGGAGTCGGGAGATTATCGCGTCGTGCGGTATATTTCATCGACGGGCGACCGAAAAACGGTGTCGTATTACGTTGAATGTGCGAAAGAGGACGTGAAAATCCCGCTCGGAATTTGTAAGAGGGTTGCGGGCTGCCGTCATATCCACACCGCCGCGCTTACCGATAAAAACTACGACCACGTTAAATGGAGCACGCAGAAGATTAACGGCAAGTCGACCGAGGTGCTTTATGTCGAGGGAATTATGCGTGAAAATCCCTATCTTATCAAGAAAATCGACGCTGAAAGCAGCTCGTCAAGTTCAGCAGGCGGTTCGTCAAGCACGTCTAAAACGTCTGAATAACGCGGAAAAAGCAAGCCGAAAGGAGGATTTTAATGGAAGATACGTTAAAGCTTGTGGGACGAAATTCCAACGAGATTTTTCTCCTGCGCTATCCGTCGTCGCTGCTCGATTTCTGCGGGTTTGACCTTGCTTATTTCGCGAAAATGGCTATCGACGCATGCAGCGAGGCTCAGAAAACAGGCAAAGCCGACCCCGATGTTTTCACGCAGCTTCGCCGCGATATTCAGAGCGCGCATTGCTATATTGCTCACAATATCCGCACGACCTACGAAAAAGTCGCGCTGGACTGCTGGATTGACTATCTTTGCCGCCGCGACAGCATAGGCGAGGGAACGCTCTGGAACCGCTATATAAGCTGCCGCACGCCTTTTGAAAAGCTTGTGTTCTCGCGGCTGTGCGAGTTCAGATATAACCGCGCCATAAACGAGTGGCTGAATATCGTTAGAGTGCAGGATTACGCGAAAAGCAAGATTGACTTTGTGTTCACAAAGGACGTGAAAAACGCTCGCGAAGCCGCTTCAAGACGGAATTATTTCGACCTTATGTTCAGCGTGACGGCGCAGGAAATGGGCTGCCGCGTTGAAAATCTCGGTGAAATCAAGGTGTTCTCCGTGGGAAGAACGCCGAGTTCGCCGTTTATGTTCTCAACGATATCGAAGGACATTGTGCGGCACGTTCTCGCGGATTTTGACTATTCGGACGATTACTCGGACGTCGGCGATTACAGCGAGATTTCCGACCAGATTGCAATGGACGCGTTCTCGAAGATGAAGGCGGGACTGCCCGCGGAGCTTTCGAGCTATAATATCGTTCGCGGAAAAATGGAGAATTACACCGATAAAATCTATATGCCGTGCAGTCTGAAGGCGGTTGTTGACCTTGAAATAGACGCGATAATCGAAAACGGCGGTATTCTCTGCGCCTGCAAGCGCTGCGGGCGGCTTTACCTCAGAAACGAGGAGTATAACGAGGATTACTGCCGAACCTATCTCACAAACGGCAAGACCTGTCTTGAGCTGTACCGCGAGGAGAACCCGCTTCCCGTGATTTCTCCCGCGCTTGACGAGAAGTGCAGGGAGGTTACGGACGAGATTTACGCGCGCGTCGGCAAGTCGATGAGCGAAAAAGAGTATGAATATTGGCACTCGTATATGAGCGCAATGCGGGATAAGGTGACGAGCGGCGAGATTACCGCAGAGGAGCTTGACGCGTTCCTTGATTACTCGCTGAACGTTGATATTTCGCGTTCGCGACCGATTGTGGAGGTGCCGAAGCACGATGAAAGACCTTCGCGGGAGCGCGTTGTGAAGCCGTTTGTGCCGGAGAGAATTTCACGCAGCGAGCTTTCTCCGAAGTCGGAGCCTGAAAAGCCCGAACCCGCGGAAGAACCGCCCAAGGACGGATTTTTCACCTCGCCGACCGTTTTTAGGCGGAAGAACGAGGATCGGCAGATTTCGCATATTATACGCGGCGGCGAACCGCGGGGCGCGGAAAACAGCGGCGGAGCGGGATTTCAGCCGTTCGGCGAACCCGAGGATTTGGCGGTGAAAAAGGCTGCCGAGGACCGCGCGCGGCTTGAGCGCAGGCTTGAGGAGGAGCTGCGCCGCAAATTGAGCCGTGGAGAAAGCGAGTCTGAAGCCGCGCCGCGCGGCGAGTTTATGCCTTTCGCGGATAAGGAAGCGGCGAATAATGCACATAATGATGTGTATTTCGGCGAGGATTTCGGCACGTCAAGCCGCAATAACGCGCGGAACGAGAGCGATTTCGGCACGTCAAGCCGCAATAATGCGCGGAACGAGAGCGATTTTGGCACGTCAAGCCGCGATAATGCGCGAAACGAGGTTGATTTCGGCTCTGCAAGCCGCAATAATGCGCGGAACGAGAGCGATTTCGGCTCTGCAAGCCGCAATAACGCACGGAACGAG
>DBIU01000116.1:5749-8224 GCA_002304735.1 Ruminococcaceae bacterium UBA794 | reverse complement strand
CAGGTCGGGGGTTCGAGTCCGTTCACCAGCTCCAAATTTCTCTTATTATAATGGTATAATAATAAATGGGCGCATTCCCGAGTGGCCAAAGGGGGCAGACTGTAAATCTGTTGCGTTTCGCTTCGGTGGTCCGAATCCACCTGCGCCCACCACCAGCGTGACGCTGGACCCAAGTTCGCCCGTAGTTTGTTCTATGGGCGAGTTTTTTTCGGTAACGGACAAATCATTTTGGTCACGATGTCATACGCCTCCGAATTATCAGGGGCGTTTTTTGTACAATTCAGAAAATGTAAACAAAAGTTTACAAAAAGACAATTTCTCTTGATTGAAAAGCATAGGAAAAACGTATATAATGTAGATAAGGGGTAAGCTTATGGAGTTTGCTTATAACAACCTAAAGTTCTTTCGCCAAAAATTCGGCTATACGCAGGAGCAGATAGCCGAGTCGCTTGACGTTTCGCGGCAGGCTGTCGCGAAGTGGGAAAACGGCTCATCTCTGCCGAATATCGACAATGTAATCGCGCTCGCCGATTTGTACGGGATAAGCGTTGATATGCTTTCGCGGAATATAAACGCGGGAATACCCGTTGAGGAGGGCGGGAAGTACATTTTCGGTATCGTAACGGTCGGAGAAAACGGCGAAATCACGCTCCCGACAAAGGCTTGCGAGGTGTTTGACCTAAGCGAGGGCGACTCCGTTCTCGTTCTCGGCGACGAGGACAAGGGAATGGCGCTTGTGAAAATGACCGATGCCGGCATAAAAAAATAACGAAGCGAACGTGAAAAACGCCCCCGAAAGTGAGGATATTATGAACGCGATTGAAACAAAAAATCTTACAAAACGCTATAAAACCAAAACCGCGGTTTCCGAGCTTAATCTGACTGTTGCGGAGGGCGAGCTTTTCGCGCTTCTCGGAGTTAACGGCGCGGGAAAAACCACAACCGTGAGAATGTTGTCCTGCCTGTCGAAGCCGACAAGCGGCGAGTGCTTCGTGTGCGGCAAAAGCTGCGTTTCCGAACAGCAGGCGGTTAAGGAGATAATCGACATTTCTCCGCAGGACACCGCCGTCGCCGATAATCTCACGGTTTACGAAAATCTGAGGCTTATCTGCGGGATTTACGGCTATTCAAAGGAAAAAACAGCCGCGAAAATCGAGGAAATGATAAAGCTGTTCAATATGGACGAGGTGAGAAATTCACGCTCCAAAACGCTTTCCGGCGGCTGGAAAAGAAAGCTGTCGATAGCAATGGCGCTGATTTCCGAGCCGAAGGTGCTTTTCCTCGACGAGCCTACGCTCGGGCTTGACGTTCTCGCAAGGCGCGATTTGTGGCGCGTTGTCGAGGAGCTTAAGGGCAAAATCACGATTGTTCTCACAACGCATCATATGGAAGAAGCCGAGCATCTCGCCGACAGAATTGCCATAATGCTTGAGGGAAAAATCGCCGCGCTCGGCACTCTCGAGGAGCTTGAGAAGCTGAGCGGCAAAAAAGGGCTGGAGGAGAGCTTCGTTGAAATTGCGGAGCAGTTCGGAAAGAAGGCGGCAAGATGAACAAGACAATGGCTTTTGCGAAAAGAGTTTTTATCGAAATGCTCCGCGACCCGCTGAGCTACATATTCTGTCTGGGATTTCCCATTGTAATGCTGATTGTGATGACGCTCGTGAACGAAAGCGTTCCTCCTGAGGCGAATATGACGATTTTCCGCATAGACAGCCTTGCGGGCGGAATTGCGTTTTTCGGACTGACGTTTGTGATGCTGTTCACGTCGCTCACAATCGCAAAAGACCGCTCGGGCGCGTTTTTGACAAGGCTTTACGCGACTCCGATGCGAAGCGGAAATTTCATTGCGGGATATACGCTTCCGATGCTGCTTCTCGGGATAATTCAGGCTGTAATCACGTTTGCCGCGTCGTTTGTCGTTTCGCTGATAACAAACGTTCAGATGAACGTTCTCGGAATGGTTTTGGCGATTTTATCGCTTATTCCCACGATGATTTTGATGGTAAGCTTCGGGCTTTTCTTCGGAACGCTGTTCAACGAAAAATCCGCGCCGGGACTTTGCTCGATTATAATTTCGCTCGGTTCGTTCCTCGGAAGCGTTTGGTTTGACGCGGAGGGCGCAGGCGGCGTTATGTTCGATATCTGCAACGTTCTGCCGTTCTATCACGGCGTTAAGGCGGCGAGAATGGCGACGGCGCTCGATTTTTCGGGAGATTTCCTCGTTCACCTGCTGATAAACGCGGGTTATGCGGCTGTAATTTTGGCGCTTTCGATTTTCGCGTTCAAGAAGAAAATGAGAGCCGATTTGCAGTAATTTGCAGTCGAAATTAACGGCTTTTGCAGCTTTTTTCAGCAAATTTGATTAACAAATAAACAAAACCGTCCGAGTTTTTCGCTCGGACGGATAGTTTATCGAAAAAGTAGCTTCTGCCCGCGAAGCGGGAATTTTAATCCGTTTTTTGTCACGGGTTTCCC
>DBIU01000116.1:0-5644 GCA_002304735.1 Ruminococcaceae bacterium UBA794 | reverse complement strand
ATGCTTCGGCGGAAAAGTCCCGACGGGACTTTTTCGACGGTATCACCGTCCGAGTTTTTCGCTCGGACGGCTTTTTTATTATGCGTTGTTCAGCGCTTTATATTCGGCGTAGGTTGTCCATTCGCCGTTTATTTTGCATATCACAAGATAGTTTGCCGAAATCTGCTCGCTATGCTCGTTTGCCACAATATGGAAGTCGAGCACTTCCGTGGGCGCGGGACAGCCGTAAGATGGGTCGTAATGCGTTGATAAATCGCCGTTTCTGCGTACATCGTCAATTGAAACGATATATTTGCTTGCGTTGGGGAGATTAACGTTCATATACTTGTCCAAGTATCTTTTAAGTGCCGCGTAAGCTTTCATAACTTCAGCCTTTTCTTCCTCGGAAAAGTACTGCTTGCTCTTAATCGCAACGCCGTCGTCAGCCGTCGTATCAAGCGGAGTCCAGAGATTTTGGTTATCCGAATCAACGGAGCTTTCGGAAGAACCTGAGCCGCTTTCGCTTTGAGCAGGCTGCGGCGAGCTTGTCGAATCGGTTGAGCTTGTCGAGCTGCTTGTGCTTGTCGAATCGGTTGAGTTAGCTTCGCTGCATCCGCTTAATACAAGCGAAAATGCCAGCGAAAGGCTTAAAATTCCTGCTTTTGCTCCGAATAAAGTCGGACGCTTTTTGATTTCTTTCATTGTGATTACCCTTTCTGTATCAAAAATTCCAAAGCTTCGCATAGGTTTTCATTCCAAACAGCGTAAACGAAAAGTTCATTTTGAGTGGAATAATCCCCTACAACTCTATCTTAACATATTATTCCAAAAAAGTCAAGGGAATGTTCATTTTTTTTTTTTTTTGAAGAAAATGCTGCGCCGGAGATTTGCTGCGGGGAAATCACAGACGGCTAGCCGATTTGGGCGAGAAAGCCCCTCGCGGGCATAAAAAACCGCCCCTAGCACTTGCTAAGGGCGATAAAGGGTCCAGCGTCACGCTGGTGGTGCGAGTGACGGGACTTGAACCCACACGTCATTACTAACACTAGCACCTCAAGCTAGCCTGTCTGCCTATTCCAGCACACTCGCGTATCTTTACGACTGTTATATTATATCACATAATTCGCAATTTGTCAAGCGATTTTTTGAAAAAATTGCAAAAAAATAATAATTTTCGTAAAACCGCTCTGCAAAAGGCTTCGCAGCCGCTGTTCCTCTTACTCGGCAAAAAATTTCTCCAAAATTTCGGGCAGCTCGGCGAAATTTTTCACGCTTTCCGTCTTTCTGCCCACAGCGCCGAAACCGTATTCCGCGAAAACAAACGGTATCCCCGCGAAATCCGCGGAATTGAGGTCGCCCTGCGTATCGCCGACGTAAACCGCCTTCTCAATACCGTTCCTCGCGATAATCAGCCGATTGTTCTCGCCCTTTGACAGCCCCGTTTTGCCCGCGCTTTCAAAGTCCGAAAACAGCCCGCCAAGCCCCGAAAATTCCAAAAAAATCTGTATATAACCGTCCTGACAGTTGCTCACTATCATCAGCTTGTAATCCTGCGCAAGCCGCTCGAGCGTTTCGTGCAGCTTTGGGTACAAAACCGCTTCACAGCGTTCTTTAAGATATTCAGTCTCATAATCCATACACTCGTTCATAATGCTCATTCGCTTGCTTTCGGGCAGGCTCGGCATCATAATCCGCGCAATCTCGTCAAGCTGCTTTCCCATAAATCCGTGCATATCGTGAAGCGTTATTTGCGGCGCCTCGGGGTACTTTGCGAGAACATCGTTCCAGGAATTTGTAACAGACTGCGAGGAGTCCCAAAGCGTTCCGTCAAGGTCGAACAAAACCGCCTTTTTCATCGCTGAAATCCGCCTTTCAATCATTTTCTTAATATTAACACAAAAAAATTGCATTGTCAAGCGCTTTTCCGTATTTTCAAAAAACGTGAAGCGGTAATTGACAAACTGCCAAAATTGTGCTATAATAAATTAAGTATGTAATTGTGAAGAAATATCAACATTTTGTATAATTTTACTCCGCCTTTTACAAATTATTGCGAAAATTATTGAAACTTTTTGCAGGATTTGCGTGACTACGGTTATGCACGGCGGGGACGTGAAACGAGGTGAAGCGTCGTTGGGCACTCCCGAAACCGATTTGTATTTCAATAACGCTTATGCGTCTACGTTCAGCGCCGTTTCCAGATACGTCGCAAGCCACGCTTCCCGTTTTCAGGACGCGGAGGATATTATACAGAACGTTTATACGCGGTTTTACAAAAGAATTTGCGACAAGGGATACGAGGATATCGAGTCCGCCGAGGCTTTCCTTATTAATATAGCGAAGTTTGAGTGCAGGACGTTTTTGTCGGGGTTCATAAAGCGCCGCGACAAGGTTAAAAATATGTCGGATTTCTCGGAGGAGGAATCGGCGGCGCTTGAGGCGGAGCTTTCCCGCAACGAGCCGCTGCTTGAGGAGATTATGGCGAATAAAATCCTCGCAAAACAGGTGTTCGACGATATCGCGAGGAGCGATGAAACCATAGGCGAGATTTTCTATCTGCATTTCGTGTGCGATATGAAGCTGGACGAGGTTTCAAAGCGGCTCGGTCTTAATCTGTCAACCGTGAAAAATAAGCTCTACCGCACTATCGAGCGGCAGAAGAAAAAGTTTGATATCTGAGCCGAGGGGCTTTATTATGCGAAATTTTCGGGAAAGGAGGACGTTCTTGTGAACAAGCGCGATTTTTACAGGGAATTGATGAGCGAATATCAGTTCGATAAGGATAAAATTCTCGCGAATGCCAAAAAAGGCAGGTTCGCGAAGCGTTCGCCTATGCCCATATATATAGGTATAACCGCGGCGGCTGCGGCTGTTGTGGTTGGAGTGGGAACGTTTGTGTTCACGTCTTTCGGCGGGAACAAGGGCGTCGACCTGCTTACGGGAAGCAATATTACCGCGCTTTCCGATAAACAGCGCATTGAAAAGGCTATTGACGAGCTGCGAAGGAATGAAAATTCCGACGAGCTTCGCGACGTTATGGTGACGTTCAGAGAGCCGCTTTCCGCAGCGGAAACGCAGAGGGTTCTCACGGAACACGCGCAGGGAAGCGTTCCCGTGAAGATGCTGTATTTCAGCGATGAAACGAGAGTTATCGGCGCTGAGGCGGTCGGCAAGGCTTTTGAAAAAGGCGAGGGACTGATTACCGGCGCTGTGGTGAACTGCACGGGCAATCTTATGGAACAGCTTCAGATGAGCGCCGAGGTGTTTATGGTCGAGGCGATGACCGCAGAGGACAGCCTCAACATTGTTGCGCCGATTAACACGAAGGACCCCGATATTTCCGATATTCCGGATATTGATATAGGCGGAGATACGTCTGATGTAAGACCTTCGGAGCCGAGCGAAAGCGCGCCCGATAATTCGGACGGTTCGGACGTTTCCGACGCTGAGTCGGGCGAGAGCGGAGAAAGCTCGGACGGCTCGGGCGGCGAAGCTGCTGCTCCTCCCGAAATTCCCGACGGCGTTAAGCTGCCGCTCGAGGTTGACGGAGTGTATTGCCTTACGGGAGAAATTAACGCGAAGGAAGCGTTCTTTGTCGATGATAACAAGTTTGTGGCTATAAACAGCCAAGGCGCGGCGCTTTACGCGTTTGACGGCTATTCCGAGTCCTTGATTGCTTATCAGCAGTGCGAGAATGCGCGTGTTGATTGGATTTCCGAGGACGGCTCGAAAATGCTTGTTACCGCTTGCAGCGAGGGCAGGAGGTCAAGGCTGTTTTACGCTGACGTTATGGCTGAGTCGTTTGTCGAGCTTGACGTTGACGGCATAGTGATGACGGGCGAAATCGAGGATATCGTTTACGACGATGAAACAGGTATTCTTATTATAAACGTCTGCGAGGACGGAGTATATTACGTTTGCTCGGCGATTTTGAGCAACGGCGAGGCTGAATACGTCGCGGTAAGCTATTACTGCTCGGACGGAAAAGCGAGCGTTCTGTGTATGAACGGGGAATACGTTTATGTTCTCGTTGAGCGTGAAAACGGCGCTGAAATCGTAAAATCAAACATCGCCGGCACGTCCGACGGGGTTGTGATTTTCAGCACGGAAAGCGCCTGCGCGGCTTCGCGCAATCTGGCGGGAACGTATGCGGCGGTTGCTTTCGCGGACGGCTCGTATATCTTCGACCCTGCGGCGGAAAAGCTTGTTGAAGCGCCTGCGGGCGGCTCGGCTGAGTTCGGCGCGTCGAAAAATTCGTTCTTCTGCGGCGGCTATTATACGATTGAAAACGGCGAAATCCGCGCGGCAAGCGGACTTGACGTTATCGCGAAAATTGATTGGAGAAACGGATTTTCTTCAAAGTATAAGGCGAGCGTTTCGGGCAGCCGAATTGCGATAACCGCAAGCTCTTACAGCGAAAGAAATTCACAGCTTAGTATTCACTTCGGCGCGCCGTACGAGAACGCTTCGGCGGAAATGCGCGAGAGCGTTAACGACGCAATCGGGCTTCAGAACGCGATTGCGAAATCAATGCTCGGCGCAAGCGGATTGGGCGATACAAAATCGCTTAATGGGACGATTGACGCGATTTATACCAAAGGCGCCGCGGATACGCTCAGAAGCCGCTGCAATATTGCGCGGACGGGCGAGCTGGCTTGCACAAAGGGCGGATTGAACGCGATAAACGTTTCGGAAACCGTGCTTGTCATTAACGCGGACGACGGTGAAACCGCCGCGGGTACGCTTTACGTCAAGGTTGGGACGTTCAACGGAGTTCCCGGTTATCGCGCGGTGAGCGTTGCGCTCGAGAAAAATGCCGGAAAGTGGAGAGTTGACGGTATTGTTGAATGAAAGGTCGGCGCAGACGCGTCGGCTTGCGGATAAACCTCGCCTGCAATCGCGGGCGGGGTTTTGTTTAGGTGAAGCAATGAGCAAAAAGGCAATAATCGGGGTTTTGGCGCTTTTGGCGGCAGCGGCGGTCTGCGCGGCGATATTCGTTGTTATGTTGAATATTAAGAGGGAAAACGCGGCGGCTGAGGTGTATTTGGGCGGCGTTCTTGTTCGAAAAGAGCCGCTTTCGTGCGATATCGAGTTTACGGTCGAGAGCGAAAACGGAGTGAACGTCGTGAAAATCGAAAACGGCGCGGTGAGAGTCGCTTTCGCGGATTGCCCCGATAAAGTGTGCGTTAACAGAGGCGCTGTGAGCGACGGCGCAGTGCCGATTGTCTGCCTTCCGCACAGGCTTGAGATAAGAATTGTCGGCGGCGAAAACGGCGCGGACGCGTGATTTTATGCGGTTTGGAATATTTTTTTGCGAATTGCATATAATGTAAAATGAAAAAAATAGAAAAAAATAAAATTTTTTTGAAAAAACTATTGACAAAATCGGCGGAAGATGATATAATATCATAGTCGGCAAACGCTGATTGAAAAAGCGTGCCTCTGTAGCTCAGTTGGTAGAGCAGGGGACTGAAAATCCCCGTGTCGTTGGTTCGATTCCGACCGGAGGCACCATTTGCGGATTTAGCTCATCTGGTAGAGCGCCACCTTGCCAAGGTGGAGGTAGCGAGTTCGAGCCTCGTAATCCGCTCCATAAACGAACTCCGAGCGCAATTGCGGCGGAGTTCGTGCTTTGATAGACGGCGCTATAGCCAAGTGGTAAGGC
>DBIU01000012.1:11801-13563 GCA_002304735.1 Ruminococcaceae bacterium UBA794 | reverse complement strand
TATCACATATTTCGTCTTTACGTCAAAATTACCGACCGCCGTAATATTCGGAACGAAGTTTCTGTGGTGCGTTTTGTCGATAAGCGGCGAAAACGACATCAAAAGTCCCGGCATAAGCGTGAAAACGACGAAAATACTGAAGAAAATCGCCTTGCAAAGCACAATTCCGAGGTCAAATCCGAGCTTGAACTGCATAAGCATCATCGCAACCATACCCGAAAGCGTTGTAAGGCAGCTTGAAGAAATCTCCGGAATTGCCTTTGAAAGCGCCGTGACAACAGCGTCGCGCGCGTCCATCGAGGCGCGTTCCTCGGTGTAGCGGTTGCAGAGGATAATCGCGTAGTCGATTGCAAGAGCAAGCTGAAGAACGACCGCGATTGAGTTTGACACAAACGAAATCTCGCCGAAAATGAAGTTCGTTCCCATATTCAGCAATGCCGCCATTCCGAAAGTCATCAGAAGCACGGGTATTTCCATATAAGTGTGCGATGTGAAGAACAGAACGGCAATGATTATCACCAAAACAATCACGATTACGACCTGCATTTCCGCCGCAATCGTTTCGGACGAGCTGTTTCCGACGGCGCTGTTTATGTACTCGTCGTAAGGCTCGAGCGTTCTCTTGATGTCAGCCATCGCCTTTTTCGATATCTCGTCGCTCTCCTCGCCGTCAAACGTTACCGAAAGCAGCGCCGAGCCATTTTTATAGCTGTCGCTGTTATTCTCAACCTTTACGGTAGTCACGCCCTCGATTTTTTCAAGCTCCGAGGCAATTTCCTGCGCTTTGTCAAAGGTTACGTTTTCAAGCATTATACTGCCCGAACCGTACGTTATGAACTGCTCGTTCATAAGGTCAAGTCCAACGCGCGTTTCCGAGCTGTCGGGAAGATAGCTTGTAATGTCGTTGTTAACCTTAGTCCAGTTCATCGCAACCGCGCAGAATATTCCCGCAATGATATAGAACAGATAAAATGCCTTTCGCTTGTCCACAATCAGCGCGGCGAGCTTTTCAATCGGCGTTTGCTTCTTCTTTTCCGTACTCATCGTAATTCTCCCGTTCTTTTTGGCAATTAGCTTTGCCTATATTTTTACACATTAATTATATCACTGTTATTTTCCTTTTTCAAGCCGATTTTTAACCATTTTCGCAAGCACGTTTTATCTCTCATTTGTGCATTATCACAAAAAAAGAGCGGTTTCCCGCTCCTTTTGAATATAATTCCTATTTTTTCCAATGTTTAAGCAAGGGAAGCTGCGCTTTGCAATAGGCTCTCGCCTGTTCGGGAGGGAAATTCTCGTTTGAGAAATGCTCGACGATAAAGTCCGTCAGCGCGTCAATGCTTGTGTAGGTAAACCTTCCGTCCGTATAGCACCACTTGCAGTAGTCCTCGTTAAACGCGCCGTCAGGCTCTTTGCTTGTCGATTCGTCCTCAAGCGGCATCCCGCAGCACTGACAAATAAGCTTCCTCGGCGAACCCAGAAGCGTGTTGATTGACACGTCGAACAGCTTTGAAAGCAGCTTCAGCGTTTCCGTATCGGGAACGGTTTTTCCCGTTTCCCAGCGCGAAACAGCCTGTCGCGTGACAAATACCTTTTCCGCAAGCTCGTCCTGCGACAAGCCGTTTTTCGTCCTTAATTCAAGTATAATATCCTTTGTTTCCATATCTTTTCACCTCAACCATATTATACCGCTTTTCAGCTGAAAAGGCAAGCAACTCTCTGTTTCTATAGACCGTCGAAGCATCCGCACTGCCCGCACTCA
>DBIU01000012.1:0-11747 GCA_002304735.1 Ruminococcaceae bacterium UBA794 | reverse complement strand
ACAGTTGTGCGGATAGAAGTGTTTTTTGCCTCGGCAGAGCTGAGGCAAAAACTGATTAAAACGCCCGCTTTTCGGGCATAATCTACTTTTTCGGCAAACTGAAGAAACTCTCTGTTGCCGTATTAGCTTTGCTTTTTCCAAGGCTTTTTGCCCGAAAGCCAGCCCTTGTTCTCCCAATACTCCTTTTCCGAGGGAGAAGCGCCCCAGTTTTTCTTCTGCATAACTCCAAAAAGCCAAAACATAACGCGCGTTTTTATCCCGACTTTCACGGGCTTGTTCTGCGACAGCTTTTTCCCGAGCTTTTCCATATCTCTCGTTATCTTCGACTTTTTTGCCGCGGGCATAGTTTCCCAGCCGCTCGCGTGTACGTTCTGACCATACTTCACAACCTGCGGTATTCCCCAGTTTGAAAGACAGTTTGCAGCAAGCGCCGCCGCTTTAGCCGCGCCGGTACCCGCCGCAGTCGATATTACAACAGCCCGCTTTGAGAACATCTCCTCCTGCGGTCTGTGCGACAGCCAATATGTATAGAAAAGGTCGATAAACGCTTTGAGCGGCGCGCTCGGCATCATACAATAATTCGGCGTCGTCAAAATAATCAGGTCCGCCCATATCATCGCTTCGTGAAGCGCTTTCTTTTCCTCCCAGAACGGGCAAAGCTCCCGTCCCTCAAGGCATTTGCAGCAGCCAAGACAAAACTTATTCAGCTCGCGCGGCAGAAAAAACTCTCGAACCTCTTTTTCGCAGCTTATCGCGTTTACCAAAACATTCGCCGTGTTCCAAGTGTTTCCCTTGTGATTTTGACCGTGTATCATCACTATTTTCATTAATTTCATCTCCGTTTCAAACGAATTATACCACATTTTTTTCCTGTTGTCAACAAAAAAGCAATCGCGGATTTTCCGCTTTATTATACAACAAATCAGCCAAAAATAATGCAAATTGCACAATAATGCTCAAATGTTGGAAATTTTATGGCTTTTTCCTTGATTTTACAAGCGGAATGATGTATAATATATATAATTATATTATAAAAAGAAGTCTATTGAACAGGAGTGCAGAAATGAATATTCAGATTCAAACGTTCGGACTGCTTATTCTTGCTCTGTTATATGTTTTTTATAAGAGTATCAGAACTTTGCAGCTTTATTCTGAAAAGATTTTCAGAAGAACGCTTTATATCTCAATAATAAGCCTTACGCTTGATATACTTTCGATTGTCGGAATAAACTTTATGAGCGATATTCCGTATTTTATCGTCATTTTAACCTGCAAGCTGTATATTATGTCGCTTATGTGGGAAATGGTTTCCGTGCTTAGTTACGTCCTAACCGACCTTTACAGCGAAAAAAAGCATCGCAGAATTACGTCAATTCTATGGCTAATCGTTTTTATTCAGAGTATTATAGTCGCGCTTTTGCCGATTTCGATTTTCCACGAGGGAAACATAGTGTACACATACGGCGCGTCCGTTATGACCGTTTACGCTTTCTCGGTTATCTATATCATCGGTCTTATCGGCTCAATCATCGCTTTTCGCAAAAGAATTAACAAACGCAGACGCTTTGCGGTCGGAATGTGGATGGCGCTTTGGATTATCGCGGCTTTGCTTCAATTCATCGACAACAGCCTGCTGATTGTCGGTTTCGCGTCGGTTATCGGAATGTTGATAATGTTCGTTGTTATGGAAAATCCCGAGTCAAATCTTGACCGCAGGACGGGCTGTTTCAACTCATACGCGCTTTCGCAGTATTCGCGCAGGCTTTTTGAGAGAAAAACGCATTTTTCTCTGCTCGAAATTCGCGATAAGGAAGCGGAATCCGTCGATGAAGAGGATATCACGGAATTTCCGCTTCAAAGCACAGCGTCGCTCGCCGCCGCAAACCACGAGCTTTTCGTTTTCAGAAACGTAAACGACCTCATTATTATCTCCGAAAACACCGAGCTTCTCCGAAACGTAAGCGACAGGCTTCTCTCTGAAGCCAACAATCACGCCAAAATCTGCAAAGCGCACTATGGCGTTCTTGTCAGAAACGGAGAATGTTTCAGCAATATGAGCGAGCTTGCTCATTTTATGGCTTATGTCGGCGGAAGCTATGCGGAGAACGACGAAAAGCTTTATATCGCCGATGAAAAAACAGTAAAAAAATACCGCGAACGCGCCGTTATTGAACAGGAAATCACAGACGCGCTTGACGAGGACAGAGTTGAGGTGTATTTGCAGCCGATTTACTCAAACACGGAGCAAAAATTCACCTCCGCCGAAGCGCTTGTGCGTATTCGTCAAGCCGATAACAGCCTGCTTTCCCCGGGCGTTTTCATTCCGTTCGCCGAGGACAGCGGACTAATTATAAGGCTCGGCGAGAGAGTTTTTGAAAAGGTCTGTCATTTCTTGAAAGAATATGACGCGGAAAAGCTCGGTATTCATTATATCGAGGTTAACCTCTCGGTGGTTCAGTGCGAAATGGAGGACCTCGCGGAAAGGCTCATTTCAATTATTGAGAGGTATAACGTTAATCCAAGCCTCATAAACCTCGAAATTACCGAAACCGCTTCCGTCACCTCGCAGTCCGTTCTCCTAAGAAATATGGAGAAGCTGATTGACTTCGGTTTCACGTTTTCGCTCGACGATTTCGGAAAAGGTCAGTCAAATCTGATGTACGTCGTGGAAATGCCCGTTTCGATTATCAAGCTCGATTACGATATGTCGAAGGCATTCTTCAATTCGCCAAAGGCAAAGCAAGTCGTCCGCGCGGTTGTTTCTATGGCTCACGGAATGAACTTAAAGCTCGTTGCAGAGGGCATTGAAACGAAGGAAGAAATCGACGGAATGTACAAGGAAAAAATCGACTATATCCAAGGCTTTTACTACTCAAAGCCGCTTCCGATGCAGGAATTTGTTTCGTTTATCAGCAAATAAACCAGCGCCGCAAAGTTTTTCGCTTTGCGGCGCTTTTATCAATAATTCAAAAGAAATTCTACCCATTCGTCATAAACCGCTCGCTTTGGCTTGCCGAAACAGCTCTCGTAATCCTGCGACTTAATAAGCTCCAAAACTTTTTCCCAGCCGTAGGTTTTTTCGAGATATTCGATATATGTGTGAGCGAAAATATACCCGCCGCAGTTTGAAAATTCAATCGGGTTTCGCGTGCAGGTCTGCTCGAATGTCGGAATACTGCAATAGTCGAGCATTTCCCGCTCAAACGGCTCGCCGTTGCTTAAATAAAGCGCCATTCCCTCAGTCAGCCAAAGCTCGGCCTTACTGTTTATCACGCTCACATAAGCGTGAACGATTTCGTGCAAAACGGCATATTTGTTGTTGTCGTAATCGTGAACTTTTCCGGGATTTGCGGGAGATGTGAGAATAACGTTCGTTCCGATGTTGTCGCCGATATACCAGTCAAGCCCCAGAAGCGGCGCTATAAAGCCGTATTTTTTCGTCTGCATTATGCTTTGATAATCGTAAATGTAGACGTTAATATCCTGCTTTTCCGTGAACCCAAGCTTCTCGGCAATCGCCGCCGTTTCGCCGTCGGCGTACTCAAAAACATCCCTCGCGGCGGCTTCTTCTTTTTCGTAATAAACGTTAATCCAATTGCCCGAAAATTGCTTCATATCGGCGGTTTTTAGGCTGAAAACGGGAATAAAATTTACAAAAACAACAAGCGCAAGAAATATCACGACGCCGATTATAATACGAAGCGCAAGCCTTTTCTTCTTTGTCAGCGCCATTTCAGCTCTGCTTTCTCATCGTAAGAGAAATTCTTCCGCGCTTCAAGTCAACGTCAAGCACTCTCACCTTTACGACGTCGTTTACCTTGACAACCTCGAACGGATTTTTTACAAACCTGTCCGCAAGCTGCGAAATATGCACAAGGCCGTCCTCGTGTACGCCGATATCGACGAACGCGCCGTAATCCACGACATTGCGAACCGTTCCCATAAGCTCCATTCCGGGCTTAAGGTCCTTTAGCTCCATAACGTCGCCGCTTCTCATCAAAGGCGGCGGAAGCTCGTCGCGCGGGTCGCGCCCCGGCTTTTCAAGCTCCTTTGCGATATCTTCGAGAGTCGGAAGTCCCGTTCCCGTTTCCTCCGAGATACCGCGCAGCTTCACCGTTTTAAGCTTATCGCGGATTATATCGGATTTTCCGAGTTCGTCCGCGGTAATTCCGCTCTTTTCCATAAGAATTTTCGCCGCAGCGTAGCTTTCGGGGTGTATTCCCGTGTTGTCAAGCGGATTTTTGCCGCCCGAAACGCGCAAAAATCCCGCGCACTGCTCGTACGCTTTCGCGCCGAGCTTCTTTACCTTCAAAAGCTGCTTTCTGTCCGTGAACTCGCCGTTTTCCTCACGATAAGCGACAATGTTCTTCGCAACCGCCGAATTTACTCCCGAAATGTACGATAAAAGCGAATAAGAAGCCGTGTTGAGGTCAACGCCGACAGAGTTTACGCAGTCCTCGACAACGCCTTTCAGCGCGTCGTCAAGCCTTGCTTTCGGCATATCGTGCTGATACTGCCCGACTCCGATTGCTTTCGGGTCGATTTTAACAAGCTCAGCGAGCGGGTCCTGAAGTCTGCGGGCAATCGAAACCGCGCTTCTCAGCGAAACGTCGTAATCGGGAAATTCCTCCGCCGCAAGCTTTGACGCGGAATAAACCGAAGCTCCCGCTTCCGATACCACCATATACTGAACTTTTCGCGGAATTGTCTGCAAAAGTCCCGCCGTAAACTGCTCCGTTTCGCGGGAAGCCGTGCCGTTGCCTATTGCGATAGTAGTGACGTGATGCTTCTCAATCATTGATGAAAGCACTTTTTTCGCGGTTTCAGCCTCGTTTTTCGAGCGCGTAAGATACACAATCGCCGTGTCGAGAACCTTTCCCGTGCTGTCCACAACCGCGCATTTACAGCCGTGCGCGTATCCCGGGTCAAGTCCGAGAGTTACGGTATTCTTCACGGGCGGCGCCATAATAAGCTGACGCAAATTCGACGCGAACACCTTAATCGCGCCCTCCGCCGCAGCCGCCGTAAGCTCCGCGCGAACCTCGCGTTCGATTGACGGGAAAATCAAGCGCTTGTAGCTATCCTCGCAGGCGCTTTTCACGAGCGTGCCGCAAAGACTGTTGTTCTTCACAAGCTCCTTTACGCACATTTTCTCGCCAATGCCCTCGGAAAGGCTTATCGAAACCTTAAGCGAGCCCTCTTTCTCTCCCCTGTCAAGCGCGAGAACGCGGTGTCCCGCAATTTTCCCGACAGGCTCGGAATACTCGAAATAATTCTTATAAACCTCGTCCGCTTCATCAGACGAAGCGCTTGACGAGATTATTCCAACGGCGAAAATTTCCTCGCGCAGCTTTTTGCGAAGCTCCGCGTTGTCCGACAAATCCTCAGCGATAATGTCCATCGCTCCCGCAATCGCTTCGTCAGCCGAATTAACGCCCTTTTCCGCGTCAACAAAAGCCTCCGCTTCCTTTTCGGGAACAGTCGCGGTATTCTGCGCGAGAATTATCTCCGCAAGCGGCTCAAGACCCTTTTCACGCGCAACAGAACCGCGCGTCTTGCGCTTGGGCTTGTACGGACGGTAAATATCCTCGACTTCAACGAGCGTTTCCGCGTTATTTATCGCCGCGGCAAGCTCCTCGGTCATCTTTCCCTGCTCGTTAATCGACGAGGAAATCTCCTCTTTGCGCTTTTCGAGATTGCGCAGATATGTAAGCCTGTCCGAAAGCTCGCGCAGAACCGTGTCGTCAAGCGAACCCGTCTGCTCCTTTCTGTACCGCGCGATAAACGGTATCGTCTTATCGTCGTCAATAAGCGCGACGGTATTGTCAACCTGCTCGCGGCGCAGCTTAAACTCTTTCGCAAGTTTTTCGTTAATATCCATAATTCTCTCCTGTGGATTTATTTGTTACAAACTACATTGTACCATTTTTTTGCCAAAAAAGCAAGTGTTTTCACAAAAAAAGAGCCTCGGCAAGCGAGGCTCAAATTTATTTATACAGGCAGAATAACAGAACTCTTATAATTAAAAGTCAACTTCGGTATCGTAGTAGCAGCACTTAAGCAGCTTTTCCATCTCCTCAACCGAGGGCTGACGGGGATTTGAACCTGTGCAGGCGTCGCCGATTGCGTTCTTTGCAATTTCGGGAAGTCTTTCGAGGAACACATTCTCGGGAACGAAGCCCTGCTCAGCGGGATAGCTGTCCGCGCCGTAATTCTTGATGCAGTGCGGGATTTTGAGGTCATCGTTCATCTTGCGGAGATATGCGATAAGCGCCTTTACCTTGTCGTCGTCAGAAGCGTTCTTGTCCGCAATTCCCATATAGTCAACGATAACGCCATAGCGCTTCTTTGCGGTTTCGTCCTTTGCGTTGAACGCGATTACCTTAGGAAGATACATAGCGTTTGCTGCGCCGTGGATAATGTGAGCGCCGTAATCCGCGAAAGCCGCGCCTGTCTTATGCGCCATTGAATGTACGATACCGAGAAGCGCGTTCGAGAACGCCATTCCCGCAAGGCACTGAGCGTTGTGCATACGGTCCCTTGCCGCCATATCGCCGTTATACGAAGGTACAAGGTCCTTCATAATCATCTCAATAGCGTGAATAGCGAGCGGGTCGGTGAAATCGCAGTTCGCGGTGGATACATAAGCCTCGATTGCGTGCGTCATGGCGTCCATACCCGTGTGAGCGACAAGCTTCTGCGGCATTGTTTCCGCAAGCTCGGGGTCAACAATCGCAACATCGGGCGTAATCTCAAAGTCAGCGATAGGATACTTAATGCCCTTGCTGTAATCGGTTATGATAGAGAACGCGGTAACCTCGGTCGCCGTGCCGGAAGTCGAGGAAACAGCGCAGAAATGCGCCTTTTTGCGAAGCTCGGGAATACCGAAAACCTTGCACATATCCTCGAATGTACAGTCGGGATACTCATACTTAATCCACATTGCCTTTGCCGCGTCGATAGGCGAACCGCCGCCGATTGCCACAATCCAGTCGGGCCCGAAATCAAGCATCGCCTGCGCACCTCTCATTACCGTTTCAACGGAAGGGTCAGGCTCAATTCCATCGAAAATCTTAACCTCCATACCCGCTTCCTTAAGATAAGCTTCAGCCTTGTCAAGGAAGCCAAAACGCTTCATAGAGCCGCCGCCCACGCAGATAATCGCTTTCTTTCCCTTAAACGACTTCAGCGCCTCGAGCGAGCCTTTGCCGTGGTAAACGTCACGAGGAAGAGTAAAACGTGCCATAATAAATACCTCCGTTAAATTCACTTTTCTAATCGGGGAAACCCTTTTGCTTCCCTTCTGTTTGTTATTATAACACATATTTCTCGCGTTGTTAAATGTTTTTTATGCATATTAGACTTATCTTTTTTGATATAGTCGGCAAATTTGTAAAAATAGACCAATTTATCAAAATATCACTTACTTAATTTTTTCTTCATATATTAAGTTCTACTTGACTTTTTTGGCGAAATGTGGTAAAATTTGTATTATAGAGGAAAAAGATGAATTATTTGAAAGGAATACATTATGTCGGAAAATGAAATAATAGCTTCCGCCGTTTGTCCGCAGTGCGGAGCGCCGCTTATTGCAATTGACGATAAGGGCACGTTGAAATGCGAATATTGCAACACGACCGCTCTCGACGCGCGCCACAGCTTCACTCACGTTTCGCGCGATTTTGACAGCGAGCTTGAAATCAATCTTGAAAGCGCGGGAACTCTTATAAAAAATAGGTTTTACGAGCAGGCGTTTTCCGCCTATTCAAGTCTTGTAAATACTTTCGGAAAGGATTACAGAGTTTGGGCGGGTTTAATCGCGTCTATTACTCATAATTATACGGATTACGGCGTTTTTTCCGACGTATTTATTCAGGCTGAGAGATACTATGAAACGGCGAAAAGTACGAAAAATTTTTCCGAGGAGAGCGAATTTGCCGTTAATTACAAAAAATGGAGAGACGAGGTTATCGCCAGAAACAAGCAAATTCAAGCTTATGCCGAAAAATGCGAAAAACACCGCCTAATAAAAAACGCTGTTTTTTTCAGCTCGATACCCTTATTCCTGTTTATTTATTGGTTTATTTGCTTCAATTTAATTGCGGCAGAGCCTTTGCAGAATTGGGTTATGGATATGCTCAGATACGCGTTGGCGCCCGCTGTTTATTCAACCGCGGTTGGAATTGCAGCGATAATCACAAAATTTCCGTCCGTATCAATTTGCCTTAATATAATGACGTTCGGCTGCGTCTGCATCTTCTTTGTCGGAACTGGAATAGCAAACGGTTCTTTCAGTCAGTTCAATTTATTCTGGTTTATAGGCACGTTATTGCTGACGCTTGTTCTTTACACGATTTCGACGATACTCGGAAGAATACTCGGCTCCATCGCTTCAATCCGACGCTGATTATTAAAATAAAACGCCCGCTGTCAATAAAAACGGCGGGCAAGTTATTTATACATTAAATTTCCGCGTTAATATAACGCAAAACGGTTTTATAAAATTATCGAGCGGCTCGGATTTCTCCAAGCCGCTCGCCCGATATTATGAAATTATGAGGTTAGGAGGAACGATTAAAGGAGTCCTGCCGCCATTTTGAGGATAATCAGAGCGTCCTTTGCGTTTCTGTATCCATCGCCGTTGAGGTCGGATACAAGCGGGTTTGCACCCTTTTCAAGCTTTGCGCTGTCCTTAAGAACCGCAAGAGCGTCCTTCGCGTTGAGGATACCGTCGTTGTTCATATCGCCCGCTCTGTCGGAGAACTCGCCGAGCATTACGACATATTCGCCCTTTTCGGAAATATCAAGTCCAACCGCATTGCCGTCCTTGTCAATCTTCACGTTGTCAACGAAAACAAGCTTGCCGTCAACCTTCTTAAAGACGTTTGCAAATTTACCTGCGTGAGTTGACTTGAATTTAATGTTAAGCTCGGACTCAGCGTTTGTGCCGTTGAGCTTGAAGCTTGTTCCCAAGGCTCCGCGGAGCGCGCTTGTTCCGGAAACGGAAGTCTTTGCAACGGTTAAATCAATCGCCTTAGCGTCCTTTTCATTAATCTCGGAGCCGTCAATCGTCCAGCTGAATACATCGTCAACCTTAACGTTAACCTTTGCGTTTGCCTTTGCGATTGCCTTAATAACGTCTGCGGGGATTTTCTTATCGCCGTTAAGCTCAATAGTCATTTCCTTGCCCGCGGGAAGCTTTTCGATATCCTTCGCAACGTCCGTCCAGCTCTTTTCCTTGCCGTCAACGGTAGGCTCATCGGTTACGGTATAGCTGCTTCCGCCGCTCGAACCGCCGCTCGGACGGCTTCCGCCGCTCGAAGAACCGCCGCTCGAAGGCTTAGCGCCAACCGTAAAGAAATACGTTGCCGTTTGACCGCCAAACGTAAAGGTTACTTCCTGCTCGCCGGATTTGTTCTTGTCATAACCGCTTACAGTAACACGCTTATCCGTAAGAGCTATTTCCTCAAGCTTACCGTTATCATACTGAACAGTCAGCTTGCCGCCTGTAAGGACAAGATTCTCTCCGTATTTATAAGACGTCTTGGTGGGCGGAGTAAGAATTATAGATTTAACGGTAGGAGCGGCAACTTCTTTGATTGTTATTTCAAATGTAGCCGTTTTCTCTTTATAAGCAACCGTAATTGTCTGCTTTTCATTCTCGGCTGTCGCCTTAGACGAATCAAATCCCGCGATTTCAGCCGCCGCCAAACCGATTTCTTCGGACTTGGCGTTATCCCCCTCACCGTAGGTTACTTTGATTTTGCCTGTGCTGTAGTCAAATGCATCGCCGACATTATAGTTGGTCTTTGCGCTGATAACCTCGATTTTGGAAACAGTAAGCTCAGCATCAGATACGGTAATCACAACGCTTGTCGTTTTTTTTGCATATGTAATCGTAAGCGTTTTCTTGCCTTCTTGTGCTTCATCTTCAAAGCCGCTTACCATATCCTCGGTTACATCAACAACCTCTGTCTTGCCGCTCTCATAGGTTACAGTAATCTTACCGCCGGAAACGTCAAGAGCTTCATCGGTCTTATAAATCGACTTGAAATTCGAGGTAAGCGCAATGGATTTAACCGTATCTTCAACAACTTTTACGGTTGCCTCGCCCTTAATGCCCTCGTTTTCAACGGTGACGGTCAAATTATCGTTGGCTTTGCTTGTATCAAAGTTCTTGATAAAGTCTTTGTTCAGCGGAAGCTCGACAGATTCTGACTTATCTTTAAAGACATACTTGATTTTTGCGCCCTTAACTACCACTGCGTTAGCTTCGGTGTTAACCTCGCACTCAAGCTCTTCGCCAACATAATACTTTTCCTTAAGTCCGGTGACAGTAATGCTCGTTGCTTTTTCAACTTTCACCGCAATTTTCGTTTCAGCATTAACAGTATATTCACCGCCGCTTAAGGTTTTATCATTAACCGTGACGGTCGCCTTGTACATAGGAGCCCAGTTGTCGGCATAAATTGTCAATTTGGTTCCTTCTTCAACCTTATCGCCGCTCTTAAGAACGGTTTTGCCCGCTTTGACAGTTAATGATTTTCCGTCTATTGTTACAGTAAAGCTCTGCTTCACCTTTTCCGCCTTAGCAGTAACGGTAAGAGTTTCGCTCTCCTCGCCCGTAAACGTATAGGTGTAGCTGCCGTCTTCGCCTTCTGTTGCCGCAGCATCGCCAACCTTTACGTCAGAAAGAGTATATCCCTCGACGGGCTTGATTGTGAGGGTTTCACCCTGCTTGAATTTGGTTTCAGTCGTAACCTTATCATCGCCCTTGTAGAGTTCAACGTTGGTGTTTTCAGTTGAAACCGTAAAGGTCTTTTCCTCTTCCTGCTTTGCTTGGATTGTTACGGTGATTGTGCCTGTTGCATTTTCGTAGTTGCTAGTATCGTTAGGCGTAAAGGTGTAGGAAATCGTGGCAGTGGCTTCGGCACTAAGCTCCTTGATAGCAGTTTGAATCTGCTCGAGGTTGGTTATTGCTTCGCTTTCCTCGGAAGCCTTGTAAGAGTAGGTGAAATTACCGTCAACAGTACTTGTCGGCGCGATAAAATCTCCGCCCTGAGCGATGGTCTGTCTCGCAGTAGCGGTGACTGTCGGGGTGGCTTTGGAGATTGTTACCTTGACACTCTTAACCTCGCTATCATTATGCGAATCATCGCCGACAACCTTGTAGTAAACCGTGTATTCTCCTGCATTTGTTCCTGTGGGAATGGCTTCATTAAATTCGCCGTTTTCCTCAAGGCTATACTTCAATGTGCCGTCTGATGTTTCACCTGCGGTAACAAGAGCTTGCGCTTCGCCGGTGTATTTAAGATTTTCAGCGGCAGAAGGTGCCTTTGTAACTGTTGCAGCTGTCTTTTCAGCAGTCTTATCATATGTCTTGGTTACAAGAATTATGCCTTCCCCGCCCTCAACAGCCGATACAGAAGCGCCTTCAATTCCCGTTTTATAGTTGTTTAATTCAGTAGGAAATGCATAACCCTCTTTAGGCGTAAGCGTAACCTTTACGGTGTAAGCGGTGTCATAGCCGAACTTATCGCCGTTAAACTCCGTTAAATTTTCGTCCTCGCTGGTGTACCACTTAATCTCTGCGGTATATTTGCCGTTATCTTCCTCAGTGAAAATATTGTTTTTAACAGGCTCTTTACCTGCTTTGGGAGCGGTTATGTTGAGATTAACGCTTTCAATAGTTTTATTCTGGTTCTCGCTCTCGGAACCGCCCTCAGAACCGCCCTCGGAACCGCCCT
>DBIU01000002.1 GCA_002304735.1 Ruminococcaceae bacterium UBA794 | reverse complement strand
TATGAGCCCGACGAGCTACCGAGCTGCTCCATCCCGCGATATTTCAAGTGAACACTCACTCAACGAAAATAATTATACCACAAACAAACGTAAATGTCAATACCTTTTTGAAAAAAAGCCGAAAAATGTTCGACAAATTTCTCACGGGCGAGAAGAAATCCCGCCCGTGGTGAAAAATCAAACTCCGAAAGAAATGCCGATATCCTTTGCCGTGAGGACCATCTGGTCGTCCTCGGTGACGAATTTTGTTTTCATTGCAACGTCAACAAGCTTGTTTTCGGTAATTTTGCCGTCAACCATAGCGACGGTATAGCCGAATTTCTCCTGTTTAAGCAGGCTTGCCGCGTGAGCGCCGAACTGCGTTGCAAGAACGCGGTCGTAAGCGGAGGGCGAGCCGCCTCTGAGAATGTGACCGGGAACGACGGTTCTCGTTTCAAGCCCCGTGCGAGCCTCAACTTCCCTTGCAATGCGCGATGTCGCGGTAACTTCGCCGCGGTCCGCTCTTGCTTTGGCGCGCTCTTTTTTCTTAAGCTTTGCTTCTTCGATATCAAAAGCTCCCTCTGCGACGGCGATTATTGAGAAAGCCTTGCCTGCGTCTGCTCTTCTTTGGCAAGCCTTTGCAACCTTTGCGATATCGAACGGAATTTCGGGGATAAGGATAATATCCGCGCCGCCCGCAAGTCCCGAATAAAGCGTGAGCCAGCCTGCCTTGTTGCCCATAATCTCGATAACCATAATTCTGCTGTGGGAATTTGCCGTGGTGTGGATACGGTCGATAACCTCCGTTCCGATATCAACGGCGGTGTGGAAGCCGAAAGTAACGTCCGTGCCGAAGATATCGTTGTCGATTGTCTTGGGCAGACCGATAACGTTAAGCCCCTCCTCCGAGAGCATATTCGCGGTTTTGTGCGTGCCGTTTCCGCCGAGAGTGAACAGACAGTCAAGCTTGAGGTCCTTGTAGGTCGCTTTCATTTCCTTTACCTTGTCAACCTTGTCGTCCTCGATAATCTGCATCATCTTGTAGGGCGTGCGTTTAGTGCCGAGAATTGTGCCGCCTGTTGTGAGTATACCCGAAAAATCCGACGGCTCCATAACCTTGTAGTCGCCGTGGATAAGACCGTGATAACCGTCGTGAATACCGACAATTTCAACCTTATCCTCGCCGAACGCCTCGTAAGTCGCCTTTGCAACTCCGCGTATAGTCGCGTTAAGACCGGGGCAGTCGCCGCCGCTTGTGAGAATACCTATTCTGAGCTTAGCCATAATTAACCTCCTGTATTTTATCTGATTTTGCTTAATCTGTTATCGTTTCCCTCGAAAAAACGAACGTTCATACTGAGAAGTCTTGACAAAATTCTGTCGTTATAACGCGTATGAAGCTCGTTTATCGAGTAATTCGTGCTGACGATAATGGGAAGCGAGCGTGAAATTCTGCCGTTTATTACCTCGTAGAGCAGGGAAGCGCTGCGCTCGTTATTATTTTCAGCGCCAAGGTCGTCGAGAATTAGCAAATCGCAGTCCGCAATAACGGAAAGCGTATCGCCGCTTGCTCTGCCGAACTGCTCGTTGTCGACGTTTCTGATAAGCTCGGGAGCGGAAATATACACGGCGCAGAAATCCCGTTCGATAATCCTCGCCGCGATAGCAAGCGAAAGATGCGTTTTTCCAAGACCCGTCCCGCCTATCATAAAAATACCGTTTCCGTGACCGATAAATTCTTCGGCGTATTTTACGCAGAAATTGAAGTTATCCGTCATAACCTTGCGCGGATTATCCTCGGCGGCGGGCTTGTCGGGGTAAAGCGACAAATTAAAGTCGGCGAAAGAACAAAGCTTAAGCGGAGAGCGCTCGTTAAGCTCGTCGGCGGCGAATTTCCGCGCGATTTTTTTCACGCAATCGCACCATTCTCCGTTAATTGTTCCCGTATCCGAGCATTTTTTGCAGGAGTAAATCGGCTCGAGATAATCGGCGGGAAAGCCGTTTTCGATGAGTAAGCGCGACATTTCGCGCTGTAAAGCGAGGTTTTCCTCGGAAATTTTCTCAAGCTTTTCTCGGCTTTCGGGACTTTTTGCCGCGATAAGCGCGATAACCTTGGACATTGACTCCGCAAGTTTGACTTCAAGGCTTATGTACTGCGGAATTTTCGCGAGAACCTCCGCGCGGCGCTTGTCCTCTGTGTTTCTGTTTGAAAAGCGCCTTTTTTCAAGCTGTTCGCGCGCTTTGAGAATATATTCTCTGCTTATCGGCATAGCTTATCCTCCGCTCAGATTGTGTTTTTTGAGCCGCGACACAACGTCGTTGATATCGAAAGAAGAACTCTCGCTTTTCACGAAATTTGAAGCGGCGGCAGGCTTTTTTCTTGCAGAGTCGGCGGCTTCAACGGCTTCAATTGTAAACATTCCCGCATTTTTCCAGTTTTCAAGTATTTTATTCGCGTATTCAAAGCTGAATTTTTGCTTTGCGTTGACGGTTTTTTCGTATGAGAGCATAATCATATCCTCGGAAAAATGCCATTCTTCCGTCCAAACGCGTATAAATTCCTTCATTTTTGACGTGAGTTTTGACTGAAGCTCCATTTCTCCGCGCAGTCTTTCGCAGATGCTCTCGTTCTTTTCAAGCGCGAGAATACGATTATTTGCGGCTTCAACGGTATCGATGCCGTCGGCGGCCCAGTTTTCCGCGCAGCTCAAAATATACGCGGGAGAACCCTTTCCGACTTTGAAGCAGTATTGCAGCAGCATAAGCGCAACGCCGACATTCAGCCCGTAATGGTCGATTAAACTTATAAGCATAGTCGTTTCGCGCGTTCGCAGCGGGTGCGCCACAAGCCTTTCCGCCTCACCGAACAGCATTTGCAGCTCGGGGTCTGATTTAACTCTTTCGGCGATATCGCCGGAGCTTACCGCGGCGGGCTTGATTTTCGCGCTTTTTTCGGCAGTATGCGTTGCGGCTTCCTCGCGGATTTCTTCGTTAACGTTGGGCGTTTCGGCTAAATCGGCTTTCCTGTTGGGAACAAGTCCGCGGTTGTCGCCGTCGTTTTCATAACGGATAATTCCGCGCTGTATCCAGAAAAGCGCCGCGTCCTCAAGCTCGCCGTCCTCTCGGAAGCCGAGGTCGTTTTTCAGCTTGTCCTCGGAGAACACCTTTCCGCCGTGCCTCAGAAGATAAAGAAGCAGTTTAAGCGAGTTTTCGCCCGCAATTTTTATGTATTTATCAACAACGCTCGCGGGGACGGCGAAAACGCTGTTCCATTCGCCTGCGTTCAAAGAATAATTCATACTATCACCTATGACAATAATACCACATTTTTCGTTTTTTTTCAAGGGCTATTGCATAAATTTATTATTTCGCCCGTCAGCCCGCTCTGCGAGAGGAACGAGCCTTTTCTTGCCCGTCAGTCCGCTCTGCGGGAGGAACGAGCCTTTCTTGCCCGTCAGCCCGCTCTGCGAGAGGAACGAGCCTTTCTTGCCCGTCAGTCCGCTCCGCGAGAGGAACGAGCCTTTTCTTGCCCGTCAGTCCGCTCCGCGAGAGGAACGAGCCTTTCTTGCCCGTCAGTCCGCTCTGCGGGAGGAGCGAGCCTTTCTTGCCCGTCAGTCCGCTCTGCGAGAGGAACGAGCGACGCTCTCCTTTCGCCTTATTACCGCCTTGATTATCAGCGAGAGAACAGGCTGAAGAATTAGCGCGAAAGCCGCGATAACGCCGAGCGCCGCCCATTCCGCCGAGAGCAGAGGAATGATGTAGAAAAGACCGGGGAGTATAAGCACGGCGCCGATAAGAATTGCCGCGAGCGCACCGCACATTAGTCCTCTTTTGAGGTCGAACGGTATGCACACGATAATAAGCGTTTCAAAGCAAACCGCCGCTGTAAGGAATACCGCCATAACCGAGATATGCTCGGGGGTAAATCCGAAGATTGCTCCCGCGGCTTCAAGCAGGCAAATTCCGATTGCCGCCGAAACGCCTCCGGGCGCGGCTTTTTTGATAACGTTCGCTATGAAGTTGCCGCGGACGATGTTGAAATTCGGTTCAAGCG
Source organism: Ruminococcaceae bacterium UBA794 (assembly GCA_002304735.1). Lineage (GTDB taxonomy): Bacteria > Bacillota > Clostridia > Oscillospirales > Ruminococcaceae > CAG-115. The sequence continues at coordinate 7,934 of DBIU01000002.1, read as the reverse complement.
CAAGCAGGAAAGACGGAATACCTATCAAAAGCGAGCTGATAAGCGTAAGCTGAATTGGCTTAAACGGATACGGATACTGCAAAAACAGGAACACCGCCGCCAGCAAAAACGACAAAGTCGTCTTTACGAGGAACAGAGCCGCCGAGCGCTCGATGTTGTTGATACAGCGGCGCCCCTCCGCGACGGCAAGCGGGAGCGTTGAAAACTCCGAGTTCATCAAAACAAGCTGTGAAACGCTTCGCGCGGCGTCGCTTCCCGATTGAATTGCAATTGAGCAGTCCGCTTCTTTAAGCGCGGGAACGTCGTTCACGCCGTCGCCCGTCATTGCGACTGTTTTTCCCGCAGCGCGCAGAGCTTTTACAAGCGCGAGCTTCTGTTCGGGGAGAACGCGCCCGAAAACCGTGTATTTAAGCGCGGCTTCGGGGATTTCCGCGTCGCTCACTTTCGACATATCAACGTAATTCTCCGCGCCCTCAAGCCCCGCTCTTCCCGCCGCTCCGGAAACGGTTTTGGGGTCGTCGCCCGAGATAACCTTAAGCTGAACTCCCTGTTCGCGGAAGAATTTCAGCGCTGCGGGAGCGGACTCCCTTATTTTGTCCGACAAAACGACAAGCGCCTTTGCGGAAATATCGTCGGGGAGATTATAGCCCTCGCAAGCGTTTTTTGAGAACGCAAGCGCAAGCACTCTCATACCCTTATCCGAGAATTTTTCGCATAATGAAGCCACTTCGCCGTACTTTTCACCGAGAACGAAGCTTGGCGCTCCGAAAACAAGCGTTCCGTAGTTCTCAAATTCGGCGGCGCTCCATTTCCTTGCAGAAGAAAACGCGACAGTGCCTTTGAGCGTAAGTCCCGAATTGCCCGAAAAGCTCTCGGAAACGGCGGAGAGCGTGAGATTTTTGTCGGTGAACGCGGACGAAAAGGCTTTGAGCGCCTGCTCCGCGTCAAAATTATCGTCAAGCTTCACGACTTCTTCGACCTTCATTTTGCCCTCGGTAATCGTTCCTGTCTTGTCAAGGCAAAGAACGTCCGCTCTCGCAAGCGACTCGGCGCAGTAAAGGTCCTGACAAAGCGTCTGTTTCATGGCAAGCTTTATGGAGCTTACCGCGAGCGCGATGCTTGTGAGCAGCATAAGTCCTTCGGGAATCATACCGATAAGCGCGGCTGAAGTCGTGGTAACGCTTTCTTCAAGCGGGCTTCCCGCGCCGAAAAACGTTTTGCAGAACAGAATTATTCCGAACGGGAAAATGCAGATTGAAACCGTTTTGATGATTTTGTTTATCGAGTTCATCATCACGGAATTATGCTTTTTATGCTTTTTCGCGCCTGCGGTTATGCGCCCCGAAGCGCTTTCCGCGCCGACGCGCGTTGCCTGCGCGATACATTCTCCCGAAGTGATGAAGCTTCCGGAATGAATTTCGCTGTCTTTCTTTTTGGGAATAGGGTCGCTTTCGCCCGTGAGCAGGCTCTCGTCAGCCTCGCACTCGCCGCTGAGGACAATTCCGTCCGCGCAGACCTGTTTTCCGCTCGACAGCTTCATAATATCGCCCACGACGACCTCGGATACCGCGATAATCTTTTCTTTTCCGTCGCGAATAACGTAAGCCTTCGGCGCGGAAAGTACGGAAAGCTTGTCGAGAACGCGCTTCGAGCGAATTTCCTGAAAAATACCGATAGCGGTATTGCACAGAACGACGCCCATAAACAGCATATTTTTCCAGCTTCCGACAAGCGCAAGCGCAACCGCGAGAATAAGGTTGATTAGGTTAAACAGAGTGAAAATATTATCGAAAAAAATTCTTTTTACGCTTTTGGTTTTGACCTCGCCGCCGCCGTTTGAAAGACCGTTTTTGGCGCGCTCATCGGCTTCGGACTGCGAAAGACCTGTGCTTATATCGGTAAATTCCATAATTTTTCTCCTATGTAAAGCAAGATAATTAAACGTGACCATAATATACTTATTATAAACAATTTTTAACAATGTGTCAATACAATTATGAGAGTTTGGTGAAAAAAACTTATTCGCGCTTGATTTTTTCAATTTCGTATGCTATAATTAATATGATACGTTCAAAAACAGATAAAATGAGGGAGGAATATTGTAATGACAGAAGATATCAGACAGTATGCGCACGAAAAGAGAGAATTGTGCGAGAAAAACGACGCCATTTCCGACGAGCTTTACGGAAAATACGGTGTAAACCGCGGACTTCGAGATATAAACGGAAAGGGCGTTCTCACGGGACTTACGACAATATCGAAAATGGTGGCTTTCAAGGACGTCGACGGCGTTCAGACGCCCTGCAACGGAGAACTTTGGTACAGGGGATATAATGTACAGGACCTTGTGGCGAAAACGGGAAGCGGATTTGGCTTTGAGAAAACGGCGTATCTGCTTATTTTCGGCGAAATGCCGACGGACGAAGAAGCGGAGGAGTTTGCGAAGATACTCGGCGAGTGCCGCTGCCTGCCGACGAGCTTTACGCGCGATGTTATTATGAAAGCGCCGAGCAAGGATATTATGAACTCTATGACGAGAAGCATACTGACTCTCGCTTCATACGACCCGACGGTTGTTTCGGGGACGCTTGAGGACAGCCTTTATCAGTGCATAATGCTGATTGCGCGGTTTCCGATGCTCGCGGCATACGCTTATCACGCTTATAATCACTATGAAAACGACGAGAGTATGTATATTCACAGACCCAATCCCGCTCTTTCGACCGCTGAAAACCTGCTTCTGATGCTTCGTCCCGACAAGCAGTTTACGCACCTTGAAGCGAAAGTGCTTGACGTTGCGCTTATGCTGCATATGGAGCATGGCGGCGGTAACAACTCGACGTTTACGACGCGCGTTGTCACGTCGTCCGGCTCGGATACATATTCAACGATAGCGGCGGCGATGTCCTCGCTTAAAGGACCGAAGCACGGCGGCGCGAATATCAAGGTTATGGAGATGATGCAGAATATCCGCGAAAACGTACGCGATACAAGCGATTATGAAGCGGTTTATGATTATCTCGGAAAAATTCTCGCGGGCGAAGCGTTCGACCATAAGGGGCTTATTTACGGAATGGGACACGCGGTTTATTCGCTTTCCGACCCGCGCGAGCGCATTTTTAGGGGCTTTGTCGAGAAGCTTGCCGCGGAAAAGCGCCGCGAGGACGATATGAGGCTCTATGAGTTCGTCGAGGACGCAGCTCCGAAGCTTATAGCGCAGAAGCGCAGGATAATGAAGGGCGTTTCGCCGAACGTTGACTTTTACAGCGGCTTTGTTTACGATATGCTGGGAATACCCGTGGAGCTTTACACGGCGATTTTCGCTATCGCGAGAATAGTCGGCTGGAGCGCGCACAGAATTGAGGAGCTGAATACGGCGGGAAAAATCATTCGTCCCGCGTATATGAGCGTTATGAAGAAGCGTATTGAAGAATAATTTGGAAAACCTCTTGAAATGCAGGACAAAATAGTATATAATTATATTATATATTTAAGGCTTTAGGAAAAAGCCAAAAAAACTGAAATGAAAGGGTGTTTCCCGATGCTTAACGAGAACGTTGTGATTACGATTTGCGGCAAGAATTACAGCCTCAGAACCGATAATCGGGATTTGCTGATGGCAGCCGCCGAGTCTGTTGACAAGAAAATCTCGGAGTTTTGCGGCGAAAACGTGGATATCGGCAAGGAGGACGCGGCGATTTTTTCCGCGCTCGAGTGCTTCAATGAGATTGAGGAGCTGAAATCGAGCGTTTCGCGGCTTGGTGAGGAGCTTTTGCTGCTGAAAAAGCAGGAGGCGGACGCGCGAAAGGCGATTGAGGAGAACGGCGCGCTAAAAGACGAAAACGAGCGGCTTTTGAAGATTAAAGCCGAGTATGAAAAGCTTACGAAGCGTTTTTCGGAGCTTGAGGGGAAGAACGAACAGCTTTGCGAAACGCTTAATGAAGCGAATAAACAGGCTGCCGAGGCGGTTTCGCTGAAGAAGCAGCTTGACGAGGCGAAGAAGAACGCGGAAACGCTTGAGAAGAAAAACGCTCAGCTTTCGGCGGCTTCAAAGGACAACGCAAACGGTCTTGAGGAGCAGAAAAAGCTTGCCGCCGAGAAAGAAAAGCGCATTGCCGAGCTGAAGAAGGAAAACGAGAAAGCGGTGAGCGTATCTGCGGAGAATAAGCGGCTGCTTGAGAAGCTTGAAAAGGCTCAGAATTTTGAAGAAGCGTTCCACCGTGAGAAAAAGCGCGCGGACGCTGTTGAGATTGAGCGGAATACGTTAAAAGAAGCGAACAATACGCTTAACAGAAGTATGTCGGATTTCAGAAACAGAGCCGAAAATGCCGAGAAAAAGGCGAAGTCGCTTGCGGAGGAAGCTGCCGCTAAGGATAAGCGGATTAAGGAGCTGTCGGATAATTCCGAAGCCGAAAAGAAGCTCTCGGAGGAGCTTTCCGCGTCAAAGAAAGAATACGGCGAGCTTGCCGCGGAGTATGATAGGCTTGATAAGGCAAATTCCGCTCTGAAAAAGGAGCTTGACGAGCTTGAAAAGACGAAGAAGCAGCTCGAAGCGGGCGCTTCCGACAAGGAAAAACTTGATAAGGAGCTTAATTCGGTTAGCGCGGAGCTTAAGACGGCGAAGAAAGAGCTGGGTGAAAAGACGTCCGAGCTTGACGGTATGAGGGAGAAGCTGGCGCAGCTTGAAAGCGAGAACGCGGGTCTGAAGGAAAGCGGCGGCGAGGACCTCAAAAAAGAGGTTGGGGCGCTGCGCGAAAAGGTGGACGAGCTTGCGGCGAAAAACGCCGAGCTTACAAAGGAAGTAAAGTCGCTTAAAAAGACGAACGCATCGCTTGACAAGCAGCTTAACGAGATGCTTGAGGACGGACAGCTTACATTATGAATGAGATTTTAGCGCCCTGCGGAGGGGCTGAAAGTCTGCCTGCGGCGCTTAACGCGGGCGCGGACGCTGTTTATATCGGAATGAAGAAGTTTTCGGCGCGTAAAAACGCCGAAAATTTTTCTGACGAGGAGCTTTTAGAAGCGGTTCGCGAGTGCCATAAACGCGGCGCGAAGCTTTATATAACGCTGAATACGCTGATTTATGACGACGAAATCGGGGAATTTGCCGAGTGCGTGAAAACAGCGGCTGAAAGCGGCGCGGACGGCTTGATAATACAGGATTTGGGCGCGGCTTATCTTGCGGAGAAAATCTGCCCCGAACTCCCTCGGCACGCGTCAACGCAGATGTCGCTTAACAGCATTAGCGGCGTTAAAGCGGCGACGGAGCTTGGTTTTACGCGCGCGGTAATCGGCAGGGAGCTGTCGGAGCACGAAATACACAATATCGCGGAAAATACGGATATTGAGCTTGAGATTTTCGTTCACGGCGCACTTTGCGTGTGCATAAGCGGGCAATGCTATATGAGCAGCGTTCTCGGCGGGAGAAGCGGAAGCCGCGGTCTGTGCGCACAGCCGTGTCGCCTTGATTTTACCTGCGGCAATCGCCATAACGTAATTTCTTTGAAGGACAGCTCGATTATAGGGCATCTGCGCGAGCTTCCGGAGATTGCTTCGTTCAAAATCGAGGGCAGAATGAAGCGCCCCGAGTATGTTGCGTGCGCGGTTGACGCGTGCAGAAAAAGCCTTTGCGGTGAAATTTACGATAAAAATAGACTTGGAGGAATTTTCTCTCGCGGCGGTCTTACAGACGGATATTATGCAGGAAAACTGAATGATATGCAGGGCGTGCGCGGCAAGGAGGACGTTGATAATTCCGCGAAAGCGCTGAACGGAATTAAGGAGATTTACAAGGCTGAATATCCGAGAATAAGCGTTGATATTTCGGTTGAAATCGGCGAAAATATAACTGCTCGGGCAAGCTGCGCTTACGGTGAAATCGAGGTTGAAAGCAACTTTTCTCCCGAACCCGCAAGTGGCTCTGCGATTGACGCGGCGGCGGTTTGCGAGCGAATGAAAAAGCTCGGCGGAACGCAGTTTAAGGCGGGCGAAATCACGGCTTCGATTGAAAGCGGGCTTTACGTTTCCGCGGCGGCGCTGAACGCTCTCAGACGCGAGATTTGCGGGAGGCTTGAAGCGCTTGTTCTTGAAAAAAATACTCCGAGATACCGCGTTTTGCCTTATGAATATTTACGCGATAATATGAATATTATGCACGGCGGAATTAATCTGCGAGCAGAAATTTCGGACGAAAACCAGCTTTCGCAGGCGCTTGAACTGCCGTTCGAGCTTATTTACGCTCCGATGGGCTTGCTCTCGGAGAAAACGCCGAACAAGGACAAAATCGCGATTATACCGCCGTTTGTGCTGTCGGACTGCGAAGAAGAAACGGAAAAACGGCTTGACGAGCTGCGGAAAATCGGCTTTACAAAGGCGCTCGCTCATACTCTCGGACACGCTTTTCTGCTGAAAAAACACGGTTTTTCGGTATTCGGCGGGTTTAGAATGAACGTGCTGAACGGGCTTTCGGCGCGGGTTTGCGAGAATTATGGCTTCGAGGACATAACGCTTTCGTTTGAGGGAACGGCGCAGAAGCTGTCCGAGATACCCTGCGGCGTTCCGCGCGGAATTGTCGCATACGGCAGGCTTCCGCTGATGATAATGCGCAGGTGTCCGATAGCGGACGGCGCGGCTTGCGGGAAAAAATCTCCGTTCGGCGAGGGAAAATCCTGCGGCGGCGCGATTTTCGACCGTCTGGGCAATAAAATCCTCGTGCATTGCGGCGGAAACAGCGTCGAGCTGCTTAATCCCGACGTGCTTGTGATGAGCGATAAGCGCGATATGCTCGGAAAATTCGACTTCTGCGTGCTGAAATTCACCGATGAAACGGATATTTCGCCGATTTTTGAAATGTACAAAAACGGAAAAAAGCCCTCGGGCAAACTTACGAGAGGGCTTTATTACAGAGGCGCTATATAAACAAAAGCTCCCGCCAACACGGGAGTTTTGCATTTTTTTGCAATTAAAAATTAAACGAGAACGTTCAAAAGCTGACCTTTTCCGTCGGGAGAAGGCATATTTGCCATCATATCGGTGAACGCTTCCATCGTTTGTTCGGTAGCTTCAAGATTTTTCTTGAGCATACCGACAGACAGCGCGTTTTGAACGTTAGCCGCCGCCATACCCATAGAAAGCTGAGCAATTTGCATTTCCATAAAACACGCCTCCTTTACTTTTTTTCATTATATCACATCTAAACCCGCCTGTCAAGTGATTTTACGGATTTTTATTGAAAAAATGATAAAATTGCGGAGAAAATCTCTTGATTTTTTGGAAATAATGTTGTATAATATAGGTGTTAAGCTGCGGCTTATATTTTTTATATGAGGAGCTTTGAAAATGGAAAGTAATATTCTCCTTGAAAGCGGTACGAACGAGCTTGAGGTGCTGGAGTTTATGGTAGGCTCGCAGAGCTTTGGCATAAATATCGCCAAGGTTAACGAGATTATGAATTATCAGCCGATGATTCCCGTTCCCGACTCGCCTCCCGAATTTGAGGGCGTTTTTACGCCGCGAGATACGGTTATTTCCGTGATTGATTTACATAAAGTTCTTAACAAAGAAAGTCCCGACCCCGACCACGATTTGCTGATAATCTGCCACTTCAATCAAATGGACGTGGGATTTCACGTTTCGTCTGTTAAGGGAATACAGCGCATTTCGTGGGAAGATATCGAGAAGCCGCCGAGGATTTCGGGCGACGGTTCGCATAATATCGCAACCGGTATCGCAAAGCTTTCCGATAGGATTATTCTTATTCTCGATTTCGAGAAGATTGTGTCTGATATCAACCGTTCCGCGGTGATTGACCCGAGCGGAATTATGGAAAACGGTGCCGATAAGTCCGATAAACACATTGTTATCGCGGAGGATTCGCCGTTCCTCAATACGCTTATTCAGAACACTCTTGCGGACGCGGGCTACAAGAATATCGG
>DBIU01000050.1 GCA_002304735.1 Ruminococcaceae bacterium UBA794 | reverse complement strand
TGTTGTCGAGCGGTTTGTCCTCGCCGCAGCCCGTCAGAAGCGCAGCTGTCAGAAGCACCGCAAAAATCGTTGTCTTTTTCATAAAAACCTCCCTGAAGCAAATATATTCTTATTATAGCACATTTTCGCGGATTTGTCAAGAAAAACCTCGCGGGCATAAAAATCACCCCTAGCAGAAACTAGGGGCGATAAGGCTGCCGGCACTGCCGGCTGAATTGCGACAGCATAGCAAAGCCCCTCGCGGGCATAAAAATCACCCCTAGCGGAAACTAGGGGCGATAAAGGTGCAGCGTTACGCTGCTGGTGCCGGTGGTGGGACTTGAACCCACACGCCGTTGCCGGCAGCGGATTTTGAGTCCGCCTCGTCTGCCAATTCCAACACACCGGCGCATTACCTTAAAATTATACCATAATTTCGCCGATTTGTCAAGAGGTTTACAGAAAAAAGGCTCAAAAAGCGCGGTATTCGTTGTAGATTTCGCCCGAAAGGTTCTTCCATAGAAACAGCCCGTCCTCGCAGGTAATATAACCGTGCGGGGAGTTTTCTTTCGGAATTGAAACCGAGCCGGGGTTCATATAAACGTAATTTTCACGCAAAGTGCATTTCGGAACGTGAGTATGACCGTTAAGCAGGATATCCCCTTTTTTCAGCGGCGGGAGATGTTCTTCATTATAATTATGCCCGTGAGCCGCAAAAATCGTTAGTTTGTCAAGCGAAATCAGCGCGTAATCCGCAAGAACGGGGAAATCAAGCACCATTTGGTCAACCTCCGCCTCGCAGTTCCCGCGAACGCACAAAATCTCGTTTTTGAAGCCGTTCAGCAGCTCGATAACCTGCTTTGGCGCATAATCGCGCGGCAAATCGTTCCGCGGACCGTGATAAAGCAGGTCGCCGAGCAAAATCAGCTTGTCTGCGTTTTCCGCGCGGTAAGCGCCGAGCATTTTCCCGCAGTAATAAGCCGAGCCGTGGATATCAGACGCGATAAAAAGCTTCATCAGCCGTCCTCCTCGTCAAAATTATCTTCGGGAATTACGGGAAGCTCGCCGACTTCGGGAGCTGTTTCCACGTTTTCTGACTTTTCCGAATTTCGCTTTTCTTCAAGCTTCTTAAGGTTTTCCGCAACCTTTTCCTCAAACTCAACGTCGTCAAGAACAACGCCGTAATCCTCGTCGTCGGGAAGGTCGGGCATTTCGGGGAAATCCAGAATACCCGAAGCTTCCTCGCGGGCTTCTTCGGCGGGCTTTTCTTCCGCGATAACGGTATTTTCTTCGATTTCGGGAGAATTATCATCGTTATTCGCACCGTTTTCGCCGTCAGCCGAAAGCGCTTTTTTCTTTTTAACGCGCTTCACGATAATTGAGGTGACAATCATCACAAGCAAAATTCCAGCGCCTGCCGCCGTCATAATAAGACCCGTTTTCATTCCCGCAGGGAAGAAATTGAGCGTAATCGTGTGTTCACCCTCGGGAACGTTAAGGCAAATAAGCGTATCGTTAACCGCCGAAGCAATCGTGCAGGGAACGCCGTCGATTGCAGCGCTCCAGCCCTCCTCGACGGGAATTGTCGTGAAAAGCGCACGATTTCCGTCGCTGTTTACCTTGATTTCAAGCGAAGTTCCGCTTATCCTGCGAACCTCGCAGTTCTGTTCAAGAATTGAAGCCGTGTAATCCGCAAGCACTTCCCTGTCGAGAACGTAAAATTCGGGGTCTTTTATGAACAATTCATCCTCGAGCGTTTTCAGCTCAACCTTGAACTCCTCGCCCTTTTCGTAATCGCCAAGATAAACGATGCAGTGATTTTCGTTCTTGAAGTAGTTTTTCAGGAAAGTCCCGTTGAGATAAAGCGAACATTCACGCTCATATCTTGACGGAAGATACATATAAGCCGCGCCCGATTTCGGCATTTTCGCGAGGAACGAAACGGACGCGTCCTCGCCGTCAAAGCGCTTTTTGTATGAATAATGACCGTCCGCAGTCGAGCCTATCGTGATATTCTTGCTGTCGAAAACGGTATCCTCGATTTTCGTGAAGAACTCGATATTCTCATAATATTCCAGCCCGACAAGCTCCGAAGCAAAGCGCTGCTGGAACACGAACGGCGACTTTTCGCTAAATCCGCTGCCAATTATCATCTCGTCCGCGAGAAATGCGACAGGCAAAGCGTCCGAGTTTTCGTAAACGTGAACGCCGCGGCTGCTTGAAACGTCGATTTCATCGTCATACTGCGCCGTTCTCTCGTCCTTTGCGAGAACGTACTTTACGCCGAAAATATCGTCCGTGAGCAGCGTTGCGCCGTCATAGCGCGAATAGTGGTCGCGCGAGCCGAAGCCGAGATTCTCAAGCAGCTTCAGAGCCTTCTGATTAAACGCGCTCGTGGAGTGCGAAAAGCCGTAAATTCCCGTCGCCATCGGGTCGTTCACCGTTCTGTGGTAGGTTTTTTCAAGCCTGTAAAACCCGTTATCCTGCGATTTTATCTGATTAACAACGCTTCGCGTATCGGGAATATCGTCGACATAGCTGCTGCGGTCGGAATAATAAACGTCGCTGTGAATCGAGAAAACGTACATTGCCGAATTAACGAGAAGCTCGCTGCAAACCGCCGCGCAGAGCAGGATTTTCATTGACGTTGAATTGTGATTTTTTCTGTAAGCGCAGACAACCGCCGCGATAATTCCAAGGACAATAAGCGGAACAACGATAACAAGCGTCGTGTCGAAATGTTCGCCGCCCTCGTAAAAATCGCAGATGAGAAGCACTCCGAGCAGCGTCAGAAATGCCGCGCCGATTTGCTTCGTGCGGATATTTTCGATTTTCTCAAACGCCTCTGCGCCGAAGATTATAAGCAGGAAGATGACCGTGAACGAATAGCGGAACGGCATCCACACGGGAACCTGACCGCCGTGCCAAAGCATATCCACGGGCTTGATATACATTGAAAGTGCCATTACGCCGAGCAAAAATCCGCTTCCGATTTTCTGCCGTACGGGAATTTTCCTGCACATAAAGTAAATCAGCGCGAAAATAAGCGCAAGCGTGCCGCAGTAAAGCATCGGCAAACCGTCGGGTCTTTCCGTGTCATAGGTTCCCGGGAAAAGCTTTATGAAGCCGTCGAGGATATTGAAGTTCTCCTTCAGATTATCGCTCGAAAAAAGCTCGGAAGCTCTGCCGAGTTTTCCGTTCTGAAGCGACTTAAACGCAGGTATTATCACGAAGCAGGACATCAGCACCGCCGAAATTGACGAAGCCGCGTAAATTCCCGCAGCCTTGAAATAGTCGGAAACCCTGCCGATTTTCCTTGAGAACGCATAGTAGAGTATATAAAGCGCCGAGAAAATCCCGACCATATAGCCGATATAATAATTCGCGATGAAGATATAGAAAATAGAAAGCGTGTAAAGCAAAAAGCCGCGTTTTTGGCAGATACGCTCGACGCCCATTATAACAAGCGGAAGCGCAATCAGACCGTCAAGCCACATCGGGTTAATCGTGTGCGCGACAAAATAGCCGCACAGCGCGAACATCACCGAGAAAAGGATTGTCGTGTAATCCGAAAATCCGCGGTGCTTTTTGAGGTAAAACGCCGCCGAAAGAGCCGCCGCCCCCGATTTCACCAGAAGCATTGTCATAATGCCCTCTGTTATGATTTCGCGCGGGAAAAGCCATACGATGAAGTTAAACGGGCTTGCGAGATAATAAGCGAACGTCCCGAAAAACTCGCCCGAAAGCGAACCGCTCCATGTGTAGAAAAGGCTCTCCTTTCCGCCGAAAACATCGTACATATAGTCGAAATAGGTGACGTATTGCGCGTTTAGGTCAAGCGCGAGAACAGATTTCACGCCGAACGGATACATTCCGAAAAGAGCGTAAGCCGCGAACAAAATCGCGGCAGGAATTATGAAGCTAAGCCAATAAGCTTTTTTTGAGAGAATTATTTTCCCGAAAGAGGTCTTTTCCATAGATTATTCACCGATTATTTTCACAACAACATATTTTTCCCGCATTCCGTCAAAATCAGCGTACATAATGTACTGACGCGGACCGAGGTCGAGCTTGCCGTCGGAAATCGGCACCGTAACGGACGAACCGAGCAAAATCTGCTTCAAATGCTGCACGCCCTTGTTGATGTAATCGACTTCATATTCCGTTTCAACCTTTGTCGCGGTATCGAGGAATTTTTTCCAATCGTGATAAAGGCACTCGTTGTCGTTTTCGAGGAAAACCGAGGAGGTTGTGTGCTGAGAAGCGACAACGCAAATTCCCTCGTTAATCATACTTCTGCGTACGCACTCCTCAACCTCATACGAGAGATTAAGGAACTGTTCCGTTTCATCTGTCGTGATATTAAGAACCTGTCTGTAATGTTTCATCATAAGACCTTTCTGCGGCTTTCACCGCTTTTTTATCGTAAGAGTGCCGCTCTGAACGACAGCCTCGATTTTTCCCGCGCCGCCGTTTATCCCGTATAATCCCGTTCCCGAAGCTCGTCCGCCCGTGATTTCAGGAACGCACTGCCCCGTGTTCGTTTCAAAATCAACGGCAACCGAAGCGCTTTCGGATACGAAAATATCAACGTCGCCTTTCCTCGACAAAATCGAGCTGTTTCTCATAGCAGCCTCAATATCGAGCGAAACAAACCCGCTCGTTGTCGAAATGTTAAACTGCGAAATCGTTTCACGGCAGGTTATGTCGCCGCTTTCGGTCATAACCGCAAGCGTTCTAACGTCCACTCTGCCGACGGTAACGTTTCCGCCGCCGCTGCCGACGGAAATCTCGCGATAGCTCCGCTCCGGCAGATAAACGCTCACGCCAAAGCCGGCGCTTTCGCCCGGAAAAAGCGATATTACAAACCTCTCGTCCTCGGATATGGAAATTCTGTTGTCGCCGTGTTCGACAATCAGCGGAAGATTGTTTTTATAGCAAACGCGTATTTTGTCGCCGTCATAAGGAATTATTTCAGCGTTCAGCCGCACAAGATTGACGTCGATATAATCGCACACGGGATAATACTCGTCGCCCTGCGCCGCGCTGTCGTGCCTTGCGTTTCTGAAAACAAACGCAAGCGCTCCGAAAACCACCGCTGCCGCCGCCGTGATAATCAGCAGCCTGTTCACGATTTTTTCCATCATCTGCCCCTTAAAGCGTCACAGCGCCGTCTTGTTCTGAGGAAAAACCGCGAGATAATAAACCCAAGCTTAACCGCGAGCGCGCCGAGAAACGCCGTCAGAAACGCTCCCGCAAGTCCGCCGAAAAGCATAATCTCCGGCGCAAGCCGAGTCAGCACAAAATCCGCCCTGAACAGCAGCACGGCAATCCCAAGCACAGCCGTCATCAGCCCGAGCGGTATTCCTACCGCGCACAAAACAAGCATCGCAAACATCGCCGCAAAACAAACGGCGAAAACCAGCCAAAACCCCGTATAGAGCGCGATTACCTTAAATCTTTCCACAAATCAAGACTTTTTCTCATCGGTAATCGCGGGTGCTTCCGCGTCAACCTCGGTTGAAATCGCGACAGCTTCTTCAATTCCGCTAGCGCCCGCAAGCGCGATAATATCCGCGGCACAGCCGAGAATGAACGACGCACCGAGCAGAATTGCCGCGACAGAAGGAGTGAAAACAGTCTTGTTAAAAGCGTTAAGACCGATTATAATGCCAATTCCGACGATAAGCGCAATCGGGATAAGCAGAAGAAACCACTTTTTGAAGCCCGCCTTCTTCATAGCGAACATATTCGGAAGCTTGAGAATACCGTAAACTCCCGCAAAAATCCCCACGATTATCGTGAAAACGCCCTGCATATTCTTCCAAAGAAAAACAAAGCAAGCTCCCGCCGCAATTCCCAGAACCGCGGTAATCAGCATTGTGATATTTTCCTTCTTTTCCTTTTTGAAAAGCCACAAAACAAGCGTGATAACACCGTAAGAAGCCGCGATTATTCCCGTAATTCTGAGCAGCATCTCAAGTCCGGTATTATTGTAAATTATCAGGAAAAGCCCTCCGATAAGCTCAATCAAAGCCAAAAGCACAAGATTTCTTCTAAGACCCTTTAATTTGTTAAGCTCCATAATCAATCCCTCTTTCATATTATTTCGGCAGGCGCCGCGCCATAAATATACAATTTTATTATAACTCTTTTTCTCGTTCTTGTCAATAGTAAATATATTTTTCAATATTTTTTCAAATTTCCCCTTGACAAAAAGCGGTTTTTTGTGTATAATATTAATGTTGTTTAATACGGAAGCGTATCGAAGTGGTCATAACGGGACTGACTCGAAATCAGTTGTACCGCAAGGTACCGTGGGTTCGAATCCCACCGCTTCCGCCAGCAGCGTGACGCTGCACCTTTATCGCCCCTAGTTCGCTCTAGGGGTGATTTTTATGCCCGCGAGGGAATTTTTCTTGCTCTCATCGCTGCTCCTTTATCGCCCCTAGTTTCCGCTAGGGGCGATTTTTTATCCGCAGATACTTTATTAGCGATTTATGCGTAAATTCAAATCTCGTCTTGTTTATCAAAACAAAATTAGTGAAAATGTTTTTCTTTAAGATGAAAAATGGCTTTATTAATAATTGTATAAATTTACAAAAATTGCTCAATTTTAATAAATCTGTTGACAAATTTATGTTCATATTGTATAATAAAATTATACGAGTCAACAAATTTTGACATAAGAGGACAATATGAACAATTTTCTCGCTCACATCAGAAAAGACGACGGAAAAGAACAGACAATCGAGGAGCATCTCTGCGAAACGGCTGCTCTTGCGGAAGCCTTTGCCGATAATCCATTCAAGCCGCTTGCGCGTTATGCGGCGATTATTCACGATATCGGAAAGTTTCGCGACGGGTTTCAGAAGCGTATTCGCGGGCTTTCGGCTTCGCCTTGCGAACACGCCTGCGTTGCCGCTCAAGAAATACATTCTCACGCGTTTGACAGCAAGCTGATGAGTTTTTTTGCACCGCTTCTTGAATACTGCACCGCGGGTCATCACGCGGGCTTGCAAAACGGTATGGTTACTTCCGCTTCGCCGCAAGGCTCGCTTCAGGAAGCGCTGTCGAGGCGCGTTGACGATATCGGCAAGTACAAGCCGCTTTATGAGGAGTTTTGCGCGCCGCCCGACGATAAACAGCTAACGCTTGTTTATAAAGTGCTTGAAAAGGGCGTTGACAAAACCTCGCCCGACTCATACCGCGAATTTATCGAGCGGTATGCGTTCTTAACGCGCTATATTTTTTCTTGTTTAACGGACGCGGATTTTCTCGATACGGAAAAATTCTGTTCGGACGGCTTGGAACGCGGAATTACGGGCGATTTTGCCGCGGCGCTTAAAAGGGTGTGCAAAAAGCTTGATGAAATGCCGAATGACACCAAAGTTCACCGCGCGCGAAGCGAGCTTCAAAAGCAAGCGTTTCGCTCTTATTCGGATAATTGCGTTAATTTTCTTAATATGCCGACGGGAAGCGGAAAAACGCTTTGCAGTATCAAGCTTGCGCTCGAAAGCGCCGTGAAAAACGGGAAAAAGCGCGTCATTTACGTTATTCCGTACACTTCAATTATCGAACAAACCGCCGAGACGTTTAATGAGCTGTTCGGCGACGTCCTGCCTGTTTTGCAGCATCATTCAAACTTTGATTATAACAAGGCTTCGGAAAGCGAGGACGAAGCGGAGTTTCTCGCGCGGACAACCGAGAATTGGGACGCGCCGCTTATTGTTACGACAAACGTTCAGTTTTTTCAGTCGATTTATCACAATCGTTCGTCAAAGCTTCGCAAGCTCCACAATATCGCGGAGAGCGTTATCGTATTCGACGAGGTTCATATGATGCCGATTGAATATCTTCAGCCGTGCTTGCGCGCGGTTGGTTATCTTGTGAATTTCCTTCACTGTGAAGCGCTTTTTTTGTCGGCGACAATGCCCGATTTTTCCTTGATGT
>DBIU01000031.1:10108-10428 GCA_002304735.1 Ruminococcaceae bacterium UBA794 | reverse complement strand
GGTTTTTAGAGGTGACCTTATAAAAAGAGCGGCAAAGCGCCATTGCTTCACCGCCATAATTATTTACTTAAACTTGATAATCGCCGTACTTCCGCAAGGCAGCGCCATTCCCGTCTGTTTTACGGGAATACCGATTTCCTCGGAAACAACGTCGATATCGAAGCGTTTTCCCACGGTCATTTTCAGAAGATAGCTCATAACCGACGCCGACAAGCCCGTTGTGTAGCTGTTCAGCAGCAAAAAAAGCGGCTTATCCGACAAAAGCTCGGTTATATCCTGCATAAGCCCGAAAATGCACTCCTCAAGCTTCCACATCTCGC
>DBIU01000031.1:9563-9961 GCA_002304735.1 Ruminococcaceae bacterium UBA794 | reverse complement strand
CCCCGAAAGCTTCGCGTTCGTTCTCGCCCAATCAACCATACCCTTAACTGCGTCGCAGTGGCAAACGGAAGCTCCCGCCGCCGCGCAGGCAAGCGTCGCGCCGCCCGTGTAAGCAAAGAGATTAAGCACGTTTACGGGACGATTAGCGGATTTAATCAACTCCGAGCAGTAATCCCAGTTAACCGCCTGTTCGGGGAAAAGTCCCGTGTGCTTAAAGCCGGTCGGTTTGACGAGAAAAGTCAGATTTTTATAGCTTATCTGCCAGCTTTCGGGCAGTTTTCTGCGGTAATCCCAAGCGCCGCCGCCCTTATCCGAACGGATATAACGCGCGTGAGCGGTCTGCCATTCCGCCGCTTCCGCCGACTCCTTCCAGATAATCTGCGGGTCGGGACGTATCA
>DBIU01000031.1:8288-9509 GCA_002304735.1 Ruminococcaceae bacterium UBA794 | reverse complement strand
GTTCAAGCCGCTCGCCGTCCGAGCAGTCCAAAAGCTCATAATCGCTCCATTTATCGGCTAATCTCATTGTTTCTCCTGTTCTCAGTCTGCGATATTTCGCAGCCAATCCTGTACCATTTCAGGCAGATTTGCGTATTATTTTGCGTATTATAATTTATCCCAAGCAACGCTTTTGGGAAGCGCGTAATTTCCCATAAACTCCTCCGCGCACGGCAAAACCTTGTCGTAAGGAATAATCTGCGAGCGCTCTATCTGATACATTTCGCCGTCAATATTCACATCGAGAGTGCCGCGCAGAAGTCTGTTTCCCACGGAAACAAACATCTCGCCGCCCTCGCTTGCAAAATAATTCAGCGAAGCGCCGTCCTCGCAGCACAAAATCGCGATACACGGATAAGTGTCCTCGCCCTCGCCGAGCCAAATCTCGCCGCAGGCGGCGTTGAGCGCGGCTTTCAGCTCCTCGGTATTGTTTGCGGGAAAGCTCCCGTTATTTGCACATACTGTCATTTTTCTCTCCGTTAGTCATCAAGCGTCTGCTGACCGCCGTTGTCGCGGGCAATTCCTAGATGCTTGTAAGCAAGCTCGGTTGCAATGCGCCCGCGCGCGGTTTTAGCGACAAATCCGAGCTGCATAAGATACGGCTCGCACACGTCCTCAAGCGTAACCGCTTCTTCATTAAGCGCGGAAGCGAGCGTTGAAAGCCCCACGGGACCGCCGTTGTAGCCCTTGATTATCATTTCGAGGAAGCGCCTGTCAAGGCTGTCCAGACCGAGTGCGTCGATTTCAAGCTTCAGCAGTGCGGTATCGGCGATTTCGCGGGTAATTTTGCCGTTTCCGAGAACCTCGGCAAAGTCGCGGACGCGCTTCAGCAAACGGTTTGCAATTCTCGGCGTACCTCTCGAACGTCTTGCAATTTCAAGCGCGCCGTCTTTCATACACGGAATACCGAGAATAACCGCCGAGCGCTGAACGATATCGCAGAGCTGCTCGTGAGTATACAGCTCAAGGCGCTGAACAACGCCAAATCTGTCGCGAAGCGGCGCGGAAAGCTGACCCGAGCGTGTTGTCGCGCCGATAAGCGTGAATTTCGGCAAATCAATGCGTATGGAACGCGCCGCAGGACCGTTTCCCATAACGATGTCGAGCGCATAGTCCTCCATCGCGGGATAAAGAACCTCCTCAACCTGCCGCGAAAGTCGGTGTATTTCGTCGATAAAAAGA
>DBIU01000031.1:5078-8192 GCA_002304735.1 Ruminococcaceae bacterium UBA794 | reverse complement strand
CGAGGTCGCCCGCCTTTTCGATAGCGGGACCCGAAGTTATGCGGATATTCACGCCCATTTCGTTCGCGATAATGCACGAAAGCGTTGTTTTTCCAAGTCCGGGAGGACCGTAGAGAAGAACGTGGTCAAGACACTCTCCGCGCTTTTTCGCCGCTTCGATATATACTGCCATATTCTCCTTAACCTTATCCTGACCGATATATTCGGAAAGCGACTTCGGTCGAAGCGTAAGCTCCATTTCGCTCTCCGTGACGCTTGCCGTCGGCGCAACCATTCGGTTTTCGCTGAAATCGAAGTCGTCGTTTGACATCTCAAGCATATCGAATAAACCTTTCTTTTCGCAAATTAATCCTGTTTTTCTTCATTTTCATCGGATTTTTCGATTTTTCTGTAATAAAGCGGCGGCAAGTCCTCGTCGCTGAACTGCGTTTCATTAAAGCTCAGCATTGCGTTTATGCGGCGATTAAGCTCGTCCGGCTCTTTAACGCCGCAAAGCTGCGCCTTTTTACATTCTTCCTCGGCTTTTTCGCGGTTACCGTGCATTGCGTAATAATTCGCAAACTCCGCGTGTGCAAGCGGGTGATTTTCGTTCAGCTTAATCAGCTTTTCAAGGGTTTCAAGCGCCTTGTCGTCCTCGCCGCGCACAAGAAAAATCTTCGCGAGATTATAATAAGCGTAGCCGTTGTTCGGGTCATACCGAAGCGCCTGTTCAAAGCAATACTGCGCCTTATCAAGGCTTCCCTCGGAAAAATACGCGTGACCGAGCCTCGACTGCGCCTCGGGATTATCGGGCGCGTATTCAACGGCTTTTCTGAAGCACCAGCGCATCTTCGCGTCATTTTCCATCGTCTCATAAAGCTTAATAAGCCATTCAATGCAGAACATCTGATTTTGCCTTATATCAGAGTGAGCGAGCGCCTCTTGGAGAAAAGACTCCGCCTCGGGAAATTTTCCACAGAGCAGCTTATAAATGCCCCTGTAAGCAAGTTTTGCCGTTTCATCGTGCCGCATTATTCTGATACCGTCTTTGCCGAGAGCGCGGACTGCGGCTCTTCTGCGGTTGATGTAAGGCAGGAGAAATTTGCTTAGCAGGAATGAAATAAAGAAAACGCCCGCCATAGACGCATAAATCAGCGTCATCAGCCAAAGAAGATTTTTGTCCTCGGGAAAAAACAAAACGCTTAATAAAATCCCCAATCCTATTCCGCCGACAAGCGCGGCAAGAACGGACAATCTCGTATCGGTTGTTTTATTCAATATATCACCCCATTATTTTGCGGAAATATTCTTTAGTCCGAACTTTATAAGCTCCTCGACAGACGCGTTTACATCCGCTCCCATAAGCGCGGAATTAATCTGCGCGGGCGCGAAGCCGAGTACCGCAAGCGCTTCCATCGCCTCGCTTACGTTGTTTTTGCCGACTTGCGGAACGCTTTGCAGCGCCTCTGAGGAAAAATGCTGCTCCTTGGCAATCTTGTCTTTCAGCTCAAGCACAATTCTCTGCGCGATTTTCGGACCTATTCCGGGCGATTTTGTAAGCGTCTTGCTGTCGCCCGTGGCAATGCACAAAGCAAGCTTCGACGGCGTTATATCGGACAAAATCGAGAGCGCCGCTTTCGGTCCCACTCCCGATACCGAAATAAGCTGCTTGAAGCAGGAAAGCTCGGCGGTATCCGAAAAGCCGAACAAATCGAGAGAATTTTCGGTAACGTGCAGATATGTAAACAAAAAAACCTCGCTTTTATCGCGAATTTCCGCAAGCGTATTCGCGGTTGTGCGGCAGGCGTAGCCCACTCCGCTGCACTCGACGACCGCAAGCCCCTGCTCCCAAGTAATAAGCTCTCCACGCAGACTGTAAATCATAGCAATACTCCTTAACTGTTTTCACGCGCTATTTCCGACAGCCGCGAGCCGCCCGTGTGGCCGTGACAAATCGCGATAGCAAGCGCGTCGGCGGCGTCGTCGGGCTTCGGAATTTCGCCGAGATGAAGAATATTCTTCGTCATTTCCTGCATCTGGCGCTTTTCCGCGCGCCCGTATCCCGTCACCGCAACCTTAATCTGAAGCGGCGTGTACTCGAAAATCGGGATATTTTTCATTGCCGCGGCAAGCGTAATCACTCCCCGCGCTTCGGCAACGTCAATTCCCGTTGTGATATTCGTGTTGAAATACAGCTTTTCGATACTCATACAATCGGGTCTGAACTTATCTATAAGAACGTTCATATCCTCGTAAATTTCTTTCAGCCGCAAATCAAATCTGTCGTCGGGAGAAGTTGTAATCGCGCCGTATTTCAGCGTCTTGAACCGAACGTTGTCGTAATCCAAAACGCCGAAGCCCACGATTGCATATCCCGGGTCAATTCCCAAAATTCTCATTATGTATAGCTTTCGTTATCGGTGATGTAATGCCTTACGCGAAGCGGAATACCGAGCTTTTCGGCAAGCTTTTCGCACTCGCTTATTTCCTCCGCGGAAATCACGTCAACAACGGTAAATCCCGTGTTTATGCCGAGATTTTTCATATCGGCGGCGAATTTCAGCATTTCATCAAAAGCAGCCTCTCCGAAAGACGGCTGCGTAACCTCGTTATAACGCCTTGCGTTCGGCGCGTTAAGGCTTACGGAAACGCCGTCCAAAAGCCCCTTGAAGCGTTTTACGTCAAAATCCTTGTGAATAAGCCGAACAAGACCGTTCGTGTTCAGGCGGATTTTCAAATCAGTATTCTCACGGATAAGCTTTGCCGTATCGAGAAGCGTTTCCACGCGCACGGTCGGTTCTCCGTAACCGCAGAAAACAGCCTCCTCCGCGCCGCTCTTGTCAAAACGCTCAAACGCGTCCTTTATCTCGGCGAAATTCGGCTCGTGTTCAAGCCACAGGCTGTCGTTATCGCAAACCGTGTCGGAGTTCTTTCTTATGCAGAAAATGCAGCTGCACGGACAGCCGTTCGTGATATTAACGTACATATTTCCGCCGAAGCTGTAAAATATTGTCAAAACAATCCCTCTCTTTGTTCGCATATATTTTTATTATAACACTTTTCTCACATATTGTCAAGAAAAATCCCGCTTCTTTTCCGAAGCGGGAAGAAAACGTCGAAAAAGTCCCAAAGGGA
>DBIU01000031.1:0-4958 GCA_002304735.1 Ruminococcaceae bacterium UBA794 | reverse complement strand
GTTTTTTGCCCCGGGAAACCCGCGGCAAAAAACTGATTAAAATTCCCGGTTCGCGGGCAAATTTGTTTTTTCGACAGACTAATCCCGCTTCTTTTCCGAAGCGGGATTTACAATCAATTCTTATTACTCGATAACTCGATTACCTTTGCGCGAATTTTTTCGAGAGCCTTTTCTGGCTTATTTTCATCGAGAACCGCTGTTTCCATCGGGCAAAATCCCGTTCCTGTGCGGTTTTTGACGGCTTCCGTGAGAACCGAATATTCCGCGTGAATATTATTTTCTTCAAGAACCGAAAGCGCGTGACGGCTGATAACTTCCGCGTAAACCTCGCTCACGTCAAGCAAAACATACAGAAAAGCCGCCGCCTTCCCGACGACTTTGTCCGCCGCGGAAAACCCGCGAAGCGTTTCGCCGCGGCCGATAATATCAATAAGCGGCTTTACCCCGCGCCGATTATCCGTCAAAGCCGTTTCCCCGTTAAACGCGGCGAAAGTAACTCCGCTCGAGAGGATTTCGCGCGCTTTTGCAAGATTACCGCTCATTTTTCTTCGCACCGTCAATTCTGTAAAGCAGCAGCGGAATAACGCAAATCTGAAGCAAAATTCCCGGAAGTCCGACCGTGAGATTGTTCCACATTACGACAGGCTTCAGAGTTTCATTGCCGAAAGCGAAAATCGAAAGCGCAATCACGCCCGCGCGCACAATTCTTCCCGCGCTCATCGCAATAAGAAGCTTGCAGACGGACGGCATTTTCGCGTTTGCGAGAAGACCCGCCGTTAAGCCGTAAACGCACAGTTCAATGCACATAAACGGAAGCATAGCCGCGCTCGGCATACCCGAAATCGCAAAGCTTACAAGCGGGCTGAGCGCTCCCGCCGCCGCTCCCGCAAACGGCCCCGCGATAAATCCCGCGAGAATTACGGGAAAATGCATCGGCAAAAACGCTTCACCGAGCGAAGTTCCGAGTCCCGAAACCGCTCCGACAGCGTGAAAAAGCTGCGGAAGCGCAGCCGCGCCGATAATAGCGGCAATTCCCGCCAAAATTTGATATTTTACCGTAAAACGTCGTTTTGTCAAAATATTCATTTTTTCTCCTTTTCGCAAACAATTTTCATTTTCTCAGATTTTTTTCTTTCTCGTAAAACGCTCTTACAAACGCCTGAAATTCCTCGTCCGAGTCGCAGAATTTCTCGCATATTTTCTTTTTCTCATCGGAGGAAACAAGAACGTTTCTTATCTTATCACATTCAAATTCGTCACATTCGCGGCACATCTTCACTCCATGTTCCCTTGTACAAGGAAGCAGCTTAAAGCTGCACTCGGGACGGCAGCCGCAGCCCGTGCATTTTATCTCGTCGTTGCCGACAACGCGGTCGCGCCAGCCGACTTTGTGCCAAAAAACGGCGGTTTCGTGCAGTTCCTCGTCTGTTTGAGCGAGAAATCTCGGACAAACGGCGCAGTCGTCGCCGCAAACGGAAATTATAGGCTCGACATCGCGCAGCTCCCGAAGTGTTTCAATATACCATTTCATCAAATCGCCTCCAACCATTCGGGCTTATATTACAAGCTATGATATATTATACCATATATAAATTCGGATTTCAACCGCAAATTATTATGGATTAATTATTTCAAACTTATATAAGGATACCGTTGCAGTGGTCGATTTCGTGCTGAATAATCTGCGCTGTAAAACCCGTGTAAGTTTTCACGCGCGGGAGCATTTTTTCGTTCAGATAGCTTACCTTAACGCTGCGAAACCGCTTTGTTTTGCGTGTTCCCGCAAGCGACAGGCAGCCTTCCTCCACCTCGTAAGCGCCGGAAAATTTCACTATTTCGGGGTTAAGCATAACGGTATATACGCCGTTATCGTCAAACGCGATTATTCGCTTTGAAACGCCAATCATATTCGCCGCCATACCAACGCAGCCGTCCTTGTGCGCTTCAAGCGTATCAAGCAGGTCGCGCGCGGTCTGCAAATCGGCTTCCGACGCAGGCTCGGACTTAATCTGAAGAAAAATCGGGTCGCGGACAATTTCCTTTACCATCTCAGTGCCTCGCCTCAGGTAACAGCGCACAATTACCGGCTAGCGCCTTTATCATTTACTCGCTTACTCTTTTTCCGTCATAATATCCAAAACTCTCTCGAAATACATACAGTATTCCTTCGTTCGTTTTGTTCATTCTGACGAAAAAATCTCGGCGCGACTAAATGACAATAATTATGCGTTGTTACCTTTACTTTCAATTTCCATCAATTCAAAGCGGTATTTCTGCTTACATTCGGGGTATTTTTCACTGTCAACCTCGCCGAGAAACATCTCAAGCGGTCTTACCCAAAGGCCTCCGTCGCCGTAAAGCTTGCGGTAAACAACAACTTTTCCGCCGGTTTCGGAGTCGGCGGCGATTGCTTCAACAAGATAGCAGTCGCCCTTAAAATGCCGATAAACACGTCCAACAAGCGCCTCGCGCACAGCAATTCCTCCCTTTTCTTTTTACAATATTATATCTAAATATTCTCAATTTGTCAATAGCGAATTTTTTCGGAAATATCGGTCAATTTACAAAATAATATTGACAAAAACCACAGAACGCGGTATAATTGTTATGATAGATATTGTACATTAAAGTGCAAAAGGAAAGGAGATTTTTTTATGATTAAAGAAGCAATCGAAAAGGTTGTAAACAAGCAGGATTTGACTTATAACGAAGCCTACGCGGTTATGAACGAGATAATGAGCGGAGAGTCCTCGCCGACTCAGAACGCGGCGTTTCTCGCGTCGTTGTCAACGAAAAGCGCTAAAGCGGAAACGATTGACGAAATAGCGGGCTGCGCGGCGGCGATGCGCGACCACGCAACAAAAGTCAACGCGGGAACGGATATTTTCGAGATAGTCGGAACGGGCGGCGACAACGCGCAAAGCTTTAATATCTCGACGACGTCGGCGCTTGTTGCAGCAGCGGGCGGAATGAAGGTCGCAAAGCACGGAAACCGCGCGGCTTCCTCGAAGTGCGGAACGGCGGACTGCCTTGAAGCGCTCGGAGTGAACATCGAGCAGTCGCCCGAAAAGTGCGTCGAGCTGCTTGAAAAGGTCGGAATGTGCTTCTTTTTCGCGCAGAAATATCACACCTCTATGAAATATGTCGGCGCAATTCGCAGAGAACTTGGCTTCAGAACGGTTTTCAATATCTTGGGTCCGCTCACCAACCCCGCAAGCCCGAAAATGCAGCTTCTCGGCGTTTACGACGAGTATCTCGTTGAGCCGCTCGCGCAGGTTTTGATTAACCTCGGAGTTAAGCGCGGTATGGTCGTTTACGGAAGGGACAAGCTTGACGAAATTTCCCTTTCCGCGCCGACTGCGGTCTGCGAGTTCAAGGACGGCTGGTTCAAGACATATACGATTACTCCCGAAGAATTTGGCTTTGAGCGCTGCCAAAAGTCGGATTTGGTCGGCGGTTCGCCTGCCGAAAACGCAGAGATAACCAGAAATATTCTCAAAGGCGAGCAGGGTCACAAGCGAAACGCGGTTCTTCTGAACGCGGGCGCGGCGCTTTTTATCGGCGGAAAAGCCGAGTCAATGAAAGACGGCGTAAAGCTTGCCGCAAGCATAATCGACTCGGGAAAAGCGCTTGAAACGCTTGAAAAGTTCATCGCAGTCAGCAATTCATAAAAAACCGCGCTCCCTTTTCGGGGAGCGCGTTATCGTTATTTAATAAGCCCGCAGAGCCGCATCACAAGCTCCGCGAGGGCGACTCCTCCGCAGGCGCACGCGGCGACCGTCAGAAGTCCCCTCTCGAAAAAAGCGAGTATACAGGCGACAATTACGCCCGCAACGGCGCTTATTATGTAATTTCCGCTGTAAAACACCGCAGGAAGCGTCATCGCGCTGAGAACGGCATACGGAACGTAGTAGAGAAAATCAAGCAGAAATCTCGACTTTATTTTCTTCCGAAAAGCGGCAAGCGGTATCATTCTCAGCAGATAAGTCACAAGCGCCATAACGGCGATGTTTAGATAAAGATAAGACGCGTCGTTCATTCGTCCGCCTCCTCCGGCTCGATTTTGCGCGGAAACAGAAGCGCTGCAAGCGCCGCCGCGATAACGGTGCAGATAATCACCGCAATGCCCGAAGAAATTCCGCTGAAAACGGGTATATAAAACAGCAAACAGCTAAGCGCAGCCGCCGTTATCGCCGTAAACAAAACGCCGCGGCTCTTTTTCGCGGGAGGAATGACGATTGCGATAAACATACCGTAAATCGCAATACCAAGCGCCGATTTTACCGCCTCGGGAAGAACCTCTCCGAGAAACGCTCCCGCAGCCGTTCCCGCCGCCCAGAATATGTAAGGAAGCGTAATCAGCCCGTACATATATTTCTTGTCAATCTCGCCCTCTTTTCCCGAAGCCACGGCGAAAATCTCGTCCGTTACGCCGAAAGCCGAGATAATTCTGTGCAGAACGGAATATTTCGCGTTAAGCTTCTGCGAAAGCGACAGGCTCATAAGAGAATAGCGCAGATTGATGATAAGCTGAGCCATCGCCATTTCAAGAAAGCTTCCGCCTGCGGCAAGTATAGTAACGCCTGCAAGCTGACCCGCGGAAGTTAGATTTGTCATTGAGATAAGCACCGCGACAATCGGCGGCAAGCCCATTCCAACCGCCGTTATTCCGAACGCGAACGACACGGAAAAATAGCCCAGAGCAATCGGAAGTCCGTCACGAAAGCCCTGAGAATACTTGTCAGCGCAGCCCGAAAACGTCTTTTTTTCTTTCATTTTCTCAGTCCCTTGTTATGAAATACGAAATTATGGGAACCTCTTAAAACCGGTTTGAAAAGTGAAAATGGGTAGAGGACGACGAATGCGAGAAAAGTCGACGAAGTAAGGCTTGGTGCCTTACAAGGAGGTTTGACGAAGCAGACGGCGTGCTATACACATTTTCACTCAAACAAGGTTTT
>DBIU01000082.1:2376-15100 GCA_002304735.1 Ruminococcaceae bacterium UBA794 | reverse complement strand
GCTCATATTCCTCATCGCTGTCGAAACGCTCACGCTGTATTCTCGTCATATAGAGCATATCCAGCTTTCCGATGCACTCGTCGATTGTCTTGACTTCGATAAAGCTGCTGTTGTGCGACTTGATAAACTCCTTGACGTAAGAGGGCAGGGCGAGAGCCGGCGTTGAAATCAGCACAAATTTATTGTTCGGATAGCAGGAAAGCGCCTTTACAAGCGAATGTACGGTTCTTCCGTACTTCAAGTCGCCGCAAAGTCCAACGGTGAGGTTGTTCAGACGTCCAAGCTCCGATTTAAGCGTAAGCAGGTCCGTAAGCGTCTGCGTCGGGTGAAGATGACCGCCGTCGCCCGCGTTTATAACGTGGCAGTCAGCGCAAAGCGCCGCCGCTTTCGCCGAACCCTCCTGATTGTGGCGCATAACAAGAATATCAGAGTAAGTACTTACAATTTTGATTGTATCCTTGAGGTTTTCTCCCTTTGCAACGGAGGAATTTCCGGGATTATCAAAGCCGATAATGCTTCCTCCGAGCCTAATCATAGCCGCCTGAAAGCTCATTTGAGTGCGGGTTGACGGCTCGTAAAACAGAGTCGCCATAATCTTTCCTTTGCACATTTCCGAGTATTCTTCGGGATTTGTCTTAATTCTCTCTGCAAGAGAAACTATATCGTTCCATTGTGCAACGGAATAATCGTCCATATCTATAAGGTGATTGTACTGCAAAAAAATCGCCTGCCTTTCTTTCGCTTTCATTATAACAAAAAAAATCTTAATTTTCAAGATATTTTGAAAAATTATTGCAAAAAAGTACAAAAAGTGCTATAATAAATAAGTTTGAGAGGGTGATAAAATGACAAAAATTGTTAATTTTTTGAAAAATGAAATTGTTTTATGCATTTCATTTATTCTTGCGCTGGCCTCAATGATTATTACGCCGCCGAGCGCAGAATATCTGAATTACATAGATTATTCCGTTCTGGCGATACTTTTTTGCCTTATGGTTACGGTTCAGGGCTTCGGCAAAATAGGACTTTTCGACTTCCTTTCCGCCAAGCTCACAAGCCGCTTTAAGAACACGCGAACGCTCTCCGCCGCGCTTGTTCTGCTTTGCTTCATACTGTCAATGTTCATCACAAACGACGTTGCGCTGCTGACGTTCGTTCCGCTCACGCTTATGCTGTTCAAGGGCAGGGAAAGGACGACAATCCGCTGTATCGTCCTTGAAACGGCTGCGGCGAACCTCGGCTCAATGGCAACCCCCATCGGAAACCCGCAAAATCTCTTTATTTACTCGCATTATAACTATAATCCCGCCGATTTTTTCGCGGTTATGCTTCCGATTTCGGGGATTTGCCTCGCGCTTATTATCGCGTCGCTTTTTCTTATTCCGTCCGAGAAAATCGAGCGCGCTGAAAAAGACGTTTCGTTCAAGCCGTCGCGCAATTTCTTTGTTTATGCGGTGATATTTGCCGTGTGCGTCTGCACTGTCGCAAGGGTTCTCGATTACAGAATAACGCTTGGAATAACGCTCGCGGCGGCTCTTATCTTCGACAGAAAAATCCTTGCGAAACCCGATTATGCGCTTCTTTTCACCTTTGTCTGCTTTTTTGTGTTTGTCGGAAATATTTCGGCGGTTCCTCAGGTGAAAACCTTTATCGGCTCTATTCTTGACGGCAGAGAGCTTCTTCTCGGCTGCGGACTATCGCAGATAATCAGCAACGTTCCCTGCGCGATTATGCTTTCGGGCTTTACGCAAAACTCGGACGCGCTGCTTCTCGGCGTAAATATCGGCGGAATGGGAACGCTTATAGCTTCGCTTGCAAGCTTGATTTCGTTCAAGCTCTATTCGCGCTCGGATAATTCGCGAAAGGGCAAATATTTCGCCGTTTTCACACTGTATAACTTCGCGTTTCTCGCAGTTTTGCTCGGATTTGAGTTTGTTATGGGCAAAATATAAAAATTACCAAAAAAGCCGTGGTTATAAGCGGCTTTTTTTATATATAATAATTGCAAAAATACTTGAAAATAGGCGCGTTTTGTGGTAAAATGTATATGTAGTATTTTTCTCTTGAAAGGAGTACATTATGTATAGCGATTTGATGGACAGTATCGGTTTTCTCGGCGGATATGATAAAGAGGTCGCCGACGCAATGGGGCTTGAGCTGAAGCGCCAAAAGCGCAATCTCGAGCTTATCGCGAGCGAGAATATCGTTTCGCCCGCGGTTATGGCGGCAATGGGCAGCGTTCTTACAAACAAGTATGCGGAGGGTTATCCCGGAAAGCGCTATTACGGCGGCTGCGAAAACGTTGATATTGTTGAAAATATAGCGATTGAGCGCGCGAAGAAGCTTTTCGGCGCAAAATTCGCGAACGTTCAGGCGCACAGCGGCGCTCAGGCTAATACCGCGGTTTATGTCGCAATTCTTCAGCCCGGCGACACCGTTATGGGAATGAGCCTTGCGCACGGCGGTCACCTTACTCACGGTTCGCCCGTTAATATTTCCGGTAAAATCTACAATTTCGTTCCTTACGGCACGAACGACGACGGTTTTATTGATTATGAGGAGCTTTACAAGCAGGCTAACAAGTGCAAGCCCAAGCTCATCGTTGCGGGCGCTTCCGCATACCCGAGAGCGATAGACTTTGAGAAGCTTTCCGCTATCGCGAGAGCCGTAGGCGCTTATCTTATGGTTGATATGGCGCATATCGCGGGTCTTGTCGCCGCAGGACAGCACCAAAGCCCCGTTCCTTACGCGGATATCGTTACCACGACCACCCACAAGACGCTTCGCGGTCCGCGCGGCGGTTTGATACTCACGAACAACGAATATCTTGCAAAGAAGATTAACTCCGCGATTTTCCCCGGAACGCAGGGCGGTCCGCTTATGCACGTTATCGCGGCGAAGGCTGTTTGCTTCGGCGAGGCGCTTAAGCCTGAATTTAAGGCTTACGGCGAGCAGATTGTCAAGAACGCAAAGGTTCTCGCTGATACGCTTCTTGAAAAAGGCTTTAACCTTGTTTCCGGCGGTACGGATAACCACCTTATGCTTGTTGACCTCCGTCCGTTTAATATCACGGGCAAGGAGCTTGAAACCAACCTTGACGCGGTTTATATCACCGTCAATAAGAACGCTATCCCCAACGACCCGCAGAAGCCCGCGTTTACAAGCGGCGTGAGAATAGGAACTCCTGCCGTTACCACGCGCGGTCTTAAGGAAGAGGATATGAAGGTTATCGGCGAGTGCATTTACCTTACAGCAAAGGACTTTAACGGTTCTGCGGACAAGGTTCGCGGAATGGTAACCGAGCTTACAAAGAAATATCCGCTTTACGAATAATGCGGGGGAGGACAAAGGAAATGACGACTGTAAAAAATACCGAGGTTCTTTATCAGGAGTATAACGAGGTTGCTCCTATCGGACTGATTGCAATGCGCGGAACAGAGGAGCTTGCTTCTCAGATAAACAACTACCTTATCCGCTGGGCTGAACGCAACGGCAGACCCTATGATAACTTTATTATCGAGAGCGAGTGTCCGCGTTTTGCTTCGGGCGACGCCAAGGGGCTTATAAAGAATACCGTTCGCGGTAAGGATTTGTTTATTCTTGTGGACGTGGGAAATTATAGCTGCAAGTATAAGTTCTTCGATAAGGAGAACTATATGTCGCCCGACGACCACTATGCCGACCTTAAGCGTATTATTCAGGCTGCAAGCGGCAAGCCCCATAGAATTAACGTGATTATG
This sequence comes from Ruminococcaceae bacterium UBA794, assembly GCA_002304735.1. Lineage (GTDB taxonomy): Bacteria > Bacillota > Clostridia > Oscillospirales > Ruminococcaceae > CAG-115. Next base: position 11,360 of record DBIU01000082.1, on the reverse strand, counting down.
CCGCTTCTTTACGGCGGACGTCAGCACAGACGTTCTTATCGCGAGAGCCTTGACTGCGCGGTTATGCTTCAGGAGCTTCACGCAATGGGCGTTGCGAACGTAATCACGGTTGACGCGCACGACCCGCGCGTATGCAACGCAATTCCGCTTATGGGCTTCGACAACGTAATTCCGTCGTATCAAGTCCTTAAGACTATGTTCAAGGCGTTCCCCGACCTTATCGTAAATAAGGATAAATTTATGGTTATAAGCCCCGACGAGGGCGCGCTGAACAGAAATATGTTCTACGCTTCCGTTCTCGGCGTTGAAATGGGAATGTTCTACAAGCGCCGCGATTATTCTCAGATTGTCAACGGAAGAAACCCGATTGTCGCTCACGAATATCTCGGTTCGGACGTTGAGGGAAAGACGGTTTTCGTTGCGGACGATATTATTTCAAGCGGCGAGTCGATGCTTGATATCGCAAGAGAGCTGAGAAAACGCAAGGCAAAGCGCTTCTTCGCGTATGCAACCTACGGTATTTTCACAAACGGTCTTGACGCGTTTGACAAGGCTTATGAGGAGGGAATGCTTGACGCCGTTTTCGGAACGAATCTTACATATCGCTCGCCCGAGCTTCTTAAACGCGAGTGGTTTAAGGAAGTTGACGTATCGAAGTATCTCGCATACTTTATAGCTTCGCTTAATCACGACACTTCCGTAAGCGCTGTTATCGACCCTGTTGAGAAGATTAATGCGCTTCTTGCGGAGCATAGAGGAAGATAAAATGCCTTTAGCAGATAAAATCCGCCCGAAAACGCTTGAAAACGTTGTCGGGCAGCCTCATCTTATAGGAGAGGGAAAACCGCTTCTCAGGATTATTCAGTCGGGGAAAATCCCGAATATGATATTCTACGGACCTTCGGGCGTCGGGAAAACCACGATTGCGAGGATTATCGCAGAGTCGGCGAATATGCGCCTGCACAAGCTCAACGGAACGTCCGCTTCAACCGCGGATATTAAGGAAATCGTTTCGGAAATTGACACTTTTTTAGGCTCGAACGGTATTCTGCTTTATCTTGATGAAATTCAATATCTCAATAAAAAGCAGCAGCAAAGCCTGCTTGAATACATTGAAAACGGCAGCATTACCCTTATCGCTTCGACGACTGAAAATCCTTATTTTTATGTATACAACGCGATTTTGTCGCGCTCAACCGTGTTTGAGTTCAAGCCTGTTGAGCCGGAAGAACTGAAAAAAGCCGCAAAAAGAGGCTTCGCCGAAATCTCCGAGGAGATGGGCGAAGCGTTCGATATTGACGAAGAAGCGATTGATTATATTTGCCGAGGAGTCGGCGGAGATGTGCGAAAGTGCCTGAATACAGTGGAGCTGTGCGCGGTTTCAGCGGCTGACGGAAAGGTTACGCTTGAGCTTGCAAAGGAGCTTACGCAGCGCAGCAATATGCGCTATGACCGCGGCGGCGACCAGCATTACGACCTGCTTTCCGCACTTCAGAAGTCAATTCGCGGCTCGGACGAAAACGCGGCGCTGCACTATGCGGCGAGGATTTTGGAAGCGGGAGATATAATATCTCTGTCGCGAAGGCTTCTTGTGATTGCGGCGGAGGATATCGGGCTTGCTTATCCAATGGCTATTCCGATTGTGAAGGCTTGCGTTGACAGCGCGCTTCAGCTCGGTTTGCCCGAAGCGAGAATACCTCTCGGCGACGCAGTTGTGCTTCTTGCGACTGCTCCGAAGTCAAACAGCGGCTATAACGCGATTAATGCGGCTATTGCCGATGTTCAAAACGGACTTATCGGCGATTTTCCGCGCCATCTTCAGAATAAACACTGCGACGGCGAGGACGCTGAAATCAAGGGTCAGCACTATCTCTATCCGCACGATTACCCTAATCATTACGTTAAACAGCAATATCTTCCCGATAATCTCAAGGACAAGGTTTATTATGAATATGGCGATAACAAGTTCGAGAACGCGTCGAAAGAGTACTGGAAGAAGATTAAGGGCGAGTAAAGTCCGTTTCTATCCGTTTTGAACAGAGCGGGGAAGAATAGACCCATTTGTCTATGCGGTCGGCGTTAACAAAATATTTCGGCTCATTGTTGTGAAAAGCGTCATCGGACGTGTTTACGATAATGAGCTTTATTTTCATCTTTTCGGGAATTATCGCCTTTATGTACACAGAAGCGCGCTGGTTGACGAAAACGTCGCTTCTCGGCTCGGCAAGCCCCGCGAGATTTGGCGTAAGCTCAACGAAAATTCCGTATTCCTCAACCGAACGGACAATACCCGTTACGGTTTCGCCCGCCTCAAAAAGCGCCGCGTTTTCTTCCCAAGTGCCGAGAAGCTCCTTGTGCGAAAGGCAAATCCTGCCGCCGTCAAACGACTTCACAATTGCTTTGATTTCCTGACCGACAAAAAATCTGTCGGACGGGTGAGAGATGCGCGAAACCGAAATTAAATCAATGGGAATAAGCGACGGAATACCGCAGCCGATATCGACAAAACAACCGAATTGCTCAAGATGAGTAGCTTTTGCCGTGATAATATCGCCGGTATTCAGAGCGCGGATATAGTTATCCATACACTTTTGCTGCGCTTTTCGGCGCGAGAGAAGCGCGTATTCCGTGCCGTTTTCGTCTGTGGAAAAACCGTCTACGATAAAGCAAACAGGCTTGTTTACGCGGGAAATCAGCGCTATGTCCTTCGTCGAGCCTTCGGAAATGCCGAGCGCGCCTTCCTCCCGCGGAATAACGCCCCTCATACAGCCAAGTCCGACAATCAGATTATGCTTGCTGTCGCAGATTATGCAAGGCGCTTCGAGAATTTTCTCCGATGAAATCGCGGCGGAAAGGGAAGCGCGGGAAGATATTGCCGCGATATTTTCGGGTGTGTTAAGCAAATAGCCTTCCGGCAGAAATTCAGTCATTTTTTTACCTCCGAGCGGAATTTGTTTTCATATTTTCATTAATATGAAGCGCTCTAAGATAATATGCCGATTATTTACATTAACGGTGAAAAGAGCTTTAGAATGAGCCGCAGTGCGCGTACAAAAACGTTCACGGAAAGGCAGTCGTCATAGGTTATCTCGTCACATTCGTCGAGGGTTTTCAGAAAATCCCGCTTGATATCGGCAAGACAATCGGTTTTGCAGAGCCAAGCGGCACATTCAAAATGAAGATAAAGACTTCGATAATCAAGATTAATTGTCCCGACAACGCCGATTTCATCGTCGCACACGAAGCTTTTTGAGTGAATAAATCCCGGATAATATTCATAAATCTTGACGCCAAGGCTTGTAAGCTTGCGATAATGCGCTCTGGTAACGGAGTGAACAAACCATTTATCGGGAACGTGCGGCGTGATTATCCTCACGTCTACGCCGCTTTTCGCCGCGAGAGTAAGAGCGTTTTGCATTTCATCGTCGATAACGAGATATGGCGTTGTGATATAGACGTATTTTCGCGCGTTGTTTATGATGTTGAGATAGACGTTTTCGCCGACGGGTTCTTCGTCAAGCGGACTGTCGCAATACGGAATAACCAAGCCGTCGCTTTCCTCGCAATAGTCGGGCAAACAACCGTAATTCGCGGGAGTTTCCCCCGAGAGATAATTCCACATTGTGAGAAACATTACGGTAAAGCCGCGAGCAGCCTTCCCTTTAAGCATAACGGCGGTATCCTTCCAGTGACCGTGCTTTTCAAACTCGTTTATATACTCGTCGGCAAGGTTAATTCCGCCCGTAAAAACCGTTTTCCCGTCGATTACGAAAATTTTCCTATGGTCGCGGTTATTCAGTTTTTTCGAGATAAATGGCTTGAATTTATTGAACACACGGCACTTTATTCCGCGTGCTTCAAGCTCTTTTTCATACTTTACAGGCAGCGTCAGCAAACAGCCGATATCATCGTAAATCACGCGAACATCTACTCCGGATTTTGCTTTTTTCTCAAGTATATCGAGAATTGTATTCCACATTTTACCTTTGTTAATGATAAAATATTCAAGAAAAATGAATTTTTCCGCAGTTTCAAGCTCCCGAAGAAGCGCTTTGAATTTATCCTCGCCGCTCGGAAGATAAACCGACCTTGTTCCGTCATAAGCCGCAAAACCGCTTTTGCGAAGATAATCCTTTTGTCTTGCAGCCGAAAAAGGCTCGTTTTTGAGCGTATTATCAATAGCGTCATTTGACAGCAAATCCCGCTCAGCTTGAATGTAAGGCGACATTTTACGACGAAGCTTACGGCTCGAGCTGCTGTTCCCAAAAAAAATAAAGAACATAACCCCGAAAATCGGGAACGACATAATCACGAGTATCCAAGAAATTTTATAGCTCGAATTTATATCGGAATTTACGATAAGCATTGAAACGATAACTCCGAGAGCCTGAAAAACAAGATATGACGCGTTGTAGCAAAAGCCGAGTCCGAGGCAAAGTGAAGCAAAATAGCCAATCTGAATAACAATTCCGAAAATGCAGACCGTGGTTCGGTTAAATATTTTTTTCAGCAGTCGTTTAAGAAAAATCATAGCTTTCTCCGAAAATACAATAAGTGCGGCTTATATATTATATACAATTTCTGATGAAAAAGTCAAAAAAACAGCCCCGAAGGGCTGTCTTGTTTAATCTGCCGAAGGAACAACGTTATAAATCCTGTCGTTTGGACTTGCAAGGTCAAGCTTATCGCGCGCAATATCCTCAATATATTGCTCCAGTTTCTCGTCGTCCTCGAGATAATTCGATATCTGAGCGTTTTGCTCTTTCACAGCGTTTGTTTGTTCAACAAGGCTGTTATAGGTTTCCGTATCCTTTTGAATTTGAATCATATCGGAAATCAGCGTATAAACGACGAAAATCGCGATAACAAGAAGTGCCGCGCCGACAAGAAAACGAAAGAGCTTGTGTTTTTTCTGATTACGGCAAGCTTCGCCTGACATCAGCTTTGATGACATTCTTTTCACCTTCCCCAATTTTTTCTAATCTCTTTATATTATACACTTTTTTACCGTCTGATTTCAAGTGCGTTCTGCTATTTTCGCGGTTGTTTTGAAAAAGTTTGGAGGCTCTCACAAATCCTGTCTTGGTTTTCTGTGCAATTCCAACAATAGCTTTTCTTATTATACCGCATATTTTCGTTAGAAGTCTGCCGATGGTTAACCTCCAAGCGACAGACGCAGCGCTTTCAATGAGATTTAGCAGCCTGCCTATTGTCGCGATATATGCGAAAACGCCCGCGCCAAAGCCGAAAATCGTGTATATTCTGACGAAATTGCCGAGCGATGTTGAAAGGCGCAAAACGGCAAATGCCGCAAGAAGAAAAAATGCGATATCGCAGACATAAACAGCCGCCTTAAACCGCAGGATTAGCCTGATTATCCTAAGAGCTTCATAAACAAGACCGAAAGCAAATCCAACGAAAAACGCAATCATAAAGCAATCCGGAATGTTGATATTCATAAATCCTCCGACTTAACGAAAAAGCTTTTTAATTGGGCCGTCCATAACGCTTTTCCGGCTGTAAACGCAGGAAGAAATATTGCCCGTCATCGAAAAGTCGCCGGTTTCAGCGTCAAGCGCGGTGACGTGCAAATCTTCGCCTCTGATAACAAGCTCGCCCATAATCGTTGAAAGCACAATTCTCGTTTCGGTAAAGCTGTCGATGTCCTTAACGCCGGAAACGCGCAGATTTTTTCTGTTCTCCATAACGATATTCTGCGGAGCGGCAATTGAATTGTTCTGCATAAAAACACCCCCGTCCATACAGCAAACCAATTGTTCGCTATAATATATTCGGCGGGGGAGCGCAATATTCTTTTTTCAGACAACCTCGTAAAGCGCGGCGGCTTCTTCTTTTTTGGTAAATTCCTTTACCTCGAGAACCCTTACTTTAAGCGGCTTGCCGATGTTAATTTCGATAATGTCGCCTGTTTTCACTTCATAGGAAGCGCGCGCGGGCTTTCCGTTAACCGAAACCTTTTCTGCGTCGCAGGCCTCGTTTGCGACAGTTCTTCTCTTTATAAGCCTTGAAACTTTAAGAAATTTATCCAGACGCATATTTTCTCCTAAAAATCAAAGCGGCGGAAACCCCGCCGCTTAATTATAATGCTCTAAAAGAATTACTTCTTCTTGCCCTTTTTCTTATCAGCAACAGGAGCGGCAACAGCGTCCTTAAGCGCTCTGCCTGCCTTGAAAGCGGGAACCTTGGTAGCAGCTATATCAATAGCTTCCTTGGTGCGGGGGTTGATACCCTTTCTTGCAGCACGCTCACGAACCTCGAAAGTACCGAAGCCAACGAGCTGAATGGACTGACCCTTAGCGAGAGTCTCGGTAACGGTCTCGATTACGCCTGCGATTGCCTTCTCGGTATCCTTCTTAGAAAGACCGGACTTTGCAGCTACTTCTGTAACTAATTCTGCCTTTGTCATGTTATTAAACCTCCAAAAAATATTATTCTATAATCTAACGGTTACAAACCGTTGAGGACTTTATCAGCCGCAAGCTTCAGTTCCTCGTCCGACAACTCGTCAAGGGACTTTCCGTCTGCGATTATTTCATTTTCGACAGCTCTAAAATTCATTATAAACTCATTTGTTGAATAAGTCAAGGCTTTTTCACTGTCAACCTTCAAAATTCTGCTCAAATTACAAAATTTCAGCAATATATTACCCAAAATCTGTTGGTTTTGTTCAACGTCTACCGAAAAATCTCCGCAGCAAAGCCGCCGGATATCTTCACAGATACTTTCGGCGCATACCTTTGCGTCATTCTCGGACAAACCCGCTCTTGCCGCGCGCTTGCAAACCTTTTCGCCTCTGAGAAGGGCAGGGAAAGTTTTTGGCACACTCTCAAGCGTATCCGAATAAGTATCCTGGTGTTTACCGGCTTTTTTTAATGCGTCCCAGTTTTTCAGAACCTCGTCCGCGTCCTTCACGGACACCTCACCGAAAACGTGAGGGTGGCGGTAAATCAACTTTTGGCATATACCGTCGCAGACGTCGTTAAAATCAAAACTACCCGCTTCCGCTTCAATCTCCGAATGAAAAACAACCTGCATCAGCAAATCGCCAAGCTCCTCCCGAAGCATTTCGGGACTGTTGGCGTCAATTCCCTCGCAGACCTCGTAGGTTTCCTCGATAAGGTCGGTGCGTATAGACTCATGCGTTTGAACCTTATCCCACGGGCAACCGTTTTCGGAGCGCAGAATTTTCATAATCTTCAGAAGGTCGGAAATGTCATATCGGCTCTTAAACTCAAAATCCATTCCCTAAACTCCTTTACAATCATACAGGTAAAATGTGAATAACCTTTTATATAATACCCTATTTTGTCTTATTTTGCAAGTGTTTTTTTGCATTTTTTTGCATTTTTTGTTTTTATTATGCCACTTGTACGAAAACAGCCCGTCAAAATCAGTAAAATTGCATAAACAAAAACGCCCGAAAATGTTGAAAACACGACATTAAATGTTAAATTAACCGAATTTTGCAATAATTGATGTACAAAATAAGCGGCTGCCGCGCACCCGCTCGCGCAGATAAACGGCTTAATAAACGTGCCGAAAACGCTGATTTTCACCGGAAGAACCTTTTTTAGGCAGAAAGTTCCGCCGATTGCCATAATTACATAGCCTATTACGCTTGAAAGCGCCGCTCCCGCTATATTCAGCGAGGGAATTGAGATGAGGATTGGATTTAGTACAAATTTCAGCACGATTGAAGCGCTCATCAGCATTAGCGGCACGCGGGCTTTCCCGATTGACTGAAAAATGCCGAAAAGCGCGGAGGAAGCCGTCATAAAAATTCCGCCGAGGCAAAGTATTACAAAAGAGTTAAGGCATACGGAAACCTCGGCTGCGCGCGATTTATAGAGCATATTGAGGATAGGCGCGGCGAGAGCTGCCGCTCCAAGGCACGCGGGGCAGGCTATCATCGCTCCTGCACGGAGCTGAAGCTTGATTTTTCCGGAAAGCCGCTCGTAGTCCTTGACCTCCCAAGCGGCGGCGATATCGGGCGCGGCGGCTGTCGAAGCCATTCCTGCGAACGACGGTATTATCATAAAAAGCGTCATTGCAATTCCCGTGTAGCTTCCGTACATAAAGTTCGGAAGTCCGTCAATTCCTCCGCAAAAGTTAAGGATACTTCCGAAATTATCGCTGAAGAATGCGGGATTTTTAGCCGCGGACGCTGAAAGCGTGCGCGTAACAGTAAGCAGGTCGACGAACGATACGCAGTTTACAACAAGCGCCGAAGCCGCTATCGGCGTGATTTCTTTTAGCAGGGAAAGGCAGATTTCGCGGCGGCTGTATTCGCATCTTTTTGGCGCTGTAACGCGGTTTTTGCGCTTTCTTTCAATGATGATAAGCGTAATCAGCCCCGCAAGTTCGCTTAGCGATACCGCGAGAACAGCGCCTGCCGCAGCGTACGGCAATGCGATATTATAGGCTTGTTCTTCGGTTGAACAGGCTGTTCCGAACACGTCAAGACCGTTGCAAAAGCGATTTTTCGCGTAGAATATTACCGCAAAAGAGAGCCCCAAACCGAAAATTGCGCGGGAAACCGCTTCGGATATTGCGGCGGCTGACGAAGGAACAACGTCCGCAAGCCCCTCGCGATAACCTCTGAGGACGCTTGAAATGCAGCACAGCATAACCGCGGGCGAAATGCATAAAACTCCCGCCAGACTTTGCGGCGAACAGGCGATATACTCCGAAAACGGCTTTGCGAAAGCGGCGACGCAAAGCGTCCCGAAAAGTCCGATTATCGAAAACATCATAAGCGCGCATTTTCTGACGGCTGCCGCGCGGCAGAGGTTTCCCGAAGCGGAGCAGCGCGCGGTTGTACGCATAATGACGGTCGGTATGCCTGCCGCGGTTATCGCGAAAATGGGCGAATAAAGTCCGTATGCCGATGAAAAATAGCCAAGTCCCGTGCCGCCGAGAAGATTTGCGAGAGGTATCTTAAACAGCGCTCCGACAATTTTGGT
>DBIU01000082.1:0-2301 GCA_002304735.1 Ruminococcaceae bacterium UBA794 | reverse complement strand
GTCATAATTTTCCCCTTCCGCTTGATTTTGTACAAGTATATTTGCTTTCGCGCGGAATTATGACGTTAAACCGCCTCTTAAACCGTTATGAATAAACGATTGACCGTTCGGATAATGTCGAAATAAATCGCAAAATTTTGCTCGTGATATTAATAATGCCTTGACAATGATTTAACAAAGTGTTATACTAATCTTAGATAACAGATTTTGGAAGCGTATTTCTGCAAAATCGGTTTGTTTTTTCTTTTTTTACATTCCATCAACGTTTTATCTTGATTGCTTACAGTCGAACCGCATATCGCAGGCTTATCTTTCAAAAAATTTTGTATGAAAGGGCATATGAAAAATGGTTAAAGTAATTGAGAGCAAGTGCATAGGCTGCAATGCCTGTATCCGAACCTGTCCCGTCGTTACGGCAAATACATATGACGGAACCGTTGTAAGGGTTAACAACGAGGCTTGTATTCAATGCGGAGAGTGTATAAAGCATTGTCCGCACGGAGCGCGCGAGTATTTTGACGATATTGAAAGGCTGATTTCCGACCTTAAAAGCGGAAAGCAGATTTCGCTGGTCGTTGCGCCCGCAATCAAGACCGCGATGGACGGAAGATGGCGTCATGTTCTTCAATGGCTGAAAAGCAAGGGCGTAAAGGAAGTGTACGATACCGCTTTCGGCGCGGATATCTGCACATATATGCACCTCAAATATGTTCGTCAAAACCCCGGCGCGAAATTAGTGTCGCAGCCCTGCGCGGCTATTGTTAATTATGTCGAGAAGCATAAACCCGAGATGATTCCGCATATGTCGCCGGTTCAGTCGCCTATGATGTGCGCGGCAATTTATGTGAGGAAGTACCTCGGCGATAATAATACTTTGGTTGGAATATCTCCCTGCATAGCAAAGGGCGACGAATTTGCGAATACGGGCGTAATTTCGTATAATGTGACGTTTAAGCGGCTGTCGGAATACATAAAAAGTCACGGAGTTAGCCTTCCTTCGGGACGCTCGGAATTTGAGTGGTCGGCTTGCCGCGGTTTTGACGGCGCGTTTTATCCTATTCCGGGCGGTTTGAAAGAATGTTTGAAGGTACACGCGCCAACGCTTTCCGTGACGACCTCGGAGGGCGTTCAGAAGGTTTACGGCGATTTTGAGGAGTATCTCAAGACTTCCGATTCGCACCGACCGCAGGTGTTCGACGTGCTTTCCTGCGAGTTCGGCTGCAATTCAGGCGTCGGCGCCGCCGAAAGCTTCAGCCAGTTCGGTTCTTTCAATACAATGGAGCTTGTAAAGAAATACGCTTCCGGTCAGAGGCTCGGAAAGCGCTTTCCCGAGAAGCTGTTCTCGAAGCTTAAAATGGAGGATTTTCTGCGCGTTTATGTCGACCGTTCCGCAAATCATAAGATAGCGCAGTCTGCCGTTGAACAGGGATTTGCGGCTCTTAACAAGCGAACCGCACAGGAAAGGTCAATCAACTGCCATGCCTGCGGCTACAAATCCTGCAAGGATATGGCTGTTGCGGTTGCGACAGGCTGCAATATGCCGAATAACTGCGTTGTTTTCAGTCATAATGAAGCTCAGGAGCTTCGCGACCAAGCTGTTGCCGAGCAGAAGCAGCTTGCACAGGCGGTTTCCGAAATCAGCGACGCTTTGCAGGCGCTTCAAAACAAGGTAATGCCCATTTCGCAGAATACCGATGATAATTTGGCTCAGACAGCCAATGCTTTAAGCTCTGTTCGGGATTTGTCGCAGACGGCAAACGCTACGCTTGCGGCGATAAAGGATATAAGCGCGTCGATTTCTTCAATTTCCGACGCGGTTCACGGATATGAGCAGATTTTGAAGGAAATCGCGGATATAGCTTCGCAGACGAATATTCTTGCAATAAATGCGTCAATCGAGGCTTCTCGTGCGGGAAGCGCGGGCAAGGGCTTTGCCGTTGTTGCAAACGAGGTAAGAACGCTGTCGCTGAAGTCGAACAAGACGGTTGGAAAGGCGAAGGAACACACTTCGTTGGTTGAATCCAGCATATCCTCAATTAATCAGAATATTGACAGCATTATGACGAAAGCCGTTGAAACCACGGAGGGCGCCGAGTCTGTTACACATATTCTCGACAGCACAAACACAAGCTCCGCCAATATTGCTGCAAACGTTCAGGAAATTTCAGCTATTACGGAGGAAATTAACTCCTCGATGATGCAGCTTGTAAAGTAATTATAGGAAAAACCGAGTGTTTAACGCGCTCGGTTTTACTTTTTAACAGGAAAAACCGCCCCGAATTTGATATGCACCCCAAAAGT
>DBIU01000069.1 GCA_002304735.1 Ruminococcaceae bacterium UBA794 | reverse complement strand
GACCCTCTGCTTGTAAGGCAGATGCTCTCCCAGCTGAGCTATGCTCCCACCTGACTGACGACTATGTTATTATAGCACATCATTTTTCATTTGTCAACACTTTTTTTAAAAAAATTTTTTGCAGGAAAAGAGTGCCTGTTTTTTATATAAATTCATCAGAATACCACTGTATTATGTTAAAAATGCTGAAATTTCTGTGATTATGTCAATGTAAAATGGTAAGAAAAAAGCTTGACAATTGTATATTAAGTAGTTATAATAAAAATCAGCAGGCATTAAAAAATAAAATGTCAATATACTGTTGGAGGAAAAATAAAATGGCTAAAATTTATTATTCACAGGATTGTGACCTTAACAAACTCAATGGAAAAACAGTTGCCATTATAGGCTATGGCTCACAGGGTCATGCTCATGCACTCAATCTCCATGACAGCGGAGTAGATGTTGTAGTTGGTCTTTACGAAGGCTCAAAATCATGGGCAAGAGCTGAAAAAGCCGGTCTTAAAGTAATGACTACAGCTGAAGCTGCAAAAGCTGCTGATATTATAATGATACTTCTTCCTGATGAAAAACAGGCTGCCGTATATAAGGAAAGCATTGAGCCATATCTCACAGAAGGCAAGACTCTTGCATTTGCACATGGCTTTAATATTCATTTCGGCTGTATCGTTCCGCCGGCTGATGTAAATGTAATCATGATTGCACCAAAAGGCCCTGGTCATACAGTAAGATATGAATATCAGGAAGGCAAGGGAGTTCCGTGCCTTATCGCAGTACATCAGAATGCAACAGGCGATGCACATGATATCGGTCTTGCATATGCAGCAGGAATCGGCGGTTCAAGAGCAGGCGTTCTCGAAACAACATTCAAATGCGAAACAGAAACAGACCTTTTCGGTGAACAGGCAGTTCTCTGCGGCGGTGTTACAGCTCTTATGAAGGCTGGATTTGAAACACTCGTTGAAGCAGGTTATGACCCGCAGAACGCATATTTTGAATGTATCCATGAAATGAAGCTTATCGTTGACCTTATCTATCAGAGCGGCTTCTCCGGAATGAGATATTCTATCTCCAACACCGCTGAATACGGCGATTATATCACCGGTCCGAAGATTGTTACCGAGGACACCAAGAAGGCGATGAAGAAGATTTTGTCGGATATTCAGGACGGTACGTTCGCGAAGGACTTCCTGCTTGATATGAGCGACGCGGGTATGCAGACTCACTTCAAGGCTATGAGAAAGCTTCACGCCGAGCATCAGCTTGAGAAGGTCGGCGAGGAAATCCGCAAGCTTTACAGCTGGAACAACGAAGCAGACAAGCTTATCAACAACTGATTTTTCGGTAAAAACACAGCCGCTTTTCTTCGGAGGAGCGGCTTTTTTTGCGCAAAACCACTTGATTTTCTCCACAATATATAGTATAATAAAAACAACTATTGCATAATGAAAATCGGAGGATTTATGGATAATTTTTATCAGGTTGACATTTACACATCAAGCGAAGCGATTGACGGGATAACGGGCGCGCTTCAGGATTACGGAATTACCGGTTTTATCATCAAGGACGGCGCGGATTTCGAGGATTTTCTCGCCGATAAGAACGCTAACTGGGATTACGTCGCCGACAGCTTGATGGCGCTGAAAAACGCGGAGCCGTGTATTACGGTTTACGTTCACGAAAACGCGCAGGGCAGGGAAACTCTGGAAGCCGTGAGAGCGCTTGTGGAGGGCTATAAAGCGAAGAACGCGGACGGATTTTACGGGAATATCCGAATGGAGCTTGCAAACGTTAAGGAGGAGGATTGGGCGAACAACTGGAAGAAGTATTACAAGCCGTTCCGCGTGGGGAAAAGCCTTGTTATAAAGCCGTCTTGGGAGAACGTTTCGGCGAAGGACGGCGATAAAATTCTCGAAATCGACCCCGCTTCGACCTTCGGCACGGGTCAGCACCACACCACGAAAATGGTTATGGAAACGCTTGAGAGCGTGATTTCGGGCGGCGAGCGCGTTCTCGACCTCGGCTGCGGAAGCGGAATTTTGTCGATAGCGGCGCTGCTTCTCGGCGCAAAGGACGCGACAATCTGCGATATTTTCGAAAACGCGGTTAAAACGGCTTCGGAGAATATCGAAAAGAACGGTTTTTCCGCTGAAAGATACCGCGCGTTCTGCGGCGATATCACGACAAACGCGGCGCTTCGCGGGGAAATCGGCGGCGGATTTAACGTAATCTGCGCGAATATCGTTGCGGACGTTATAATCGGAATGAGCGGCTATTTCGCGGACTTCTTGGCAAGCGGCGGAAAGCTGATTGTTTCGGGAATAATAGACGAGCGCCTTGACGAGGTTTTGGCGGCTCTCGAAGAAAACGGCTGGAAGAGCGTTTCCGCGCTTAACGAAGAAGGCTGGAACTGCGTTTTGCTTTCACGCTGACATTTTGCCTCAATTCTGCATATATTGCAGAAAAGGGGGCGGAATTATGCAGTTTATATATGTTTTCGGGCTGATGTTTCTGGCGATATTCGGGGCGGCGATGCTTGCGGAGCTGTTTTGGAGAGCGCTTTTCAGAAGCTCGCTTCGGAGCGTTGACGTTTATGTAAAGCCGTCCGAGGACCTTTCGGAGTTTATTGAGCAGGCGCGCAAAAGCGGGTTTGTCGGCGAGATAAACATAGTCGGCGGCGAGGAAAACGAGCAGGCGAGGGCGCTTGCGGAAAGATATGACAACGTGCATTTATGCGCGGATATGGTGAAGAAGATTGACAGAGAGTAATTTGGAGTGCGTGACGGGCGGCGTCGAGGACGTTGTTTATTATAACGAGGAAAGCGGCTATATCGTGCTTGATATGGACGTTGAGGGCGTTTTGCTGACTGCGGTTGGGAATATGGGCGACGTTCGCGAGGGCGAACGGCTCACGCTCTACGGCGAATACACGACAAGCCCGAAATACGGCAGACAGTTCAGGGTCGAGATATTCGAGCGTTCGCTTCCGAGCGATGTAAACGGCTTTCGGAAATATCTCGGTTCGGGAGTAATCCGTGGCGTCGGACCGTCTATGGCGAAGAAAATAGTCGAGATTTTCGGCGAAAGAGCGCCCGATATTCTCGAAAACAACCCGCTTGAGCTTTCGCAGATTAAGGGAATTTCGCCCGAACGTGCGCTTGCAATCGGGCAGGAATTTCACAATATAACGGGACTTCGCAAGGCGATGACGTTTTTCTCAAAGTATGGGATAGCTCATTCCTACATAGCGGCGGCTTGGCGATTTTACGGCGGCGAGCTTATCCGTTCGGTGAACGAAAACCCGTATGTGATGTGCGAGAGCGGAATTGAGCTTTCGTTTCCCGACGCGGAGCGAATTGCGCGCGACCTCGATTTCCCCGCCGACAGCGAATATCGTCTTGCCGCGGGAATTTTGTGGCAGCTTCGGCTTGCGGCGGGCGAGGGGAATACCTGCGTTCGCGAGGCGGCACTCTGCAACGAGGTCACTCAGGCGCTTTATATTGACGAAAAGCAATTTCACTCGGCGCTCGATTTGCTCGCGGAGCGGCTTGAAATAACGATTTGCGGGAAATACGGCGAAAATTTCATTTATCTTTCGGAGTATTACGCGGCGGAGTGTTATATCGCGGACAAGATTGCCGAAATGGTGAAGCTGTCAAACAGCGGAGAAACCGATTTTTCCGAGGAAATCGAGGGCGTCGCTTGGACGAACGGGATTGAGTACGAGGCGCTTCAAAAAAAGGCGATAAACGGCTGTATGAACAACCGTGTTTTCATTCTCACGGGC
>DBIU01000077.1 GCA_002304735.1 Ruminococcaceae bacterium UBA794 | reverse complement strand
TTTCTTCCGTTATACAGTTCTTTGGAATAGAGCGCTATTATACGATAATTTGAAGTTATCTATAATTATACAAGTATATTATAGCATATTCTTGTACAAATTTCATCATTTTTTCAACAAGATCTGCGTTTTGCACAAAAAACGCCCGAGGTTTTGTGTAATTTGACATAATTCGTGTGCAGGTATATAATATAAACATACTAAATCAAAGGAGAACCCAAAATGGATTTAACGAATAATATAACCGAATACCTCCGCTATTGCTCGGAGCAGAGGACTCTCAATTCCAAAACGACCAAAGCATACAGAACCGATTTGCTGCAGTTTGCGGAATTTTCCTCTGGTATGTTCAGCAAAGATATCATAATCAGTTACATAGGCTGCCTGCATAGGCAGTTCAAGCCTAAAACTGCAAGGAGGAAAATCGCCTCTCTAAAAGCCTTTGCCCACTATCTGATGATACAAGAAATAATCAACGCAAACCCGTTTGACAAAATCGATACTTCGTTTCGAGAACCAATGGTACTCCCCAAGGTCATTCCGATGAACATTATCAGTGAAATTCTCGCAAACGCTTATGATGTTTTTCGCCAATGCAATACAGATTTTTCACGCAGAAATGCGGTCAGAAATATAGCTGTATTAGAGATTTTGTTTGCAACCGGAGCTCGAGTTTCCGAAATCTGTACTCTCACGCCGGACATGGTAGATCTCACAAACCATACCATAAAAATTTTCGGCAAGGGTTCCAGAGAGAGAATCATTCAAATAGAAAATCCCGATGTCCTGGAAGCCTTAAATCGTTACTATGAAACGTTTCGCAGTGATATTTTGGAATCGGGATTTTTCTTTGTAAATAAATTGCATCAAAGGCTTACCGAACAATCGGTTCGTGTAATGATCAGTAATCAAGCTGCGGCAATCGGATATAACAAGCATATCACTCCGCATATGTTCCGACACTCATTCGCAACGCTTTTGCTTGAAGAAGATGTTGATATACGCTATATACAGAAAATTCTTGGACATAGCTCTATAGCTACAACACAAATTTACACTCATGTTTCAATGGCAAAGCAAAAGGAAATTCTTTCAGCCAAGCACCCAAGAAATAAAATTGTTATTTAGCTATTTCAGTCTTTGTACGCATTTGGATTTAAAATTCATATGCAGACAAAAAACATTACCTAAGACAGCTATTCATTCTGAAACTTCACCGCACGCTCGAAATTTATAACGCCATTGATGTGCCGCACCTCGTCAACACACATTGCGTGCAGCTCGCGGAGTGTATCCTCGTCCACTTCATTCGCTGCGGCGAGAGTGTGAGCGATTTTTCCAAGCTCCACGGCGATCTTGAAAAGATTTCGGTTGATGCGCTGCTCCGTTCCGTTTATTACCGCTTCGACCGAAGAAGTAATTCTCGGCGAAAGATAATTCACGTTCTTTTCCTGCTTGAGATAGCCGATATAAAAATTTACAGCCTTCTCAATAAACTCGCTGCGAGAGCCGCAGTTATCGCTCTCGAAACGGTAATTTACTTCCTCCATTGTTTGAGGATATAGCCACAAGGGGAACTTTATTTTATTCGAGAACCCCTCGCTGTTTCCCTCAACCGCCTTATTTTTCGGACCTTGCAACTCCGAATTTTTGGTTTTTCCCATTTTACAACCCCTTTCCGTAAATGCCAACAATCGTGATTGCGGCGGGCTTTGCCCGTCGCTGTAATCGGCTCGGCAACGCCGAGCCTTTAACTTGCATCAAAATAATATCTCCGCCTCGCTCCCGACTCGGCCGCAGAGCCGTTTCGCCAACTCTGCGAAAATCGCCCCGAATTTGCCCGAGAACTGCGCGGAGGTAAAACTACCCTACCTTTGTGCCAAAGCCGCACACGGCTCGACACAGCCGCCCCAAAATCGGTCACGGTTGATTGGTCGGTTTCGCTGTAGCGGATTTCGGCTTTTTGGCGGCCTGCTGCTTTTCGGTCATGTCGATAAAATCGCGCACGTTCTGCGGCACGATCTTGCCGTAGAGCTGCTCGGCATATCGGGTAAGCTGCTCGTCGAGCGAGGTCTTTTTCTCCGAGAGATACATTCTCAGCGCGGAGATTTTCACATCGTCAAGCGCAATATTTACCGTGTTTTTCATAGCAACCGCCTCCTAAAAGAATGAAATTTCAATCTTCATATCCTGCTCCACCTCGTCCTGCGTGATCGTGTGCGGCTGCGAAAACATCTCCACATATTTTGCACACTGTTCGTCCGACAGGGAGCAGAAATCCTCGCCGTTGTCGCCGCAAATGAGGAACGGTCCGGCGACAATCCCCTCGGGGAAACGGCGATTTCCCTCCAGACCAATGATCTTGGCTTCCTCATTTCCGACCATTACCACGCCTTGCTCATCGAGGAAATATATCGGCTCAATCAAGCCGCCGACCGCGTCATGAATCGACTTATAATCGTCGCCAATCTCCGTCGCGTATGCGGGTTTGTTAGGCTCTACCATAACTACCTTCATGGGCATTTCTCCTTTCAAAATTAAAATAATCGAAGCTGAAAATCTTCCTCGGGTTCGGAGATTTCAACGTCCTCGGACTGTTCCGTTTCGGAGCAGTCCTCATCAAAATCCTCCCCGATTTCCTCATCGTTTTCGGGATCACAGACGGTAAGATTATCGTTGATCCGCCGCGTACAATCTGGATCGCGTATCCTCATAGCCGCGCTTTCAAAGCTCTCGAGATAGCTGTCGGGGTGTTCGTACCGCCGCATAATTACGAGGTCGTCCGCCGCGATAGCGCGCCGCAGATTCTCCGCGTAATTGATAACAGCGGCGATACAAAACTGCTTATATTGCGTTTCCGAAAGGCTTGGCGCTTGCCCCCGAACGAATTTCAAATTCTCGTCCGCGTCGATAATCTCCAGCGCTTTCCGCGCGTTTTCGCGGATTTCGTCGGGGCGCGCCATGTAATCACTATCCACCTCGGGCGGCGTTTCCCGATAATAAATATCGGGCAATCCGAACAGTGAGTTCTCCTGCTTTGCAAGCTGTTCTTTGTAATAGAGAATACGATTTCGGATCAATTCGAGATTAACCCCGTCGCTCCAGAACGGATCGGAGCCGCCTTTGGTGAATACCTCATCCCATCGGGCATACTCTTTTTCAAGCTCCACGGCGCAGTCGGTTTGCTGTCCGCGCTTGCTCATAACGACATCTCCGGTGACTGCGACTCGTCCTGCTCCTGCGATTGTGCAAGCTGCAATTCGTGCTTGTCGTAGCAGTAGCAATAACAGTCATAATTGCCGCGCTCGGGGCGACATCGAAGGAGAAAAAGGCGGTCATCGGTTTCCACGGAAAAGCCGTAGCTTTCATTTACATTAAGGCTCTGATGACAGCTGCAATAGCACTGCATTCCGTTCCTGTCTTTCAGTAATCCGCCGCGCAGCTCGTTTATGACATCGTCCAATTCGTTGCGGAATTGCTTGGTATTCAAGTCATTGCGGTTGCTCCACCATGACGAATAAAACTCGTTCCCGCCGCCGAAATCCATTCTTACATGACCTACGCAGGCGTTCCGCAGAGCGGGTTCGCAGTCCGAATAGAACATGGACTGCTGTTCCGGCTCGGCGCATTTTATTTGATATTTCACGAAATGCCTCCCATCTCAAAGCTGCTTTCCTGCTCCTGCTGCGGAGCCTCAATCATCGAATAAATATGACCGCCGTACCCCGAAACCGCACCGTAAGATGTGAGCATACCGCCGTTGGCGCGAAGAACATTTCCGGCAAATTCCGAGGCGTTAACGCCCTCCAAAAGCGATCTGTCGAAGTCGGGCGGCAGCATTTCGGACAGATATTTTCTTCCGAAATCCGAAGTGTCCGTTACCGATATATCGAAATCATAACCGTCGAGATTTTTCAGAATATTCTCGGCTTCATCAAGACTTTTCCAAGCTTCGTTTTGGAGAACAGCCTTGCATTTCGCAGCGTCCTCGCGGCTTAAATCCGAATATTTTTCCGCAATTTCATTCAGCAAAAAGACGTCCTCCGCGCTCTCTATTGCCGAATCGTTTATCTGCGGTATCGCCGATTCAAATTTCATAATATTGCAGTCGCCAATATATTTTTCGCCGAGCTGCTCCGCGATTTTTCGCATATATTTCTCATCGATAGGGAGCGTTAATATTTCCGTTTTCATTTTGGAAATGTCCTCCGGCTTATCGGGAACGCCCGCAATCTCGAGCCTGAAAACCCAATCCTCCTGCGGCTCGGGAAGCTCCTCGTCATATACGAGAGCAGGTTCGTAAGAGTTTGCGACAACGTAATATCCGTCAATGAAAACGCCGCCCTCACGGTCTGCCATTGCCCGTCCAACCTTGTCGGGATCGAGCCATTCGTACACCTCGTCGGGAATGTCGTCGAGTTCTTCAAGCATTTCATTTTCCAGCACGATCTCGCCGTAAGCGTACACATTTTTACACGGATAAACGGGTATCGTTTGAAGATTATACGTGCGGTTTATCGCCTCGCCGATAGTGTCCATCGGCTTGCGTAAAAGCGCTCTGTAAGCGTATTTCTCGGAAGTATCCCCGCTTATTTCTTCAAGCCTTTTCGCGAGAAAATTCAGCTCGTCAAGCGTCGGTTCTTCCGAAAATTCAAAGCCGTTCAGCTCGGGAAACTTGTCGCATCTTTCAATGCGCACAAACGTTTCCCCGAATACTTTATCCCTGTCCATTGCGTCGATAACCGCATTTTTATTTGCGGGCAGCATAACATACGCCGTCTTATCGACCTCGCTGCCAAGTTCATTTATTGCTATTTCAAACATTATTCCGCTCCTTTCCATCCGCGATCCACCGTCCTGTGTCGTCGTGAACGCGCCCGCTGTCGTCTATTGTCAGCGCCTTTCCCTCGGAGAGCGCAAGGTGGATTACCTTGCAGTCCTCCGCGGTCGCGCCGACATACTTTTTGCTGTCGTAATCAAATTCAGCCATTATGTTCCTCCGTTCAAATAATCGTAAACCGTTTTGATATATTGGGTTTCGCTGCCCGTGATCTCGTATTCCGGAAAGCTCTCCGAAACCGCTTGCAGAGCCGTTTCAAGCTGCTCAAACGTCAGTCCGTCAAAGCACTCACAGAATGTTTCGTAATCGAAATCCTCATTGAGTTCGCCGCCGAAATTCAGACAATAAAACGCGGCCCTGACCATGTTTCCGTCAAGGCTTTGTTCCTTGTCATTTTCTTTTTCGGTAATAACCTCGTCCAATTTGCCGAGCCACGAGCGCATATTTTCGATCACTTCCCGCTGCTCATCGGTGAAATTATCGGAAATCGCCGCTCCGGCAAAGCTGTAATCGAACAGCTCATTATTCGCGGATTCGACTCCCGAAATCATTCCCGCGAGCATTACGATCAACAGAATGAACGGCAATAAAAGCGTCGCGAGTATTACGGCTATCACTTTCCATGTGCGCTTATCGGTTGCCGCGGTAACGGCGAGCTTGATTAAAACGGGTGATACCGCCATTATCGACCACCCGCCGTTCCGAACAGCGCCGCCTTGAAATCGGGAGCTTTCACGCACAGGCAATAGCGCTCGTTTCCGCATTTGTAAAGGCACACCCCGCGCTGCGAAAACTGTATCAACCCGTATTCCGAAGCCTCCACCTGAAGCGTATCCATATAGATTTTCTTTTCAATCGTGCCGGGGTAGAACAGGAAGTGGTGCGTCGGAATCGAGAACAGCGGCTTTGTCAGCTCGCGGACATTTTCCACGAGAAAGTCCTCGATGTTCTGGCTTGCGAGGATTACGGCGGATTCCTTTTTGCGGACTCGTTTCATGAAGTTTCGAATGTACTCGACCGCCGTGAGGTTGGTCAAAAATAAATAAAACTCATCGATGCTCGCCACCGTATTTCCTCTGCTCAGAAGCTGCTCAGACATATATGCGAGGACATTGAACAGCAGAGCATTGCGGATATTTTTGCTTGCCTGAAGCAGTCCTTTTACGCCAAATGTGACAAAGCTGCTGTCGGTGATGTTGGTGTGTCCGTTAAAGAATTGGCTCTCCGCGCCCTTGCAGATCGAGTGCAGTCCGAGGCAGATATTCTGCAGGTTCTCGGCGGTGTAAAGGCTTTTCTCTTTCAGATTGAATGCCTTATATTCCGCTTCGATCAGCTCATAAAAATCCGAGAGTATCGGGTAATCGGTCGGCTGCATTTTGATCCAATCGGTATCGTCGCTGATATGAAATTTCTCATATAATTTAATCAACAGCAATTCGATTGTATCGATTTCTCTGTCCGAAAAATCCTTGTAGCTCCTGAAAAAATCGCGCAGAAAGCTGATATGCTGTGACAGCTTGGTCTTAAATCTGAACGCTTTCGGGACATTTTCATCATCCGCGCGAAGCGCGGAATCGACAGCGGGGTCACCCCGCTCATCGCCCCATGATTTCGGCTCGAGTACATTTATAATATACTCTCCCGACATCAGATCGATAAAGCAGCCGCCGAGATTTTTTGTCAAGTCGACGTACTCCATTTCGGGATCTATGCAGATTATATTCTTTCCGCTCTCGCGAAGATTGGTCAGTATCAGCTTGAGCAGATAAGATTTGCCCTGTCCGGAGTTGCCGAGTATAAGGGTATTCGCATTGGTTTTATCTTCGGCGCGCTTATTAAAATCGACAATAATGTTCGATCCGAACTTGTCACGCCCGAGATAGAAACCGTTCTCGTCGGTCTTGCCGGAAAATGAAAAGGGATAAAGATTCGCGGTACTGCCGGCGGGAAGAACGCGCTCGAACTGTTCACGGAACATATTCCGACCGCTCGGCATTACGCTCATAAAGCCATGCTGTTGGCGGAGCATAAGCCTGTCGACATTTAATTTTGAGCGCACCAGCTCGGTCTGCACCTCGGTTTGCAAAATCCGCAGATTGTCAAGGCTATCGGAAATCATTTCAAGGAACACTGCCACATGAAGCAGCGGTTC
>DBIU01000033.1:6993-21371 GCA_002304735.1 Ruminococcaceae bacterium UBA794 | reverse complement strand
CCTGCCAACATTCGATGGTAAGCAGGACGTTGCCTGTTTCCGCGCAGCGATTGAACACGGACAGGTCGTAAAACTGCGGGGTATCTTCAATGAGAATTTGCGGGTGATTTCGTTCAAGGTCGCTTCGCAGAAAATCGTTAACGCCGGAATCGCCCTTTCTCACCATCATAAGCGTTTCGCCGTACAGGTCCTCGACGTCAATGCGCTTTTTCTTTGCAAGAGGGTGGTCCCGTGAAACGGCAATCATTTTCCTGTATCTTCCAAGCGGTGTGAAGCTGCATAGCGAAAGCCAAGCTTTTGAATCGCACACGCCGATAAGAAAATCAAACTTTTCGCCCAGCTTTTCGATTTCGGAGAGAATACCCTTGTGGTCGTCCTCGAAGGGAACAAGGTGGAGCTTATATTCCGGAAACTTTTTGTTTACACGATACCATATATCCATAAAAGGCTTCGCGGGATTAAGAAGCGACGTTCCCACGCAGAAAGTCGTTTCATATGAGCGTTCGGCTGATTTTGCTTCCGCTATGGATTTTTTTGAATAATCTATCATAAATTTCGCGTCGCGGTATATTATTTTTCCTGCCGCAGTGAGCTTAATCCCCGCCGTAGTGCGCTCCGTGAGCTTAATCCCAAGACGCTGTTCAAGAGAATTTATCTGCTTCATAACGGCGGTCGGCGAGATATAAAGCGCGTCGGCGGCTTTCGTGAAGCTGCCGCAGTCGGCGGCAGTAATAAAAGTATCGAGCAAATAATTGTACATATCAATCTCCCGTTGTATAAACTTATTGTTAATAGTATAATAACATATCGGCTATTCCCTGTCAAGAGAAAATGTTGTAAAATTAAGATAAAAAGAAAGAAGGTTACGATATGTCGGACAAAATCATTGTATTTTATTCAAGGGCTGATGAAAACTATGTAAACGGTCAGCTTAAAGTGCTTGAAAAGGGAAATACCGAGGCTGCGGCGGAGATAATCGAAAAGCTCACGGGCGCGGATATGTTCAAAATCGAGCAGACCGAGCCTTACGCAAAGGGCTACAACGAGTGCATTGAGCAGGCGCGCTCCGACCGCAACAACAATGCCCGTCCGCGTCTAAAAGCTTATCCCGAAAGCCTTGACGGGTACGGCACGATTTATCTCGGCTTCCCGAACTACTGGGGAACGATGCCTATGGCAGTGTTCACGTTTCTGGAGCGCTTTAACCTTGACGGAAAGGTAATCAAGCCGTTCTGCACGCACGAGGGCAGCGGTATGGGCGACAGCGTAAAGGATATCCGCAAAATCTGTCCTGCGGCAAAGGTTGAAAAAGGTCTTGCAATTCGCGGCAGTCAAGTCGGAAAATCCGAAAAAGAAATTGAGCAGTGGATAAAGGAGTGAGCGAAATGAAGGAAATGAGCGTTTTTCCCGTGGGCGGTGAAAATGCGGCTTATGCAGATTATTTTATCGGGAAAAGCTATCTTAATATGCTTTCAACCGAGCAGGTGGTTATAGGAAACGTAACCTTTGAGCCGCGCTGCCGAAACAACTGGCACATTCACCATGCCGATAAAGGCGGTGGTCAGATGCTGCTTGTCACGGCGGGCGAGGGTTGGTATCGCGAATGGGGAAAGCCCGCAAGAAAGCTTAAGGCGGGCGACGTCGTGCATATTCCCGCGGGCGTCAAGCACTGGCACGGCGCTGCAAGCAACAGCGCTTTTCAGCATCTTGCAATCGAAGTGCCGGGCGAAAACTGCCGTACGGAATGGTGCGAGCCTGTAACAGATGAAGAATACGACGAGCTGAAATGAGGTGTTTATATGTCGGTTAAACAAACGGCGGGCAGAGATGCTCTGGGCAATTTTGCGCCTAAATTCGCGGAGCTTAACGATGATGTGCTTTTCGGAGAGGTTTGGTCGAGAGAGGCTGAGCTTCCGCTTAAAATGCGTTCTGTAATCACGGTTTCCGCACTTGTAAGCAAGGGAATGGTTGACAATTCCTTTATGTATCATCTGAAAACCGCAAAACAGAACGGTGTAACCAAATCGGAAATGGCTGAAATTCTTACGCAGCTTGCGTTTTATGCGGGCTGGCCGAACGCTTGGGCGGCTTTCCGAATGGCAAAGGAAGTTTATTGTGATGATAACGAGCAGGAGGAAAGCAAATGAAAAACGTGCTGATAATCTCGTCAAGTCCGAGAAAGGGCGGAAATTCCGACATACTCTGCGACCGCTTTGCACAAGGCGCGGAGGAAAGCGGAAACGGGGTTGAGAAGATATTTCTCGCAGATAAAAAAATCGGTTACTGCCGCGGATGCGGTGTATGCAGCGACACTCACAAATGCGTGCAGAAGGACGATATGGCGGAGCTTCTCGGCAAAATGGTTTCCGCTGATGTTATCGTTTTGGCAACGCCCGTGTATTTTTATTCAATGGACGGACAGATGAAAACCTTTATCGACCGCACGGTTCCGAGATATACCGAGATAGAGGACAAGGACTTTTACTTCATTATGACCGCCGCAGATACCGAAAAAGCCAATCTCAAGCGTACTCTCGAAACATTCCGCGGGTTTACCGAGGACTGTTTGAACGGAGCAAGAGAAGCGGGAATAATCTACGGCACAAATGCGTGGAAAATCGGCGAAATAAAAAGCACTCCCGCTTATAATGAAGCATATAAAATGGGAAAGAGGGTATAAATATGGAGTATGCTTCTTTGTCAAACGGCGTAAAAATGCCTATGGAGGGCTTTGGGGTATTTCAGATACCCGATGAAAAAGAGTGCGAGCAGGCGGTCTTAAACGCGATAAAAACGGGCTATCGGCTTATCGACACCGCCGCCGCTTATTTCAATGAAACCGCTGTCGGAAACGCGATAAAGAGCTGCGGAGTATCGCGCAAGGAGCTGTTTGTCACATCAAAGCTCTGGATTCAGGACGCGGGCTATGAAAATGCGAAAAAGGCTTTTCAGACAACGCTTGACAAACTCGGACTTGATTATCTCGACCTTTATCTTATTCATCAGCCGTTCGGCGACTACTACGGCTCGTGGCGCGCGATGGAGGAGCTTTATGAAGCGGGAAAAATCCGCGCAATAGGCGTCTGCAATTTCTATCCCGACCGTCTTGCGGACTTGTGCGTTAACGCGAAAATCATTCCTATGGTTAATCAAGTTGAGCTTCACCCGTTCTTTGCACAGGAAAACGCGCTTGCGGTTATGAGGGAATTTGGCGTTCAGCCGCAGGCTTGGGGACCGCTTGCAGAGGGCAAGCACGGAATATTCACTCACCCTGTTTTAACGAAAATAGGCAAGAAATACGGCAAAACCGCCGCGCAGGTTGCTCTGAAGTGGAATGTTCAGCGCGGAGTTGTGATTATCCCAAAGTCAACGCATATTGAGAGAATGGCGGAAAACCTTGATATTTGGGATTTCACGCTTACGGACGATGAAATGGCGAAGATAAACGCGCTTGATATCGGCAGAAGCGAGATTGTCGACCATTTCAGCGCCCAAACCGCAAAATGGCTTAACGGCTGGAAAATATACGATTAAAAAGGAGGAATAAAAATGCTTGGAAATTTCACATATTGCAATCCGACAAAGCTTTATTTCGGAGAGGACTCTCTGAAAAATCTGAACAACGAGCTTCCGAAGTACGGCGAGAATGTGGTTCTTGTTTACGGCGGCGGCTCCATAAAAAAGAACGGGATTTATGACGAGGTTGTCGGCATTTTGCAAAAATGCGGAAAGAATGTCGCGGAGATAAGCGGAGTAATGCCAAATCCCACGCTTGCGAAGCTCTATGAGGGCGTTGAAATCGCAAGAAAACACAGCGCCGACCTTATCCTCGCGGTCGGAGGCGGCTCTGTCTGCGACTATTCAAAGGCTGTCGCGGTTTCGGTAAACTGCTCCGACGACCCTTGGGAAAAGTATTTCATACGTTTTGAAGAGCCGGAGTGCAAAATAGTACCCGTCGGCTGCGTTCTGACAATGGCGGGAACAGGCTCGGAGATGAACGCGGGTTCTGTTATCACGAATGAAAAGACGAAACAGAAGATAGGTCACGTTTTCGCGAGCGAAGATGTAATGCCGCAGTTTACTGTGCTTAATCCGAAATATACGATGACGCTGCCGAAATATCAGATGACAGCGGGAATTTACGATATCTTCAATCACATCTGCGAGCAGTATTTTTCGGGAAACGACGACAACACAACCGACTACATTGCCGAAGGGCTTATGCGTTCGGTTATTCACTCGAGCAGAATTGCCGTGCAAAATCCGCAGGACTATGAGGCGAGAAGCAATATTATGTGGACTGCGACATGGGCGCTGAACACGCTGCTGAAAAAAGGAAAATCAACCGACTGGACGGTGCATATGCTCGGACAGGCTATGGGCGGCTACACAAACGCAACTCACGGAATGACGCTTTCCGCCGTTTCGCTCGCATATTATCGCTATATTATGCCTTATGGGCTTGACAAGTTTGTGAGATTTGCAAAGAATGTGTGGAATGTATCTTCCGACGGAAAAACCAAAGAGCAGATTGCAGCGGAAGGTCTTTCGGAAATGGAGAAATGGATGCGAGAGATAGGAGTTGTGATGAGCGTTTCCGAATTTGGGATAACCGAAGCGGATATTGAAAAGCTTGCGGACCTCACCGTTCATATGAGCGGCGGATATAAACCGCTTACAAAAGCGGAGATTATGGAAGTTTTCAGAGAAAGCTTGTAATTTCGCAAAATCGCAAATAAAGAACACCGCCGGTTTTGCCCGACGGTGTTTTTGACTTGAAGTCGGCGAGATTTTTTGAGATGAGCGTGATTGTTGCGTTTTTGTGATTATAAGTGAGCTGGCAAGTCTTGGTAATTGCTGTCGATTGCTCTGTATAACTCAAGCCTTTCCGCATAAGAGTAGGTTTTGCCTTTATAAGTTGCCCGAATGTTAATGCAGCCGTCGAAAATATCCGTGCCGATTTCGGTAACGCTGTCGGGAATAGTTATACTTTCAAGCGATGCGCAGGAACAAAACGCGTCGCCGCCGATTTTTCTTACTCCTTCCGGAATAACGATATTTTTTAGCGATGAACATTCTCCAAATGCGCGTGTTTCAATTACGCAAAGGCTTTTTGGGAGAACGATTTCCTGCAGCGATGTGCATTTATAAAGCGCACAATTGCCGATTTGAACAATTCCTTCGGGGATAGTTACGCTTTCAAGAGATGTACAGCCGTAAAAGGTGAATTGCTTGATTTCGCTCATAAATTCGGGAAAATCAAAGCTTTTTAAGCTTGTGCAGTCGCAAAATGCGCTTTCGCCTATATAAACAATATCTCCGGTGACTTCAGTAAGCGAAGAACAGCCCAGAAAAGCACAATCGCCTATCTTTGCGTCTTTTGGAAGCTCGGCTTTTACAAGCTTCGTGCAGCCGATGAAAGCGCTGTCCATTATATATTGGATATTTTCGTGGAGTGTGACGCTTTCAAGGCTTTTGCAGTTGCCGAAAGCGTTTTTGCCTATTACAGTAATGCTTTGCGGGAAAACAACGTTTTTAATCGTTTTGCAGTCAAGAAAGGCGTTCTCGTTAATACCGACAACCTTTTTCCCGTCAATCGTTTCCGGAATGATAACAACTTCATCGGAACCGTAATAATTTGAAATTGCCGCACTATATCCGAATGTCAAATTTGAAGTTGTAGAAGAACCGGACGAATTATATTCAGACGCCCCGCTTTCTCCCGCGTCGGAATTTACGATATTTCTGTTTCCGAGCGCCGAGAAGTAAATCGGAAGCGCGATAGCCGCCGCGGCGCAAAGGCTTGCCGCTGCGATAATGAAAGGCGCTTTGCGGGGCGCTTCGGAGCGGACAATTCTGGGCTTCTGCGCGGAAACATTGTCCGAAACGCCGTCGGACTTTGTTTCAATTTCTTCGACAGACTCGCGGCTGATTTCATCGCTGATTGAGCCGAGAGCCTCGGCAATTCGTGATATTTTCATATTTCGATACCCTCCTTTTCGAGGTATTCGCGAAGCTTTTTCCGTGTTCTGAAAAGCATTGAGTTAACCTTATCCTCGCTGAACGAAAAATGCTCCGCGATTTCTTTCTGCGTGTAGAAGTAG
Organism: Ruminococcaceae bacterium UBA794; assembly: GCA_002304735.1. GTDB lineage: Bacteria > Bacillota > Clostridia > Oscillospirales > Ruminococcaceae > CAG-115. The sequence goes on along the minus strand of DBIU01000033.1, from coordinate 15,267 downwards.
ACGTATTTCAGCACGAAAACCTTGCGGACGTGCGGGCGCTGCTTTAAGAGAAACGAGCTTATAGCTTCCGAGATACAGCCGTTGTCAACGGATGGATTTATTCGGTTATCGGGGAGAATTTCTTCAAGCTCCGAAAGCGAAACGGCAAGCTCTGCCGAACGTTTTTTGCAGTTGTCGTGCCTCAGCCTCATAAGCGCGAAATTTCTTGTGATTTTGCAGACGAAGCCTTTGAGACTTTTGGGCTTTGTCGGAGGAATTGAGTTCCAGAGCTTCAAAAGCGCGTCGTTGACACATTCCTCGCTGTCCTCGGAGCTTTCAAGGATTTTGAAAGCAACGCTTGAACAAAGCCTGCCGTATTTTTGCTCAACCTCGTGAATAGCGGCTTCATTTCTGTCAAAAAAGAGTTCAATTATCTCTCCGTCGTCCATTAATTCACCTCCGATTGCTGTTGAAAAGTACCTTTCTGTTAATATAGATGATTATTTTGCGCCTAAGCTTTCGTTTTTTCCAAAAATAGCCGAAAAATACTGAGTTTTTGCGTTGATTATCTTGCCTTGACAAGCGTTTGAAACAGTGTTATAATATGGTAAATAGGCTGCCGCGTGTGAAAACGGCGCTTTTTCAAAGGAGAGAGGATATGAAGATAGTTCGATTGACCGACAAACAGCGCGATAAGATAATAAAGATGACGAAGCCAACTGTCAACGATTACTTTTCGTATCAGAATTTGGACTTGCTGACGGCGGCATACGACGAGGAAAAGAAATATTATCTGACGAGAACGCGCTTTATGTCCTCTGCGATAACCAGAACCGGCGGCAGCGGCGATGAATACACCTTTGCCCTGATAACGCCGCTTGGGTGTTTTTCGGTAAGCTGCGCTGAAAGGGCGGGGAAGTATTCGGGGGTTTTCAGCCCGCTTCCCGTGATAATTTCAAGCGAAAGTATAACGAAGCTTATCGAATTTTATGAAAGCAATTTATCTGCGCGAAGGGCTTTGATTAAAGAAGCAAGCGAGGAATTTGACGCGGGAGATAAGAGTTTTACCGAATGGTATCTCAAGCAAAACTGCTTTGAAAAGTGAAAATGGGCAGAGTACGCGAGTGACCGCCGGAACAAGGTTTTTAGAGGCGACTTATACTTATTATAACATAAAATCGCCGCTATGGGCTGTGAAAAATGAAAAATTCTCACAAAGAGCGCTTTTGGGTAAAAAAATCGCATTGAAAAAGCGAAAAAATTGTGTTATAATGATAAAATTACCCGACAATTCCACGAAATAATTCGTTACATATAAGGAGGGATACTCCGATGACCGACGCAGAATTTGAAGCGTTTTATGAGCGGCATTGGAAATACGTTTACCGACTGTGTTTTACATATATGAAATCGTCAGCCGAAGCCGAGGACTGCGCGGAGGACGTTTTCGTCAAGGTGCTTACGGGAGGATTTGAGTTCAACGACGAGGTTCACGAGCGAAAATGGCTTTTCGTCGCGGCGATAAATCTCTGCAAGGACAGGCTGAAAGGGTGGAAGCGCAAGGCGATTGTTCCCATCGACGACGAGCCGGAGCTTGCCGCGCCCGAAAAAGAGGACAGAAGCGACGTTCTGGAGGCGGTTCTCGGTCTGCCCGACAAGTACAAGGACGTTGTGTGGCTGTATTATTACGAGGGATACCAAACCGATGAAATTGCCGAAATTCTCGGCAGTCCGCCGTCCACGATACGAAACCGTATGAGGGACGCGCGAAAGCTGCTTAAAGATAAACTGGGAGGCGAGTACGAATGAGCGAAAAAAATCCGATAAGAGAAGAAATAGATAAAATCGAGACTGCGGACGGCGCGAGGGAGAGAATGTTTCGGAATATTAAGCGCAAAGCCGCCGAGCAAAGCTCCGAAGTCGCTCGGAAATCGGGAAAAAAGCCCGTTTTGTTTGCAAAAGCAGCGCGATGGGCGGCTCCGCTTGCGGCTTGCATTGTTTTGGCGGTTGTTGGCATTGTGTTTGTATCAAGGCAAAATCAGCTTCCCATTGACAGCGAAAGCAATGTTATGGTCGGAAGTCCGTTCGGCGATGAAATAACCGAAGACGAGCTGAAAAATGCGCTCGGAATAGACTTCAAAATCCCAAAAAACGCGAAAAATGCCGTGTTCTGCGTTATGGACGGAGATATCGGAGATGTTCGTTTCGAGGTTGACGGCGGCTCATATTTATTGAGATTTTCAAGGAAAAGCGGCGATTTTTCGGGAATAAACGGAACGCTTATTAAATCCGAGAAAATCGACTCCTCGACGAACGCCGTGCTTGATGAAATTGAATTTGACGGTGATAAACAATACAGGCTGAGCTGGACAAACGGAGAAATACAGTTTATTCTTTCGAGCAGCGGCAGTGCAGTCAAAAACATTTACGAAGAAATCAAATAATTTCCTGTCGGGTGAATTTCAAAAAAAATTGAAATTTGCCCGACATTTTCTTTATCTCGGTCGTTATATGTACAGAAAGGCAAAAAAGCCTTTGAACAAACATAATGAAAGAGGTAAACAACTATGAAAAAGTATCTTGCAATCGCGCTCACGGCTTCATTTATTCTTACATTCGCAGGCTGCTCAAACGGCGCGAACAACAGCTCTCAAAGTTCGTCAAGCAATTCTTCGTCAAGCAATTCTTCATCGAGCAATTCTTCGTCGAGCAATTCTTCGTCGAGCAATTCTTCGTCAAGCAATTCTTCATCGAGCAATTCTTCATCGAGCAATTCTTCGTCGAATAATTCTTCGTCAAGCAATTCTTCATCAAGCAATTCTTCGTCAAGCAAAACAGACAACAACTCCACGGACAAGCCCGATGAAAATAAGACGATAACTCCCGCCGAGGTTGAAGCGGCGATTGCAAAGGCGCTCGGAGAGGGCTATCTTTGCACGGCGGACGTTCCCGAGGACGAAATAAACCTTTCCTGTATAGGCTGGCTTGACGGCTCAAAAATTGAGAGCTACGTTCTGAAAAAGCCGACGATATATTGTCAGGATATTGTGGCTGTTGTAAAGTGCAAAGAAGGCTATGCAGACGAAGCGGTTCAGATTTTGAACAAGTATTTTGCACAGACTATAAGCTATATCCGTCAATATCCGTTTGACGTCGCAAAAGTCGAGGGAACGAGAATATTCAAGTTCGGGGATATCGTTATGTACATTACGGCGGGCGCCGCGGCGTCCGGCGAGATGTCAGCCGAGGACGAGGCGAAGCTTGCGGCTTCCGAATACGAGAAGATAGACGGCGCGATAAAGGAACTTTTCGGAACTTCCACGAAAAATCTTGCGGTAATAACCGAACCCGACAACGGCGGAAACGGCGGCTTCGACTTTGACGACTTTGTAATCGGAGGATAAAATGGTTTTTTCAAGCCTGTCGTTTCTGTTTCTGTTCCTGCCTGCGGTACTATTGATATACTTCATCGTGCCGCGGCAGGGAAAGAATTTGGTTCTGTTTCTGTTCAGCCTGCTGTTTTACGCGTGGGGAGAGCCGATTTACGTCCTGCTGATGATATTCTCAACCGCGCTTGACTACACCTGCGGGCGGCTTGTCGAGAAATATCGCGGAACAAAGAAGCAAAAGATAGGGCTGATTTTCTCAATTGTCGTAAATCTCGGACTGCTGTGCTTATTCAAGTATTCCGATTTTCTTATCGGGACGATAAACGGGATTTTCGGCTGCGGTATCCCCCTGTTGAACCTGCCGCTGCCTATCGGAATTTCATTCTATACGTTCCAGACGATGAGCTACACCATAGACGTGTATCGCGGAGAAGCGAAGGTGCAGAAGAATATCATTTCGTTCGGAGCTTATGTCGCGCTTTTCCCGCAGCTTATCGCGGGACCTATCGTGCGCTACCGCGACATTGCGGAGCAGCTCGACAGCCGCACTCATTCCACCGACAATTTCGGCGAGGGCGTGAAGCGATTCGTTACAGGACTTGGCAAGAAAGTACTGCTTGCGAACAATATCGGTCTGCTGTGGAACGAGGTTTCCAAAACCGGCGCGGAGCAGCTCACGACCGTTGCCGCGTGGCTCGGGATAATCGCGTTCGCATTTCAGATATACTTCGATTTCTCGGGTTACAGCGATATGGCGATAGGTCTTGGAAAGATATTCGGCTTCGATTTCTGCGAGAATTTCAACTACCCTTATATCTCAAAAAGCGTCACGGAATTTTGGCGCAGATGGCACATTTCCCTCGGAACGTGGTTTCGCGATTACGTTTACATTCCCCTCGGCGGCAACCGTAAGGGGCTTCCGAAGCAGATACGCAATATCGCGGCAGTGTGGCTGCTGACGGGCTTCTGGCACGGCGCAAGCTGGAACTATGTGTTGTGGGGCGTATTCTATGGAGCGCTTCTCGTCTGCGAGAAGCTGTTCCTGCTGAAATGGCTGGAGAAAGCGCCCGCGTTTGTCGGACACGTCTACACCGGACTTGCGGTACTCCTCGGCTGGGTGCTGTTCGCGTTCGAGGATATGAACAGGGGGCTTGCGTTCCTTAAAGCTATGTTCGGCGGCGCGGGATTTGTGAACGGAAGCGCGCTGTATCAGCTTTCGAGCTATCTGCCGCTGATAATACTGTGCGCGGTGGCTTCAACTCCGCTTGCGAAACGAATTTACACAAAAGCTTCCGCAAAAGCGAAAGAAAGTGCGCTGCTTACCGCCGATATAGTCCGCGTTGCGGGAATATGCGTTCTGTCCGTTGCGTTTCTGATAAGCGGCTCGTACAATCCGTTCCTGTATTTCAGATTTTAAGGAGAAACTATGCGCAACAGAATAATCACAATTATATTTTGCATAATGCTTGCGGCGGGAATAGCGGCAAGCGCGATTGTGCCGGATAAATACTACTCCGAGAGCGAAAAGCGCACGCTTAAGCAGTTCCCGAAACTAACGGCTGAAGATATCAAAAACGGCAGTTTCGGCGATGACATCGAGAAATATCTCGCCGACCAGTTTCCCGCGCGCGACGGTTGGGTGACGATAAAGACCATCGCCGACCGCGCGAGCGGAAAAACCGAAAGCAACGGAGTTTACTTCGCGGCGGACGGTTACCTTATCGAAGCGCACGAAACGCTCCCGTCAAAGCAGGCGAAGAAGAACATCGCCGCTCTGAAAGCGCTTTCCGACAAGCTTTCGGCGCAGGGGATTTCTGTGAAAGTAATGCTCGTTCCGACCGCAAGCGAAATTCTTTCGGACAAGCTTCCTGCGTTTGCGCCGAACGCAAGTCAAAAGGCTGTCATTGAGTATGCAAAAAAATGCGGACTTGACATTGTTGACGTTACGGAAGCGCTTGATACTCACAAAAACGAGTACATCTTCTACAAGACCGACCACCACTGGACTTCCCTCGGAGCATATTACGCATACGCGGATTGGAAACGAGCAAAAGGCGAAGCTCCCGAGCCGATTTCCGCGTGGACGAAAAAAACGCTTTGCGATGATTTTCGCGGCACAACCTACTCAAAGGTGAACTATCCGTTCGCGCCGTACGATACGATTGACGCGTATTTTAAGCGCGAAAATCACGCTGTCGATTATAATAACGGCGAATACGTCGCCGACAGCATTTATGAGGAAAAATTTCTCAAAGGCAGCGACAAGTACGCCGTATTCTTCAATTCAAATCAAGCGTCGACAAAAGTCGTCGGCAGCGGCGAGGGGAAGCTTCTTATCGTCAAGGATTCCTATGCGAACACCTTCGGACAGTTCGCGATAGACGACTATGCGGAAACTTACCTTATTGATATGCGTTTTTTCAAGGGAAAGGTCAGCGATTACATTGCCGAAAACGGCATAACCGAGGTTCTCGTGCTGTACAATATCCCGAATTTCTGCGAGGATACGGGGGCGGCAAGGTGCGCTTATTGAGCGGTTTTTCCGCGTTATAAACAAAAACACAGCTCATTTTTACAAAGGAACTGTGTTTTTTTATTCGGTTAAAACAGGATTTTCGCGCGTTTACAGAGCGGCTTCGCCGTTTCCGAGAAGCGGCGTCATACTTTTCGCGCAGATTGCGATAGTTGAGCCGTTGTGCAGAAGCGCCGAGAATGACGGCGTTATCACACCGAAAAAGCCGAGAGCCAAAAGCGCCGTGTTGAACGCAAGGATAAACCGATAATTTGAGTTAATCCGCTCCATAAGCCGCTCGCTGAGCAGCCGCAGAACCGCAAGCTCCGTAAGCCGCGCGCCTCTGAGCGTAATGTCGGCGGTTTCCTTTGCGATATCCGAAGCGTCGCTCATCGCCACCGAAACATCTGCCGCCGCAAGCGCGGGAGCGTCGTTAATTCCGTCGCCTACCATTATCACGCGGCGCCCCTTTGCCTTCAGCCGTTCAATGTGGCTGTATTTTTCCTCGGGAAGCACCTGCGCGTGAACTTCGGTAATTCCAAGCCTGTTTGCAATCGTCTGCGCCGCGGAATTGCCGTCGCCCGTGAGCATAACAATGTTCTTAATCCCGCTTTTCTTCATCAGAAGAACGGCTTCCTTCGCTTCTTTGCGCGGCGGGTCGTTTATGCAAAGCGCACCCGCAAGCTTATTTCCGACAGCAAGATAAATCACGGACGAAGCGCCCGCCGTTTTATCAATCTCAGCCTGCTGTTCCGCGGTTATCACAACGCCCTCGTCCTCGCAGACAAAATGGCGGCTTCCGATAACTGCGCGTTTTCCGTGAAGCGTGGTTGCGATACCGTGAGCCACAATGTAATTCACCTCCGCGTGTTCCTCCGCATGAACAACGCCGCGCTCCTCCGCGCCCTTTACAATCGCTCTCGCCATACTGTGCGGGAAATGTTCCTCGATACAGGCGGCTGTTCTCAGCGCCTCCTCCTCGGAATAATCCCCGAACGGAATAACCTTGTCCAGCACAGGCTCTGCGTTTGTGAGCGTTCCCGTTTTATCGAAAACGATTGTATCCGCCGCCGCAAACGCTTCAAGATACTTTCCACCCTTAACCGTGATATTGCGGTCGGCAGCCTCGCGAAGCGCCGAAATAACCGCAATCGGCGCGGACAGCTTTATCGCGCAGGAGTAGTCGACCATAAGCAGCGAAACCGCTCTGGTAATACATCGCGTCAGCAGAAGCGTAAGTCCGAATCCGATGAAGCTGAACGGCACAATCCCGTCAGCAAGCCGCTCGGCACGGCTCTGTATTCCCGCTTTGAGGTTCTCTGAGCTGTCGATAAGCTCGATTATCTTCTGAATTTTGGTATCCGAGCTTACCGCGCGAACTTTTACGACAACCGAGCCTTCCTCAACCACTGTTCCCGCGAAAACAGTCGCGTTCACCGACTTCATCGCAGCAAGCGGCTCGCCGGTCATTGAAGCCTCGTTTATGTACGCCTCGCCGTCGGTTATTTCGCCGTCGACGGGAATGACGCTGCCTGTCCTAACGCGGATTTTGTCGCCGATTTTCAGCTCGTTTATCGGGATAAGCACGTCCTCGCCGCCGTTCGCAAGCCAGACCTTATCCGCCTTAACGGCAAGGCTCGACGTAAGAACTGCCTTCGTTCTCGCGCGCGTATAGTCCTCAAGAAGCGAGGAAACCGACAGCATAAGCATTATCGTTGAAGCAGTCTTGAAATTGCGCTGCGCAAGGCAGGCGGTTATTGAAGCCGCGTCAAGAACCTCAACCGTGAGTTTTCCCCGCGAAAGCAGAGAAATCCCTTTGCAGACGTATTTCGCGCCTTGATAAACCGTGAGCGCCGCGCGTATCGGAGCGGGCAAGAAAATCTTTTTCAGATAATGCGAGATTATGAGCTTTTTCAGACCTTTTCTGAAATTTCCGTCGATTTCCCGAGTGTAATTATCCTCGCTTAGCGGCGTTAGTCCGCGAAAATCAAGCGCTTTTACAAGGCTGATTATCTCGCTTCTGAAGCCCTTTTTATAGTAAATCAGCAAGCCGCCGTTTGCGTAATGCGCCTCAGCCGACAGCACAAAAATGTTAGCTTCAACTAACTTTTGTACGCGGCTTTCAAGAGATTTATCAAATGCGCCGCTCCCGAAACGAACTCTGATGCGCCCGGGATAATCGGAAATGATATTATAACGCATCAGTTTTCACTTTCTTCGTTCAGACCAGCCTGTTCCTTTGCCTCATAGCAGATATCCTGCGCCTCGTCCTTCATATTGCGGAACGTCGTTTTTGCGTCGTCGGTGAACTTCATTCCCTTTGCAAGACCTTTTACGGCAAGCTCTCTCGTCTTTTTCGCCGTAACAACCTTTTTTCCGACGACAACGCCCGCC
>DBIU01000033.1:6669-6932 GCA_002304735.1 Ruminococcaceae bacterium UBA794 | reverse complement strand
GCCGCTCCCGCGATTACAAGCCAAAAATCCTTGTTTTTGAAGATGTTTTTCATATTTTTATCCTCCTGAAATGTGATAACAGAGTATGTCTGAGCTCTGTTAATTTGATTATACCCTTTTTGTCGGAAAAAGTCAAGAGAAAAATGCACAAACGCGCTTATCCGTTTTGGGAAAGAAATCGTCATACAACGAAAAATCCCCCTGCGAACAGAGGGATTAAGACCGTCGAAAAAGTCCCAAAGGGACTTTTCCGCCGAAGCATC
>DBIU01000033.1:2240-6566 GCA_002304735.1 Ruminococcaceae bacterium UBA794 | reverse complement strand
TTTTGCCCCGGGAGACCCGCGGCAAAAAATGGATTAAAATGCCAGATTTGCGGGCAGAATCAACTTTTTCGATAAACTAAATCCCCCTGCGAACAGAGGGATTTACATATTTTAATTATTTAGTTAATCCGCCTGCTTCAAGCGTTCTTTCATGGGTCGTTTCCTTTGGCTTTGTGATAACATCGTGGGACTTGTCGCCGAGAAGCTCGCTGAAGCTCATTTTTTCCTTGGCGTGAACCTTTATTTCATCCATCACCTTAGCCTTATTTGCGGCGGCTTCCTCTTGGAAAGACTTCACAGCGGCAATTCTCTCGGAAACGGGAAGCGTTCTCTGATTTTCGGGGAGCATTTGGGTATAGCGGTCAATGCCCATTGTAAATTCTTCGGACGTGGTTTTGACGTCATTATACATACCTTGGTAATCAAAGATGGCGCCGAATGCGTCGACTTTCTTCGACTGCGGGTCGATTATAACGGGCTTTAGGTCGGCGTTTTCGTTGGGAATAAAGTACTTTATTTCATTATTTGCGATTTCTTTGGTAACGGAGGGGTCGGGCATTGTGCTGACAAATCCCAGAGTAAGGACTTGCAGGCTGAGTTCCTTGTTTTTGTTTAGGTCGTCGATAGTGTTGACTCCCTCGGAATTTTCCTTGAAGAAGCATAGACCGGCTTTTGCTTTTGCCGCGCCATCAATTACGAAAGGCGGGATATCCTTGCCTTCGGGGTTGATGTAGTCGTCTGATTTGATGAAATCGGTGTAAACGTCCGTCATCATTCCGACTTTTATGATAGGTTCAAGCTGCGACGACGCGTAAGTGAACACAGCCGCGGTTCTGTCGGAAATTCTCATAGCTGTGGGGTCTGAGGGCGCAAGAGTATTTTTCGTAAGATTTTCAAACGACTGCGAAACGTCTTTCGCCAATTTTGTGATACCGTCAAGCTTTGCCAAATCCTCGGCAAACTGCGCGTGGTCGTTGGGGTCGAGCTTCGGAATAGGGAGTTTTACAAATTCCTCGCAGCCCTTTGCAAGAATAGTTTCAAGGTTCTGCGTTTTGTCGAGAACAAATGTGCGATACTGCTTTATTGTATCTTCGTTTGTGGGGTCGAGATTTTTTTGCTGCGCGTATTCTTCAATCTTGCAAACCTTAAATTCCTCGACAAAATCCCGTCCGACCTGTCTGCGTAGAGTTCTTCCCTCAGGGGTATTCGCGGTTAAATCTTCATAAGAATGACCTTGCGATAATCCATAGAAAACCGCGAGATTAACGCGCGACGGGATACGTCCGACTGTTTTGAGAATTTCGCCCGTGGGATTATTCGGCAAGTTGCCGTTTGAAAAAGTCCTGTCCCTCGAAATCCCTTCGGTAATTGCGTCGTGCTTGTTGACGTTCGGGTCGTTTGTCGGATAAACGTCGCCGTAGAAATCGAGGTCCATAGAGGTGGAAAAATCGCTTTTTTCGTTGAGTTTGGCTCTGATTTGCGCGGCTTCGGCGGCTTTCTTTGCGGTGGAAACCGTCGCGGCGTTTTCGGGGTCGAACTGATAATCTCTGACTTCCTTATTTGCCTGAGTAATCTTATCCTTGAGCGTCACGATAAATCCGAAAAGCTGCTTGAGGATAGTCCAGATAGAGCGTCTTTCGGTGTTCATCGAGAGGTCTGTCTTAACGGGAACGATATTGCCGCTCGTATAGCCGCCTCTGCCGTCGGGAACGAACTTTGTGACGTCGATTTTCGCGCCCTGCATTGCGCTTGAAACGATTTCGCACTTTTTCTTTGCGGAGTCGAGCATACTGGGCGTGCCGCGGGAATTGAAGTTTACGGGATTTCCGTTGACGAGGATACCCATAGCGGGGTCGATGCCCGCTCTTTTGAGGTCTTTAAGCTCGTCTGCGGTGTAAAGTCCCTCGACCATATAGTCGAGATTTGACTCGCCCCATTCGATTTCGGCAAATGAGAGCGTGCCGTTTTTCTGCTTTTCGACATAAGATTCCGCGGTTGTCTGAACGACGGGGTTCTTGTCGAGCGTAAGCGTAAGGCTGTTTACCTTAGGCGTGATATCCATATTCGCGTATGAGCGAAGCCCATAGAAATTAGCGACGCCGTCCGTATAAGCGGTTTTATCCTCGGCGCTAAGCCCTTTAATCTGCGCTTTGAGAGCGTCGAAATCAGCCTTTTCCGCGTCGTTTAAGGGCTTGATACCCGACCTGCCCATACCTGCGGCGTCGCCCATAATCTCGAAAGCGCGTCTGTTGATTTCGCCGAGAACGTCTTTCATAGACTGATTTTCACGGCGAATTTGACCGTTTGGCTCCTTGCAGATATTTTTGTCCATAAACGAGCCGATAAGCGTCTGAAGAACGACGAGCTGTTCGCCCGAAGGAATATCTTCAAAATGCGCGTCGTTTGGGTCAACGCCCGCGAGCGCGTTTCTTGCCGAGCCGGAAGTCGCTCTGTTGGATACCTCGATTTTCGCGTCAAATTCACGGATAGCCTTTGCGGAAACATCGTTGTCCTGAATAATTTCATTGCGGAAGCTCTTGATGGATTCGAGAGTGTTGTTTTCGATAATCTGCTCGCATTTCGGGAAAGCAACGTGCCTTACGGACATAGCCATTGTTTTCTTCACGGGGTCGGTTTCATTCTCGATAATTCTGTCGAGCTGATTCATCATCTTAATCAGACCGAAATAGTTGTCGGTAGCGCCGAGAATAGAATTTTCCGTAACCTCTCTTATTCTGAAGTTATAGATATTTCTGTTTGCGTCAAAGCGCTCCTTGATTTGGTTGTTCCATTCGGCTTCGGTCCAGTTATCTCTGCTGTTATAGGCAATTTCGACTGCTTCTTTGATAAAATCCCTGCCTGATGTAATCTTTTTTCCCGGCATAATGTTACCTCCATAGAATGAAAAAATTGTTTTCTGACAGTATATACGGAAAAATACTCGATACGTTACAGTTATTTTCAAGAAAAAGCCTTGAAAAAAGGGAAAATTTTTGCTATACTGGTTGACAGAGGTGACAGCAATGGAGAAAATACGCAGGCGCTTTGTGTTTCACGGAAACGTTCAGGGAGTGGGATTTCGCTACAAAGCGTGCTACAGCGCGCGAAACCGCGGCGTGAGCGGCTGGGTGAGGAATTGCGCGGACGGCACGGTTGAAATGGAAGCCGAGGGCTATCCCGCCGATATCGAAGCGGTTTTGGCGGCGCTTCAGGAACATTCTTGGGGCTATATCGAGAGCGTTGAAGCGGAGAAAATCCCGACCGAGGGCGATTACAGCTTTGAAATACGCTGATATGAGAATTATCGCGAGAATTACTGCAAATAACTGCAAAACCGGTCTTTTTCCCGCGAAACGAACTGCAAAATACCGAAAAAATCCCGAAAGTGAAAGCTTCGGGATTTTTGTTATTTTCGTTTGCTTTTTGACGAACAGCTTGTGCATTTTCCGCAGTCGGCGCAGTTTCCGCCGCAGCCTTTTCCGTTTCGTTTATCGCGGATAATTTTGATTGCCGCAAAAACAATTGCAGCCGCCAGAACCGCGATTATGATAATATTCGCCGCGTTTTCGAGAAGAAATTCCGCCATTTTCACGCCTTATCAAAAGCCTTGCCGACAAACCCGCGGATTTGCTCGTTAAACCGCTTCGCGAACATCGGCGGGATATTGTGCGCGGCTTTTTCCCAAATTTCGCAGGAGCAGTTTTGGTTCATTTCCGCCATTTTCTTCACGCTTTCACGCATAAAATCCTGCTCTTTTCCGCCCGCAAGCGCAAGCACGGGAACGTCAACCTTGTCGAAACCGCCGACCGATTCAAGCGTAATTCCGTTGTCAACGGCATTCTTGACGGTTTCGGGAGTAACCCTCTGCATTTGCTCGACGAAAGAAATTCGCTGCTCCTTTGTGAAGCCGTTCATTCGCGCAATCAAGCCGCAAAGCCACTTTTTCTTGAATGAAGCAAGCTGCTTTTCGTTCGCCGCGACAACTTTGTCGAGCGTTTCGCGGTCCTTAATCAGCCAAGGACTCACGAGAACCGCGCAGTTAAACAGCTCGGGGTGTTCCGAAAGCAGCTTGAAGCCGACCATCGCGCCGAGCGAAAATCCGACGAGCGCGACTTTTTTTCCGAGCGACGAAATGAACTCCGCAAGCTCCTTAATCTGCTCCTCGGCGTTGAACGTTTTGTCGGTTTCATCGCCGTAGCCCATCAGGTGCGGCACGATGAGATGATATTCGTCCGAAAGGCAGTATTGCTTTGCGAAAACGTGAACGTAATTTGCCGCGTGCAGCATTACAATCGTCTTTTCGTGTTCTTTTCCAAATTCCTCAAA
>DBIU01000033.1:305-2199 GCA_002304735.1 Ruminococcaceae bacterium UBA794 | reverse complement strand
GCATAATATCCTCCCGAAAATTATTCTGACGTGTTTTCGCCTGCGTTTGCCATTGCCGAAATAACCGTTTTCATCACGGAAAGCGCGTCCTTGTCCTTTCCCGCGCTGACGAGCATACGCGGTCTGCCGACAGTTTCGAGCCGCATTTTCTTGCCGACAGCCTTTGTAACTGCGGATAATTTCTGCATATCGAACTTCGACATATAGAATATCAAATCCTCGCCGACCTGTGAAATCTCCGAAACAAAGCAGTCCGCCGCCATATTTCTCAGCCGCGCAACCTCGATAAGTCCGATAACCGAAGCGGGCGGGTCGCCGAAGCGGTCAATCAGCTCGTCCGTGATATCCGAAGCGTCCGCTTCCGTCTTTATACGCGCGATTTTGCGGTAGCAATCCACTCTCTGCGCTTGATTTGAGATATAATTCTCCGGTATAAACGCGTTAATTCTGATATCGACAAGACATTCTTCCTTGTGAACGTTTTTCTCGCCGCGCTCCTCGCGAACAGCCTCGTCGAGAAGCTGCAAATACATATCATAACCGATATTCGCGAGATGACCGCTCTGCGACGCGCCGAGAATACTTCCCGCGCCGCGTATTTCGAGGTCGCGCAGCGCAATTCTGAAGCCGCTTCCGAACTGCGTAAATTCGCGTATCGCGTCAAGCCTGCGCTGTGAAATCTCCGAAAGCACCTTGCCCGGCTTGAACGTGAAATAAGCGAAAGCGCGCTTGTTTGTTCTGCCGACGCGCCCGCGAAGCTGATGAAGCTGCGCAAGTCCCATATAATCCGCGTCCTCGATTATCAGCGTGTTCACGTTCGGAACGTCGACTCCCGTTTCGATTATCGTTGTGCAGACGAGAACGTCAAGCTCTCCGTCAAGCAGCCTGCGCCAAACGTCAAGTATCTCGTTTTCAGCCATTCTTCCGTGCGCAACGCCGATTTTCGCCTCGGGAAGCAGCGACTGAAGCTTCTCCGCACAGCCGTAAATGCTGTCTATTCGATTGTGGATATAATAAGCCTGACCGCCGCGGCGAAGCTCCTTTTGGATTGCTCCCGCGATGATACCCCAGTCGTGTTCCATAACATAGCTTGAAATCGGCTGTCTGTCCTGCGGCGGCTCGTCGAGAACGCTCATATCGCGTATCCCGCTCATCGCCATATTCAGCGTTCGCGGAATGGGCGTCGCCGAAAGCGACAGAATATCGACTCCGCTGAACGCTTCCTTGAATTTTTCCTTATGCGCAACGCCGAAACGCTGTTCCTCGTCGATAATCACAAGTCCGAGGTCCTTGAAAACAACATCGTTCTGCACAATTCTGTGCGTTCCGATAACAAAATCAATTCTCCCCGAAGCAAGGCTTTTCAGTATTTCCTTTTGCTCCTTAGGCGTTTTATAGCGCGACATCAGAGCGATATTGACAGGGAAACCCTCCATTCGCGCCGCAGCCGTCTGATAGTGCTGCCAAGCGAGAACCGTCGTCGGAGCGAGAAGCGCGCACTGCTTTCCCGATTCAATGCACTTGAACGCGGCTCGGAGCGCGACTTCCGTTTTGCCGAAGCCGACGTCGCCGCACAAAAGACGTTCCATCGGCTGTTCGCGCTGCATATCCGACTTGATTTCGTCGATGCAGCGTATCTGTGAATTTGTTTCGATATAGGGGAAATGCTGCTCGAAATCCTCCTGAAACTCGTCGTCGTCGGGGAACGCAAAGCCCTTCGATTTCATTCGCTTTGCGTACAGCTCGATAAGCTCCGCCGCCATTTCCTTAGCGGCAGCCTTTGCTTTCGCTTTTGATTTCTGCCACTGCTCGGAATTTAGCTTGTTAAGCTTAACCGTTGAAACGTCGCCCGTTCCTATATACCGCGAAACGAGGTCAAGCTGCGTTACGGGAA
>DBIU01000033.1:0-253 GCA_002304735.1 Ruminococcaceae bacterium UBA794 | reverse complement strand
TCAAGCTGCGTTACGGGAACGTGCAGGACGTCCGCGCCCGCGTATTTTATGCGGATATAGTCCTTTGAAACGCCGCCCGCGTCAACCTTGTGTACGCCGTCAAAAACGCCTATTCCGTGCGCGTAGTGAACAACGAGGTCGCCTACCGAAATATCCTCAAGAGAGCGGATTTCCTCGCCCGCGCTCTTGCGTTTCGCGGACTTTTTGCGCTCCGCGTGAACCGAAGTATGCGTGAAAACCGCAAGCCCCTGTT
>DBIU01000034.1 GCA_002304735.1 Ruminococcaceae bacterium UBA794 | reverse complement strand
TTTCGGCAAAGCCGGTAGCCTCTTGAATAAGCTGTTCGGAGTAGCCGAGCCTTCTCATTTCGGCAAGCGCGAGATATTCCGCGTTACCGCCGAGCTTGATATCCGTACCGCGTCCCGCCATATTCGTGGCGATAGTAACGGCGTTTTTCTTACCCGCCTGAGCGACGATTTCCGCCTCGCGTTCGTGATTTTTGGCATTGAGTACTTCGTGCTTGATGCCGCGCGCCTTGAGGAGCTTTGAAAGCTGCTCGGACTTCTCAATGGTAATCGTGCCGACAAGGACGGGCTGACCCTTCTTGTGGCACTCCTCAACCTGATTGCAGACAGCGTTGAGCTTACCTCTGATATTTTTGTAAATCTTGTCGTGGTTATCAATACGGATAACGGGCTTGTTTGTGGGAATTTCGATAACGTCGAGCGAGTAAATCTGCCTAAACTCGTCCTCCTCGGTCATCGCCGTACCCGTCATACCGGAGAGCTTCTTGTACAGTCTGAAGAAATTCTGGAACGTGATAGTCGCGAGGGTTTTGCTCTCGTGGTTGACCTTAACGCCTTCCTTAGCCTCGATAGCTTGATGCAGACCTTGATTATAGCGTCGTCCGAACATCAAGCGGCCGGTAAATTCATCGACGATAACGATTTCGTCGCCGCTGCCCTTTTCCGCAGGACGAACAACGTAGTCAACGTCGCGCTTCATAATGCCGTTTGCGCGGATAGCTTGATTGATATGGTGAAGAAGCGTGATATTTTCGGGGTCCATAAGGTTCTCAACGCCGAAATATTTCTCCGCCTTTGCGACGCCGTTCGGGAGGAGGTTGCAGGTTTTCGCCTTTTCGTCGACGAGGTAATCGCCGTCGAACTTATCGTCGTATTCTTCCTTTGTATCAACCTCGACGACTGTGTTTTTGACAAGCGTTTTCGCAAACTTGTCCGCTTTTTCGTACATATCGGAGGAGTCGTCGCCGCGCCCCGAGATGATAAGCGGCGTTCTCGCCTCGTCGATGAGGATTGAGTCAACCTCGTCTACGATAGCGAAATTCGGGTCGCGTTGAACGAGGTCTTTCTTGTAAATGCACATATTATCGCGCAGATAGTCGAAGCCAAGCTCGTTGTTGGTCGCATAAGTTATATCGCAGGCATAAGCGGCGCGGCGCTGGTCGTTGTCAAGCTCGTGAGTGATAAGCCCGACTGTAAGACCGAGGAAGCGGTGAACCTTGCTCATCCATTCGCTGTCGCGCTTAGCGAGGTAGTCGTTAACGGTGACGATATGAACGCCCTTTCCGGTGAGCGCGTTAAGGTAAGCGGGAAGCGTCGCAACGAAGGTTTTGCCCTCGCCGGTACGCATCTCGGCTATTCTTCCCTGATGAAGAACGATACCGCCGATAATCTGAACGGGGTAGTGTTTGATGCCGATAACTCTGCTTGAAGCCTCTCTGCAAACAGCAAAAGCGTCGGGGAGGATATCGTCGAGAGTTTCGCCCTTTGCGAGCCTGTCCTTGAGAATTGCGGTTTGGCTCTTGAGTTCCTTGTCGTCCATAGCCTGATACTTAGGCTCAAGGTCGAGAACCGCCTGTTTAATCGGCTCGATACGCTTTAATTCTCTTGAGGAGTAAGTTCCGAATATAGATTTGATTATTCCCATATATTAACTGCCTTTCTTTTATGTGCAAATATTCACAAACATACATCTATATTATACACCTATTGAACGCTTTTGTCAACAGAATTTTCGCGTAATTTTCGGGAATAATGCAAATGAAAGAAAGGAGGCGAAAAGATGACGTATCCTTATCCCGAAAGGGGCGAAACCGAAGAAAACGCGGGCGAGCCGCTGATGAACGCGTTCAGCGGACAGGACTGCACGGGCTTGATACCCGCCGCGCCGCTTACCGAAGCGGAGCAGGAGAGCTACGAGGAGGTTTACGACTATTTGCCGAAAGCGGCGGCGCCCGAGCCGCGAGAGCGCTCGTAGAGCCGTTTTGCGTGAAAATAGGCTCGTAAATCCGCGTTATTTCGGAAATGTTCACGGCAAAATTGTTGAAAACCGTGTTGAAATCGTTTAATATGTTTTGATAATGCGGTTTTTGACGTTTAATGCAAAAATGAAAATTCGTCAAAATAACCAATTTTTTGCAGGGAAGTGATAATATGAGAAAACACAGAGGGTTGATTGCGGCGGCGCTGATTGCCGCTCAGACGGCATTGTTATGCGGCGCGAGCGCTGTAAGCGACTGTTACGTTCTAAAGGAGTATAACGGGAAAATAGCGCTTTTCCGCGAAAGCTCGCCGACCCCGATAGCGGTCTATGAAACGCCGCCGAGCGCACTTTATCCATCGGACGCGGCGCTGCTTGCAGAGGGGATTCGCGTGAAGTCAGACAGCGAGATTGCGCGGCTCATCGAGGATTTGGAGCTGGAGTAGAATTTCACAAACCGCCGAGCTTTTCGGCGGTCTGTTTGTGCGAATTATAGAAATATTGTAAACAAAATGTTAATAAGCAACTAATATATTAAAAGTGTGGCATATTCCCTTAAAAACGTAATATTTGTCCATTGTAAAACGCTCGCGAAAACGTTATAATAATAGAGGCTGATAAACGCGGGAAACCGCACGGGAGTTGATAATATTGAAGAAAAAGCCGTCGAAACAAAGCTTTGGCGGAAAGCTTTTTCAAGGGCTTATAACGTTTCTTGTGTATATATTTTTCCGCCCGAAAGTGATTTATGCGGATAAAACGCTGAAAAAACGGCTAAAAAATATGCCTTGCGTGTTTGTTGCAAATCACAGGCATCACTTCGACGGAGCGTTTAGCGGAGCGGTTTTGCGGAGATACAAGCCGTGGGTGCTGGTGACTAAGAGGTGGTTCGAGAAGAAGAAGGTCGGGAAGATGATTGCGCTTTGCAGAACAATCCCGATTAACCTTGAGGAAGCGGACGGAGAGTGGTTCAAGACCGCCGAGGAGGTTATTTCAAGCGGCGGAACGCTGATGATATTTCCGGAGGGCGGCTTGTCGAAGGACGGAAAGCTCGGCGAATTTAAGCCCGGAGCGGCTCTGTTATCGGCAAAAATGGGCGTTCCGATTGTGCCGTGCGCGAACTTTGGTACATACAGATTTTTCATCGGTATGCGGCAGAAATTCTATGTCGGAGAGCCGATTGAGAGCGATTGCCCGCCGGATATGCGCCACAGCAAATACGCGCGGGAGCTGATTGCAAAGGCAAAAACGGCGGTTTCCGAGGAGCTTGAGCTGCTTGAAAAACGCTATGGAAAACAGGTAAAAAACGGCGAAAAAGCCGATTAATAAACGGAGGAATTAACTATGACAAACGAAGAAATCTGCTCAAAAATCAAGGCAATGCTGGTGGAGAACCTCAGGATTCCCGAGGACGAGCTTGAGAACGATTCCGAGCTTTTCGGCGACGATATCGGGCTTGACTCCATCGACTCGATTGAGATTATCGCGGGCATCGACAACCTTTTCGGAGTGCAGATGACGGGCGCTGCGAGGGAGAATTTCCAGAGCATCAACACGCTCGCAAAGTTCGTTGAGGAGCATCTTTGATTGCTGAATAAGGCTTGTTTTCCTTCGATTTTTTCGGGGGAAAACAAATTTTTTAGCTGTGCAAAATAGCTAAATTTCAGCGGTTTGCATTGATAAAGCTAAGCGCGAAAAAGCCGTGTTTTGCAGTAATTTGCAGCTGTTTTCGCGATATTTCGGGCGGCGGCGATTTTGCGGGCTTGGCGAAAAAGCGCGGATTTTTGTGCAGAATGAACAACGCGGTTTGATAAATCGGCTGTGCAAAATAGCTAAATTTCAGCGGTTTGCCGCGATAAAGCAAAGCGCGAAAAAGCCGTGTTTTACAGTAATTTGCAGCTGTTTTCGCGTTTTTTCGAACGGCGGCGATTTTGCGGGCTTTGCGAAAAATCACGGATTTTTGTGCAGAATTGCCAAAGAAATTCGGCTCGATTGCGCCGCTTTATATTGACGAATAAAATACACAAAATGTGTATGAATGGTTTGGCTTTATATTATTCAACAATGCTTTTCGGCATATTGCACAAAACGCTCTTGAGCCAAAAATCGTTATGCCGAAAAACTTAAATAATACTCACAATGAGAATGACTTTTGCGGCTTTACTGCCCGAAATCATTTTTAGAAAACGGAGGTCTTTTGATGAGCAATATTGACGAACGCCGCGTTGTCGTTACGGGTCTTGGGCTTTGCTGCGCGCTCGGCGACAACGTTTCCGAGTGCTGGAACAGCGCTGTGAACGGAATTACGGGTATCAAAAAGATAAAATCTTTCAGCACCGACGAGTGCTATGCAAATCTTGGCGCGGAGTCGCATCTTTCCTCGAAGGAGCTTTCCGACGAGGACTATGACCGCTCCTCGCTTCTCTGCATTAAGGCGGCGGGCGAGGCGCTTTCCGACGCGGGTTATGACGTAAGCGAAAACCCCGAGGGAATCGGCGTTATCGTCGGAAACTGCGTCGGCGGCGCGGCAAGCATTGACGTTTATTATACAGATGAAATGAAAAACGGCGGCGGTAAGTCTAAGGATATCCTCAAAATGACCGCTTCCGCTATTGCTAACAACGTCGCGAAGCACTTCGGTATGAACGGCGTTACCGCGAATATCGTAAACGCGTGCGCGGCGGGCACTATCAGCCTTTCCTATGCCTGCGACCTTATCCGCGCGGGCAAGGCGGACGCTTTCGCGGCGGGCGGCTCGGACAGCTTTACTTCGCTTGCTTTCGCGGGTTTCCACGCGCTTCACGCGCTTGACGAGAGCCCTTGCTCGCCGTTCAACAACAGCCACGGCATCACTCTCGGCGAGGGCGCGGGCGTTCTTATAGTCGAGAGCTACGAGCACGCAAAGGCGCGCGGCGCTAAGATTTACTGCGAAATTCTCGGCTCGGGCGTTAGCTCGGACGCGCACCACATCACCGCTCCCCGTCCCGACGGAGAGGGGCAGATGCTCGCTATCAACAGGGCTATCAAAAAGTCCGGTCTTGTGCCGAACGATATCGACTACATCAACGCTCACGGTACGGGTACAGCGAAAAACGATGAAGCCGAGTTCCTCTCGCTTCACACCATTTTCGACGGCAACGACCACCTCTCCGTCAGCTCCACGAAATCAATGACGGGTCACTGCCTTGGCGCGGCAGGCTCGATTGAGGCTGTTCTCACCGTTAAGGCGGTCTGCGAAAACATTGTTCCGCCGACTATCGGTTATACCGAGGAAAACCTCGTTACTCTCAAGGAAAAGGCGGGGAACATCGACTTCGTTCCCAACAAAAAGCGCGAGAAAACCATTAACTTCGCGGCTTCAAACTCATTCGCTTTCGGCGGCAACAACGCTTCAATTGTCTTTGCCAAAGAACCGCGCGTTATCCCCGACAACACAAACTCCGAGCGAATCTTTATCACCGGTATCGGCGAAATTATCGGCAAAAACCGCGTTGAAATCACCTCGGACGATTATAAAGAACACGGCATTAAAATGGCTTTTTGGAGAAAGCTCGACAGATTTTCACAGCTTCAGCTTGTCGGCGGAATGAGAGCGCTTCGCGACGCGGGAATTGCCATTGACGACAGCAATTCCGCGGATATCGGCATTATCATCGGCACTGCGGACGGCCCGCTTACCGAAATCGTCAACTTCCAGAAGAATGTTATCGAACACGGCACTGCAAGCGGCTCGGCGTTCTCTTTCCCGAACACCGTTTACAACGCGGCAGGCGGTTATTTCTCGATTTTCGCGGGTATCAAGGGCTATAACGTTACCAACGCTAACGGCAATCAGGCGGGTCTTCAGAGCCTGTGCTATGCCGCGGACGTCCTCAGAAACGGCGACGAAAGCATTATGGTTGCGGCGGGCGTTGACGAATGTACCGACGTTACCGAGTTCCTTTACGGCAGGCTTGGACTTATCGACAAGGGAATTACCCTCGGCGAAGGCTCGGTTTCGCTTATCCTTGAAACTGAAAAGTCCGCTAACGCTCGCGGCGCAAAGAAGTACGCAGAGCTTTGCGGCTGGGCGAACGCGCATAAGTCTGTTGAATTTGGCAGCGTTGACGGAACGGAGTCCGCGATAGAAAAGGCTGTCAAGGGCGCTTGCGCGGCTGCGGGCATCACAGCCGGCGATATTGACCTCGTTTCCGGCTTCGCGAACGGCGACAGCGAGAACGACGCGCTTCAGAACGGCGTTTTCGCGAAGCTTTTCGCAGGAAAAACCGTCCTCAACGTCAAGGACGAAATCGGCGAGGCAAGAGCCGCGGCTTCCGCTGAACAGGCGGCTAAGCTCGCGCAGACGCTCTCCGAGAATGGCTCGTATAAGTACGCTCTCGCGGTTTCCGTAGGCTCGGGCGGGCAGGCTTCCG
>DBIU01000105.1:3168-30439 GCA_002304735.1 Ruminococcaceae bacterium UBA794 | reverse complement strand
GCAAAATCGTATAGCCCATCGTCATACAAAGCGCCTGTTTGCCGCAGGCTTTGCACTTATGGAACGGCTTGTCGAGGTTGTAGGCGACTCGCGGCAGGTAGCCTAGGTCCTCGAGCAGCGTGAACAGCGGGAAGAAAATCGCCATCGGCGGCAGCATTACCGACACGACCCACGCAAGCACGCGATACGCGCCGTCAACTGCAACTCCGCGAAGCCACTCGGGCGCGTTTAGCTTCACAAACAGCTCCGAAAGCCTGTCGCCGAGCCAAAAAAGCCCCGCGCTTAGCCACTCGGACGGGTAATTCGCACCGACAATCGTTATCCAAAACACAACCATCAGCGCCAAAATCATAATCGGAAATCCAAGCGCTCTGCTTGTGAGCAGCTTGTCGATTTTCGATACCTTTTTCTGCGGCTGCGAAACAGCTCCCTGCGCCGCCTCAGCAGCGTTTTTCAGTATGCAGGACGTGATTTTGTCCGAAAGCATATCCGAGGTTATTCCCGCTGCCGCGAGAATTGTCCGAGCGCGTTCAACCGCCAAATTCAGCTTATCCGTAAAAAATTCTTCGCCAAAGCAGCTTTTCAGCTCGTTTCTGAACGAATTATCGCTGTCAATAAGCATAATCGCAAGCCGACGCGCGGGTATTTTCGCGGAGTAACGCTCGTCAATTTCACCCTCGACCTCCGAAATCGCCTTTTCAATCGGCTCGGAATATCGAAGTTTTCGCGGATTTGGCTTTATCGCGCCGGAGCAAATCAAATCAAGCTTTTCCGTAAGCGAAGAAAGCGTTTTTTTCTTGTGCGCGGACGTCCCTGCAACAGGCACGCCGAGCCGTTTCTCAAGCAATTCAAGGTCAATCTCAATCCCCGCGCGCTTCGCTTCGTCAAGCAGGTTTACGCAGACAATCGTTTTCGGGAAAATCTCCATAATCTGAAGCGCGAGGTTGAGGCTTCTTTCAAGGCAGGTTGCGTCGCATACCACAACAACCGCGTCCGCGCCGCCGAAACAGATGAAATTCCGCGCGACTTCTTCCTCGGCGGAATGAGCGAGCAGGGAATACGTCCCCGGAATATCGACCAGAACATACCCAAAATCCTCGGTTTTGCAAAAGCCCTGCGCCGATGAAACCGTCTTTCCGGGCCAGTTTCCCGTGTGCTGATGAAGTCCCGTAAGCGCGTTAAACAGCGTGCTTTTTCCGACGTTCGGGTTGCCCGCAACCGCTATTATTTTATCGTCCGCTGAATGTTTTTTCACGTCAAGACCGCTGTCTTTAGCGCAAATTCCCGTTGATGACGCAGTAAGTCCCATTCAAATCCCCCTTACGATAACGCCGCGCGCGTCTGCGGCACGGATTGCGATTACAGCGCCGCAGATGAGATATGCCGACGGGTCGCCGAGCGGACTTTTTCCGACGCATTTCACGACTGCGTTCTCGCAAAGCCCCAAATCGAGCAGTCTGCGGCGCATTGAACCGTGTATGTTAAGCCGTTTTACAACGGCGGTTTCTCCGATTTTCATTTCGGACAAAACGTTTGTTTTAGCCATTTTTTCACCTGATTTCATCGGGTAACACCGCGAAGTTTTCGGCTTCGCCTTTTTCATTTACTCGCTTGATATTTTTCCGTTCTCTTGCACTAAATCTCCTAAGCAATTCATACAGTATTCCTGCGTCGATTTAGCATAATTTGACGAAAAAATCTCGGCGTGATTGAACGAAAATAATTATGCGGTGTTGCCATAGTTTTTTACAATTCATTATATGAGTTTCGGAAAATCCGGTGAAACTATTTTGCCAAAAAGAAAAAGCAGCCCGAAGGCTGCCTCAGCTTGTCAAAAAAGTAGTTTTTGCCCGCGAAAATGGCGTTTTAATTCTTTTATTTCGGTAACTCAAGCCGCGTTTTCATAGTAAAACTTTTCGACTGAATAACCCGCTTTTTCGATAAAATCAAGAATATCGGGAGCAGCGAAATAATGCGCCGCGCCGACCACCACAAACACTTTTTCGCCGTTTTTAAGCGCTTTTACAACGTATTCCGCCATTTTTTCCTGACGCTTTTCATACATCTCCGAGTAATATTTTTTATAATCCTCGGCAATCTCATCGGGTATTCTGCCGCCGGAAAGCATCGTTTCGATAAGTGTGGAATTATTCGTACTCCACGCAAGATAAAGCGCTCCGCTCTGCGCCATAAGCTGCTCGTAAGGCACGGAAACCGCGTTCTTAAGCGAATAAACCTGCAATTCCCGCGACTGGTTCGCGTTGATTATATATTGCTCCTCGGCGGTTTCAAGCTCGACAATCTTTTTGCCTTTTTGCTTCGCAATCGTCAGAATTTCACGGTCCGTGCCGTATTTCGTGTCATATCCCGCGTCGGACGAGGCTTTTTGCGAAAGCGTAATGCTCCACATCGCGGGAATGTATTTCTCAAGCTGATTTGTGTTAATTCCGCGCTCTGTGAAATACTTCGTAATTTCGTCGTAATCGTCGCCGATAAGCTCCCGCGCCGACTTGCACTCGAACACTTTCATCGCTTCGTTAACCTCGTCGCGCTTCTTTTCAATCTCAATCAGGTCAATTTCGCACGCAACCGTTTCACATTCGTCAAGCGAACTGTACACGGCTTCGGGATAAACCGTGTTCGGAAGCCCGACGTGCATCGAACCGAGCAAATAAGCTTCGCCGCCCGTTTCCTCGTCCCTGACAATAAAAAACGGCGGATTGACGTAGTTTTTGGGTACGTCCTTTTCTTCGTTTTTGCAGCCGCTGAGCGTGAAAATAAGCGCCAGCGCCGCTATTATCGCAAAAATCCGCTTCATTTCAAACCCCTCTGTTCTCCGTAATCAGCCTGCCGCCTATCTCGAAAGTCGGCCCCTTCTGCCACAAAAACGGCGTGAGAATAATCTCAAAGCCGCCTCCCGCGCCGCACATATAGTCCGCGGGTCTGCCTTTCGGAAGTCCATAGCCGCAAAGCAGGTTTGTGATAACGCCCGCGTGCGTGACGACGGCTGCGTTTTCGATATTCGCGTTCATCATATCGGTGAACACAGCGTCAAGCCCCTCGATACAGCGGAGCGTGAAATCGCCGAACTTCTCGCCGTTCGGTGGAGCGGACTCCGCGCCGCCCTTAAGCCAATCGGAGTACTCGCGCAAATCTCGAAGCTGCGCCTGCGTTTTGCCCTCGAAATCGCCGAAATTCATCTCTGAAAGCTCGTCCACTATCATCAGCTTGTTGTCGGGATAAATAATCTCGGCGGTTTCCAGACAGCGCGCAAGCGGCGATGAGTAGACTTTCTGCACTTCCGGATAAACCTCGTCCGCGCAATATGACTCAATCTGCCGCCGCCCCTCGGGACAAAGCGAGAGATTTGTCTGACCGATGTATCTTCCGTCAAGATTTCCCTGCGTAATTCCGTGCCTTATAAGGTATATATAGTAGTTCTTCATTGCCGTTCCTCCTTATATCTTGTAGTATTGTGAGATATGCCCATTGAGCTGTCGAAAATTTGGTTATTATGCCGCTTTACAAATCGGAATAAATATAATATAATATACTTTACGATAATATTTTTTTTGGAGCGTTTTTATGAACAAGGATTTCCCCAGATTACTCAAATTGCTGCGAAAAGAGCGCGGAATACGTCAGAAAGAGGCTGCCGACAGCCTTGGAATTGCACAGGCGCTTTTGTCGCACTATGAAAACGGAAAGCGCGAGTGCGGGCTTGATTTTCTCATTCAGGCTGCCGATTTTTACGGCGTTTCCGCGGACTATCTTCTGGGCAGGACAAGCTCGCGAAACGGCGCTGTCGTTACGCAAAACGAGCTTCCCGAAAGCGCAGTTTCCGAGAGCTTCGACGGCGCGCTTGAAGATTCGGGGACCTTTCTCCGCAAAAAGCTTGTCACAAACGCGCTTGAAATTGTATTTTCGCTTTTGATTAAGACGAAGAACAAAAAACTCGCAAAGGCGGTCGGCTCGTATCTTCTTACGTCGACCTACCGCGCTTATCGAATGGTTTACAGCGCGGGCGGCGAAAACGACGAAAACTGCTTTGCCGTTCCGGTTTCCGCTTCGGGAAAGGCGGCGGCGAGGCTTGCGCTTGACGACGTTGCGGCAAGAGAAGCGGCGCTTGACGGCACGGCTGACGAACGCATCACAAATTCCCGAATTGAGCGCGATTATCCGCGTCAGAGCGCGGCGCTTTTCTCGGTTATCAGCAATGTTGAGCATGACCTTGAAAAGCTTTGATTATTCGTCGGCGATGTTGTTTTCGAGGATAAAGCGCTCGTTTTCGCGCCAGTTTTCCTTGACCTTGACGAAAATCTGAAGGTTGACCTTAACTCCGAGCAAATCCTCGATATCCTTTCGCGCGAGAGTGCCGATGTGCTTTAGCTTGTCGCCGTCCTTGCCGATAATCATACCCTTATGTGAATTTTTTTCGCACACTATAACCG
This sequence comes from Ruminococcaceae bacterium UBA794, assembly GCA_002304735.1. Classification (GTDB taxonomy): domain Bacteria; phylum Bacillota; class Clostridia; order Oscillospirales; family Ruminococcaceae; genus CAG-115. The sequence continues at coordinate 25,988 of DBIU01000105.1, read as the reverse complement.
CGCCGAGGTCGATGATTTCGGCGCCGTTTTTATTTGTACGCTGAGAAAACTGCTCGATTTCAACCGCCGTTCCGTGAGGGATTTCGTCGTGCATTGTCCAGAGAAGCTTTTCGCGGATAATTTCGCCGCAGAGGAAGCGTTCCGTGCGGTCGGTCGCGATATCGTCGGGGAAGAAATGCTCGCCCTCGACGGCATATTTTTCGAGAATGGGCAGGATTTTGTCCGTATTTATTCTGTTTTTAACGCTTACGGGAATGATTTCCTCGAAGTCGTAAAGCTCGCTGTATTGAGCGATTGCGGGCAAAACGGCGCTCTTTGATTTAAGCAAATCAATCTTGTTGAGAATAAGAACGACCTGCGTTCCGCGCTCCGCAAACGAGCGAATAAGCTCCTGTTCAACGGGAGAAATCTTCTTTGTCGCGTCCGCCATAAGTATCGCGCAGTCCACGTCGTCAACGCTCGTCCTCACCGACTTCACCATATGCTCGGCAAGCTTTGTTTTCGGGCGAAGAAAGCCCGGCGTGTCGATAAACACAAACTGCGTGTCGCCCTTTGTGAGAACGCCGTTTATGCGGTTTCGTGTGGTTTGCGGCTTTTCGCTGACGATTGAGATTTTCTCGCCGACAAGAAAGTTTGTAAGCGAGGATTTTCCGACGTTCGGTCTGCCCGTGATTGCGATAAATGCGTTTTTAGTCATTGTTTTCTCCCTTGATTTTATATACAGTTCTGAAATAAACCGATTTTTCCATTGCCTTTGTGACGATAACGATACATCTCGGTATCATCTGTTCGTTCGCTAAAATAACGTAGTCGCCTTTTGCATAGCCGTTGTTCGGAAGCTCGGCGCGCTTTCCGCGGAGAACCGTTTTAAGCTGCTCGCGCGTGAGCGTAAGCACGGAAAAAGCCGCGTTTTCGGCAATTTCGGGATTTTTCTCGCGGATAAAATTCTCGCGTATCTCGCGGATTTTACGTTCAACAAACGCCTCGTACAAATCGGGGCGCTTTTTTTTCGTCACCTCAAGCGACGTCTTTTCCTGCCACTCGCGAACGCTTTTGTGGTCGCCCGAAATCAGCACCTCGGGAACGCGCCGTCCGCGCCATTCTTCGGGTCTTGAATACTGCGGGAACTCGAGAAGCCCGTTGAAGTGGCTTTCGATGCTGTAAGCGTCCTCGTTCGGGAGAACGCCCTTCTGAAGCCTTGCCACGGCGTCTGTGATAATCAGCGCGGGAAGCTCGCCGCCCGTGAGAACGTAGTCGCCGACGGATATTTCCTCGGCTTCAAGCTCCTCGAGAACGCGCTCGTCAACGCCCTCGTAATGCCCGCAAATCAGAATAAGGCTTTCCTCGCGCGCAAGCTCCGCGACTTTTTTCTGCGTGAGCGTTTCGCCTTTCGGCGAGAGGTAGATTACGCGCGATTTCGCGTTAATCCGCGCTTTTATCGCCTCTACGCAGTCAAAAATCGGCTGCGCCTGCATAACCATTCCCGTGCCGCCGCCATAGGGCTTGTCGTCGACGTTTCTGTGCTTGTTTTCGGTATAATCGCGGATATTGTGCGCGTAAACCTCGATGAAACCGTTCTTAATCCCGCGCCCGAGAATACTCTCCGAGAACACGTTTTCGCACATCTCGGGAAAGAGCGTTGCAATATCAATCCTCATCAAACAGCCCCTCAAGCGGCTTTATCAGCATTTCTCCCGCGCCGAGGTCAATCTTCTTCACAACCTCGTCGATGCACGGGAACATAAGCTCCGCGCCGTTTTCCTTCTTGATTGAATAAACGTCCGTCGCGCCGTTCTGATAAACCTCGGAAATCTTCCCGTAAACCTCGCCGCTGTCGATATCCTTGACTGTAAGCCCGATTATATCCTGAATATAGTAAACTCCGTCGGGAAGCTCAAGGTCGTCGCGGTTCATATAAAGCGTTTTTCCGACAAGCTTCTGCGCCGCTTCAACTGCGTCAATGCCCGCAATCTTCATTATTACCACATTTTTGTGCGGATAAGCGCGGGTGATTTCAACCGGATTTTCGCCGTTTTTGTCGAGATAAAGCTCCTCAAATTCGCACAAAAGCTCCGCCGAGTCGCAGAAATATTGACAGCGAACCTCGCCGCGTATTCCGTGAGTAGCAACGATTTTTGCCGTTTCAAGATACTGTTTCATTTCGTTCAATTCTCCGATTTTCCTTTTTTCTTGTTCAATACGAGCTTAACCGCCTGAACGCAGGATTTGAAGTTAAGCGCCGCGATTATCACGAAAATAACCGCGTTAATCACGTTCTGCCAAGCGCCGTAGGGCAGGAACATTATCGACAGCGCCATCATCACGAGAAGCGTCATATTCACGCCGATTTTCGCCCAGTAAACCTTCATATAAAGCAGCTTTTTCGTGTCGATAATACGATAAACGAACACTATAATATAGCTTGCGAGAGTTGCTATCGCAGCGCCCGCAATTCCCACTGTCGGGATTAAAATGAAGTTGAGGATAATGTTCGCGGCAGCGCCGATTGACGAGGAAATAAGCGAGTGAGTCGTTTTGTTTGACGCTTCATAGATGCTTGCGAGGAAGTTGCTGAAGCTCTGAAAAACAACCGCTCCGAGCAGAATGGGAACGTAAAAATAAGACGCCGCGAAGCTCTCAGCCACGAAAAACGGCATTATCAGCGGTCTTAGGACGAGCATTATTCCCGCGCTTGCAAGGAACATAACCGTCTGCATCATACTGAAAATATTCGAGTAGAAATTTGAAACCGTGCGGGAATTTCGCTCGGTAATCGCGGACATTCGCCAAGCCTGCGAGAATATTCCCACAACAACGGTCGCGAGGTTCGGGAACTTGTAGGCAATTCCGTACAAGCCGTTCGCTTCGCTTCCGAGGAAAGCCGTTACCATAAATCCGTCCGAGGTGTTGATAATCCACCACATAATCATCGTCGGCATAAGCGGAATACTGTATTTCAGCATTGCTCCGCGCAGAACGGGGTCGTTTTTGAACGGGCGATACTCCTTGAACAGCTTTGTCGTGACATTCAGGAAAATAAGTGAGGTGAAATCGCCCATAACAACCGCGAAAACGTATCCCGCAACGCCCAGCTTGAATATTCCCATAAAAACAAGGCTGTAAATTATCATCGAAACGGTCGTGACTATTCCGTCTATTGCGTAAATCGTGACAGAGCGCCGTGCGCGGACGTAAATCGCGCAGATTTCCTTTATCGCGCCCGTAAAGACGTAGATGAAAACAAGCCACTCATAGCCCTTCAGCATAGGAATAAGCCCGACAATCGGGGTAAACGCGGCGAAAACCGCCATTCCGATTACCGCGACATTAACTCCTATTGAAAGAACGCCTTTTCCGTCGTTCTTTTTCTCAAGGGCAAAGCGAAGCACGCCGTCCGCGATAGACAGCGTAAATACGGATATGAAGATAGAAGCGGCGTTTATGATGTTCGTGAGGTCGCCGTAAGCCGCCTTGTCGAGCATACTTGTGTAGAAATTCAGCATTACATACACAAGCATCTTCGAGCCGAACTGACCTATGCCGAGTACTATTATATTGCCCGCAAGAGTTCGGTACTTGTTGTTACTCATCTGTCTTTATCCCAAGCCTTTATCTTTTGTCCCTGAAAAACTCCGAAAGAATTTCGCCGCATCTTTCTTTCAGTACGCGGCTTCTGACCATCGGAATATGCGTGAATTTTTCGTCAAACAGCGTTACGACGGAAGCGCACGCGCCGTTTTTGTCGTCGAACGCGCCGTAAACGAGCCGTTTCAGTCCCGCGTTCATCACCGCTCCCGCGCACATCGGGCAGGGTTCGAGCGTGACGTAGAGCGTGCAGCCCGAAAGCCGTCTGTTTTTCAGCGTTTTCGCGGCGTTTTCGATAGCGATAATCTCCGCGTGGGCTGTCGGCGACTGAAGCTCCTCGCGGCGGTTGAAGCCCTCGCCGATAATCGCGCCGTCCTTGTCCACAACAACCGCGCCGACGGGAATTTCCCCGCGCGAAGCCGCTTCCCGAGCAAGCGAAAGCGCTTTTTCCATATATTCTTCGTCAGTCAAAACAATCGTTTTTTCGCTCATTTATTGATAATTTCTTCTGTTTGCGTCATTTCGATATCCCTGCGCTTTTCAAACATTTTTTCAATCAGCCCGCCGACAAGCTGAACGCCGATTGTAAGCGCCGCCCAGGCGATGTTATAGAGCAGAATGTTGATTTCATTGAACAGCTCGTATTTCGTGAAAATCATAAATATAAACGCCAGCAAAACGCCAAGCGATACTCCGAAAAGCTGCATAATACTGCCGATTGCAACGCGCGAGCGGATTGATTTCGCCGCCTTTATCGCGCCGGTGAACGATGTGAGCGTGCCGTCGCAGCTTAGTGCCGCAGAGCCGCGCGAGGTAAATTTTGTGTGATTATTGAAACATTCGTGGTTCTCAAACGGGATAACCTTGACGTTTCTTTCGTCGATATTGAACAAATCCGCCAGAAACGCGCTTGTGACCATTCCGTCAACCGTCTTTACGATAAGCGAGATACCGCGCTCCGAGAAGTCGTCGACGCACTTCTGAACCTCTCTTTCCGCCGAAACCGCCGCGAAGAACAGCAGGCAAACCTCGCCGCCGACCGCGAGATAGATTACCTCATCGTCGTGAACATTCGCCGCCATTTCCTTTTTGACGTTGGGAACGGAGATTTCGTGAGCTTTCATATGAGCGCGGTTTCCGAGAAGCACGCGTCTGCGGTCAATCCAGCCCATAACGCCGAGATTATTCTCGTAAACAATTCCGCTTACGGGCTTCAGAAGCTCCTTTTTGTAGCCCAGCATATTGAAAAACGCGTCGGACATTACGCTGTCGGCGCTTACGGCAAGGCTTGCCGCGTAGATTATCGCCTCGTCGACGTTAACTCTGCCCTCGCCGCGGTTTCTCGGCTTGTTGTAGCCGCAGATGTTGGTTATCTTGATTGCGCTCGGAGGAAGCAGCGTTTTCGCGTCAAGGAGAACTGCGTTCGTTTCGCTAAATTCCTCGACAGCTCCGTAGCCGAGCAGCGCGAAGTTCTTCGACTTACCTTTCTTTGCCGCAGCGAGGAGCTGAATTGTGACTATCATTGAGCAGGAAAAAGCCGCCGCAAGGCAGAGAATTGCCGTCATAACGGTAACTCCCCAAGAAAGCTTGTTCAGCATAGCCTTATCCCACGGAATATTCTTTGCCGCGCCGCCGTCCTCGATGAAGAACGCGACAATTCCGCCGATTACGGAAGCTATAAGCCCCGCAACGGAAGTTTTTCCGAGAAGTCTGTCCGAAGCGTCCTCGCAATAGGTTGAAACGATGAAATCATAGAGCATTTCGGTTTTTCTCATCGAAGCGATAACGGGTATTCCCGCGGAATATCCCTTTGCAAGCTGCTTCGCGCCGTCGTTGTCGCAGCGCTCGATGAAGTACTTTGCGCCTTCGCCCGCCGTAAACGCGAGATTTTTCTTCGCGGTACGAATGGTAATCAGCTTTGAAATCGTATTAAAGCAGAGCAGACCGAGCGAAACGAGCAGATAAACGTGAGAATAGCTTCTTTGGATATATTCTCCGTAAATCAGATAGGGGATAAGCGCGATAATCGAAAACGTATGAGCAAACGCGCAGAGCGTGTCGCCGTCGGGACGAAGCTTTGCGAGCCTTGAAAAGCCGTTTGTGATAACAGAAGAACACGCCGCAAACGACAGAATACCGATTGTGAGGTGAGTGTAAAGGTAATTTTCGGGAGCGCGCTTTAGGCTGATGATACCGCTAAGCGAGCCGACGTTCAGATTTGCGATATTAACAATCGCAACGAAAAGCGTAACCGCAAAAAGCGCCCCGAGAATAATCAGACGGCTTACAAGTCCCTTTGTGGCGCGGGAAAGCCTGTCGCGGATTACGTTTTCATCGTCAAGGTCGATTGCTTCCTCGGTTTCCTCGGGAACAGGAGCGGGCTTGCTTTCGGCGAGCGAGTCCTCAAATTCCTCCTCGGACGTCTTTTCGAGAATGAAGTCCGAGATTTTCCTCATTTTCTTCTGAGCAAGCTCGTTTGCAGCCTTTATTTCATCAAGCTTTTCGTCTTTTTCCGGCTCATCGGCGGGAGCGGCTTCTTCCGCGGCGGTATTTAAGTCGTCGGGGTCCTCGCCCTCCTTGAAAAGCCCGTATTTCTGCATATTTTCCTCGGCAATTTTTTTGTTGAGCGCGTCAACAATACTTTCGCCGACGTGAAGCTCGCCGACAATCGGCGCCGACTGCTTAGCTGCGCCTTCGGGAACGGCGTTTTCCGGCTCTTTTTTTCGGGAAACCGTCGGCTGATACTCCCTCACGCGTTCGCCGCCGTGGGCAATCCGCTTCAGGTCGTTTCCCGCGACAGTAAGCGTATCCGTGTCGTCGCCGCCTTTGAGCATATCTTCAACCCTCTGCTTCGACTCCATCGGGTTGATTGAGTCGAGCATTTCTTCGGGCGACTCGGCTTCGCGGTCGGCTTTAAGCAGAGCGCGGTTAATCTCGTCGATTTTCTGCTGTTTGCGAAGCTCCATTGTATCCGTGGTAACAAGGTCGCCGCGCGTGTGGAACACAATGTCCTCGTCCGCAACATCGGGCTTCACAAAAGCCTCAACGTGTTCCGAGAATTTGTCCACTTCCGCCGTAACCGCGGTTTCCGGGTCAAACGGCTGAACCATATTCTTCTCGTACAGCTTGACGTCCGCGGCGTTTCCGATATCCCGCGCAAGCCTCGCTTCATATTCGCTCTCGGAAAGCTGACGCGCGGAGAGCGTTTCGCGCTCCTCGGTAATCCTAACCGCCTTTTTCGAGTCGAACGCGCTTGAAATATCGCGTCTGAGGCGCTCCTCGGACTCCTTTTCGGTGAGCTGCTTAGCGACGGAACGGCTGCGCGTTCCCGGAATATCCGTCAAAATCTGCGTTACGCTCAAATCCTTTTCAACAGAGCGCTTGACGGGCTTTTTCTGCATACCCGTGAGAACTGCGCCGTTTCTTTTTTCGGGGTCGTTTCTGAGCGAATCGACTTCCTTTAATATATCGTCAACGTCATATTTTTTTGCCATATATTTTTACCTCCGATTAAAGAGTTTAGTTTCTGAATTTCAGTATTTCATACATCATAATTCCCGCCGAAACGGACGCGTTAAGCGAATTTACCTTTCCGAGCATCGGCAGCGACACGACGACGTCGCAGTTTTCTCTCACGAGCCGCGAAAGTCCAAATCCCTCCGAGCCTACAACAAGCGCGCAGGCTCCCGAAAAGTCAACCTTGTCGTAAGGTTCGCCGTCCGCTTCCATTCCGTAAACCCAGACGCCCTGCTTTTTAAGCTGTTTTATGGTATCGACAAGATTCGCCACGCGGCAGATTTTGACGTAAGCCGCCGCTCCCGCAGAAGTCTTGAATACGGTTGAATTAAGCGAAGCGGAGCGCCTTTTCGGGATAACAATTCCGTCCGCGCCCGCGGCTTCCGCCGTTCTTATTATTGCGCCGAGGTTATGCGGGTCGGCGATTTCGTCCGCGATGACGATAAACGGCGGCTTGCCCTTGGATTTCGCTTCATCGAGAATATCCTCAAGCTCGCAGTAGTTTCCCGCGCAAAGCTCGATAGCCGCGCCGCCGTGCTTTGGAGTGCCGCAAAGCGCCGTAAGCTTTTCCTCCGCAACCTGCTTTATCAAAACGCCGCGCTTTTTCGCCGCGTCGATTATCGCTCCCAAACTTGCGTTTTTCTGCACAAAGAGCGAGTCGATTTCGTTATCCGAACGCAGCGCTTCAAGAACCGCGTTTTTTCCGTAAATTATCTGTTTTTCGTTATTATCCATAATTTTCCTTTATTAAATTGTAATTATAATCATACATTCTCTATTATAACATATTTCAAATAATATTTCAACAGTAAAAATATGTTTGATTTATAAAATTTAATTAAAAATACTGCCGAATACCATTGCAATTTACACAAAAATATGGTAAACTGTTATATGGGCGAAAATGCCTGCGAAAAAATGGGCGGTGAATTAATGTGAAAATCAGACCTGCGCGGGAAAACGACCTGCCTGCGCTTTTGGATATTTATAACGGCGAGGTTGAGCTTGGCGAAGCGACGCTCGACCTCAATCCGAGAACGCTTGACGAGTGGCGCGAGTGGTTTTTGGCGCACCAAACGGACGCGCACTTCATTCTTGTCGCGGAGGAAAACGGAAAGCCTGTGGGCTACGCTTCGCTTTCGGAGTATCGAAAAAAAGAAGCTTATTCCTCAACGGCGGAGCTTTCGGTGTACATTGACCGCGGTTTTCGGCGCAGGGGAGCGGCTTCGGCGCTTATGGAAGCGGTTCTCGAAAAAGCGCGCGGCTGCGGAAAGCTGCACAGCGTCGTTTCCGTGATAACGTCGGGAAACGAAGCAAGCGAACGGCTTCACGCGAAATTCGGCTTTACGTTCTGCGGAACGATGCACGAGGTTGGGTTTAAGCACGGAAAATTCCGCGATATTGACAATTATGAGCTTATTTTGGAGGGTAATAAATGTTCAGTAAGATAAACAGCGTTGGACTTTTCGGTCTTAACGCGTTTCCCGTAACGGTTGAAGCGAGTTTTTCGGCGGGACAGCCGAATTTCGATATCGTCGGAATGCCCGATATTGCGGTGCAGGAGAGCAAGGCGAGGATACGCGCGGTTCTGGGACAGCTTGATTTGAAGCTGCTTAACGGCAGAGTTACCGTAAATCTCGCGCCCGCAAGCGTGAGAAAAATCGGCTCGATGTTTGATTTGCCGATAATGATTGCGCTGATGAAAACGGGAAACGTTATCGCGGGCGACTGCGCGGACGCGGCTTTTGTCGGCGAGCTTTCGCTTGACGGCACGCTTTCTCCGATAAACGGCGCTCTCGGAATGACGATAACCGCGTCGCAGAACGGAATAAAGCGGATTTTTCTCCCGAAAGCGAACGCGAAAGAGGCTTCCGTTGCCGATAATATCGAGGTTTACGGCGCGGAGCATATAACGCAGATTGTTGAATTTCTGCGGCACGGAACGGGACTTTCGCCCGAGCCGCGCTATATTCCCTCGGCTGAAGAAGCCGCGCGGAAAATGGGCGATTTTGCCGACGTTATGGGGCAGGCAGCCGCGAAAAAGGCGATTGAGGTCGCTGCGGCAGGCTCGCACAATTTGCTGATGATAGGACCGCCCGGTTCGGGAAAATCAATGCTTGCAAAGCGTATTCCGTCCGTTCTTCCGAAAATAACCTTCGAGGAGAGCATTGAAACAACGCAGATTTACTCGGTCGCGGGATACATAAACCCGAGCGAGCCGCTTATCTCGGCGCGTCCGTTCCGCTCTGTGAGCCACACCGCGAGCGCTGTCGGGCTTATAGGCGGCGGAAGCGTTCCGCACCCCGGCGAAATTTCGCTCGCGCACAACGGCGTGCTGTTCCTTGACGAGCTTCCCGAGTTTGACCGCAGAGTGCTTGAAACGCTCCGACAGCCGCTTGAAAACGGCGAAATCACGATTTCGAGGGCTTCCGGTTCGGTGAATTATCCCTGCGAGGTGATGATGGTTGCGGCGATGAACCCGTGTCCCTGCGGCAATTTCGGCAATCCGCTGAAAAAATGCACCTGCTCGGACAAAATGGTGACGGGCTATCTAAACAAGATTTCGCAGCCCGTTCTCGACAGAATTGACATTCAGATTGAGGTTCAGCCTGTGAAATACGACGACCTTTCGCGGCGCGTTAAACAGGAAAATTCCGCGGCAATAGCCGAGCGCGTTCAGAAAGCGCGGGATATTCAGGCAGAGCGTTTTCGCGGCACGTCAATCAAGTCGAACAGCCGCATTACGCCCGATATTATCGCGGAAGTGTGCGCGATGACGGACGAAGCCGAGGAGCTGCTCCGCGGCGCGTTCGAGCGGCTCGGACTGTCGGCGAGAGCGTATGACAGGATACTGAAAGTCGGGCGAACCTGCGCCGACCTTGACGGAAGCGATAAAATCGGAAAAAACCACATCTTTCAGGCAATCGGCTTCAGAAGTCTCGACCGAAAGTACTGGAACAGATAAATTATTCTAAGGAGTTTTGATAAATGAACAAGAGAAGCTGCGGAATTTTAATGCACTTAACTTCGCTTCCCTCGCCCTACGGAATAGGAACGATGGGCGTTGAGGCGGAAAAATTCGCCGCGTGGCTCAAAAGCGCGGGGCAGAGCTATTGGCAGGTTCTCCCGACAGGACCTACCGGCTACGGCGACTCGCCGTATCAGCCGTTTTCGTCCTTTGCGGGAAACCCTCTTTTGATTGACCTTGACGAGCTTTGCGACCAAGGCTTGATATCGAGAACCGACTGCGAGAACGCGGATTTCGGCGCAGACCCCGATATCGTCGATTACGACAAGATAAACAAGACGCGCAGAGAGCTTTTGCACAAGGCTTGCGCGGCATTTACCGATGATGTCGGATACACTTCTTTTAATCTCTATCAAGCTGATTGGCTTGAGGATTACGCGCTTTTTATGGCGCTGAAAACGAAATACGGCGGAAAGCCGTGGAACGTTTGGGACGATGAAATTAAATTCAGGGACCCCGAAGCGCTGAAAAAGTGCAGGGAAGAGCTTGCCGACGAGATACGCTACGAGAAGTTCTGCCAGTACATTTTCTTCCGTCAGTGGACGCGTTTTCATCAGACGTGCAATTCAAACGGGATAAAAATAATCGGCGACATTCCGATTTACGTTTCGCCCGATTCCTCGGATGTCTGGGCAAATCCGCAGCTCTTTGAGCTTGACGAGCGGCTTAATCCGAAGCGCGTTGCGGGAGTGCCGCCGGATTATTTCTCGAAAACGGGACAGCTCTGGGGCAACCCGCTTTACGATTGGGCTGCGATGAAGAAGGACAATTATTCGTGGTGGGTAAAGCGCATAAAGAAGGCTGCGGAGCTTTACGATATGCTGCGTATCGACCATTTCCGCGCGTTCGACACCTATTGGGCAATTCCGTTCGGTCACCCGACCGCCGAAACGGGAAAATGGGAGCAGGGTCCCGGAATGGACCTGTTCAACGTAATCAAGAGCGAAATCAAGAACGTTGACATAATCGCGGAGGACCTCGGCGATATTTTTGACAGCGTGAAGAAGCTGCTTTCGGACACGGGCTTCCCGGGAATGAGAGTGCTGCAATTCGGCTTCAACGACAAGAACGAGGACAACGACCACCTTCCTCACAATTACCCGAAAAACTGCGTCTGCTACACAGGAACGCACGATAACGCGACGTTTCGTCAGTGGTTCGCGGAAGCCGACCTCTCGACTAAAAATATGGCGAAGCGTTATCTCGAAAAAGGACTTTTTGCGAACCTGAATATGCGCGCAATCAGAGCGGCTTACGCGTCGCCCGCAGCGCTTGCGATAATACCGATGCAGGACGTTTTGAACCTCGGCGCAAAGGCGAGAATGAACGTTCCGTCAACGCTCGGCGGCAACTGGGCTTGGCGAATGAAGCCGAACGCGCTTAAAGGCAAAACTGCCGAGAAACTGCGCGATTATGCGGAAATTTATCTTCGTTTATGAGTGAAATTATGATTGAAAACGGACTTACGCGTGAATTTTCCTCGGCGCTTTTGGGCAAATTCACAAAGGCGATTGACGAGTATAATCTTCTCGAAAATGGCGACAAAATCTGCGTTTGCGTTTCGGGAGGAAAGGATTCGCTTTTGCTTTCGGCGCTTTTTCGTGAGTATGAAATGCACGGAAAAATCCCGATTTCGGTTCGATATCTCTCGATGAATCCGGGCTTTTCCGACGAGGACGAGGGACAGATAAAGCGCAATGCAATGCGGCTTGGCGTGGATTTGGAGTTCTTCAAAAGCGAAGTGTTTTCGCTTGTCGAGGGCGAGAAAAATCCTTGCTTTCTCTGCTCGAAAATGCGCCGCGGATTGCTCTACAAAAAGGCTCGCGAGCTTGGCTGCAACAAAATTGCGCTCGGACACCACTTCGACGACGTTATCGAGAGCATACTTATGGGGATTTTGTACGGCGGTCAGACGGGAACGATGCTGCCACGCGTAAAGGCGGCGCATTTCGAGGGAATGGAGCTGATAAGACCGCTGTATTTCGTGCGGGAGCGCGATGTAGTTTCGTGGGCAAACTATTGCAAACTGGAACTTTCGGGCTGCAAATGCGTGCTGACAAGACGCGGAGAAAACTCGAAGCGTGACTTCGTGAAGCGGCTTATAGAGCGGCTTTGCGAGGATAATCCGCAGGTCGAGATGAATATTTTTCGCGCGGTTCAAAACGTGCCGCTTAACCGAATAATTTCCTATAAAGACGAGAGCGGAGTGCATAGTTTTCTTGAAAAATATGATGAAAAAAATTGAATTGGAAGCGGCGGAAAAGTGCGCGTTCGACGAGGAACTCGGCGCGATTTTTTCGCCCGAAAAAACGATTTTCAGACTATGGCAGCCGTTTGTGGGAAAAGCCTTTTTGCGGCTCTACAATCGCGATTGCGAACGTATTTTCACTTCGGAAATGCTGAAAAAGGGAAGCGTTTTCGAGTGCGAAAAACAGGGAAATCTTGAGGGCGTGCTGTACGATTTTTTGGTAATCGACAGCGGCGGTGGACGCGAATTTGCTGATATTTATGCGCGTGATGTGACCGCTGACGGAAGGTATGGAATTGTCACGGATATGAGCAAAAATTGCCCGAAAAACTGGAAAAAAGACGATTTTTTGTTCTTTGAAGAACCCGAAAAGGCAGTGATTTACGAGGTTTCCGTGCGCGATTTTTCGTCCGATAAAAGCGGGAAATTTGCAAGTCGGGGAAAATTTCTTGCATTTTGCGAGGGCGAAGCAACAAATGATTACGGCGACAAAATCGGTCTTGATTATATAAAAAGCTTGGGCGTAACGCATATTCAGCTTATGCCTGTTTTTGATTTTGACTGCGATGGAAGCGAGTACAACTGGGGCTACAATCCAAGACTTTTTAATTCGCCAAGCAAGCAATATTCGCTTAACAATGCGGTTCTAGAGCTTCGCGAGCTTATTTCCTGCGCGCATAACAAAGGAATAGGAGTTGTAGCGGACGTGGTTTATAATCACGTTTATTCTGCTGAAAAATCGAACTTTGAAAAGCAGCTTCCGGGGTATTTTTTTCGCGGTGAAGATGACTTTTCAAACGGCTCGGGCTGTGGAAACGAGCTTGCAACTGAAAGATTGATGGCGAGAAAATTCATTTTGGACAGCCTTGAATTTCTCGCAAAAGAGTATCATTTTGACGGATTTCGGTTCGATTTAATGGGGCTGATTGACGCTGAAACTATGCAAATTGCGGCGAAAAAACTGCGTGAAAGAAACCTCTCGATTTTGCTTTACGGCGAGGGTTGGACAGGCGGCGCGAGCGCGCTTCCAGAAAGGCTTCGCGCGGTTCAGGCAAACGCTTCCGAGCTGCCGAAAATCGCGTTTTTCAACGACAGTTTTCGCGACGCTGTGAAGGGAAATGTGTTCGATAGGAACGGCTGCGGATTTGTGAACGGCTGCGCAGATTTGACGAATTTTGAGCCGATTTATGCCGCGATTTCCTGCGATTTTTCAAATAATTTTTGGACGAATAGCGCTGTTCAGACGGTGAATTATGTTGAATGTCACGACAATCTCACGCTGTTTGATAAGCTTAGAATTTCGCTTAACGGCGCGGGTTTAGAGCGTGTTATAGCTGCCGAAAAAATGGCTGCCGCGCTTGTTTTTTTGTCGAACGGAATTGCTTTTTTTCAAGCAGGACAGGAGTTCCTGCGCTCGAAAAATTTCTCAGAAAACAGCTACAATTTGCCCGATGAAATTAACTCGATTAAGTGGAATTTGCTTCGCGAAAATGCCGATTTGGTAAGCTATTATTGCGGATTGATTGGCTTCAGAAAGCGGTTTTACGGCATTTTTCGCGGTTGCGATTTCACTAAAAAGAAAAGCGCTTATATTCTTTCAAAAAATAACTTTTATATGATAATTAATACTGCAAACAATTCGTTTTGTTCTGAATATCTTGGACATTATGAATACTTTATAGACGAAACTAATTCGTCGGATAGTCCGATTTACACGGATAAACGGCTTTACAGCGCGGGTTTTGGCGTTGTTGTTGCGAGGAGGATTGATGATGAAAAGCGAAATTGAGCGACTGATTTCAAATATGCGGGAGCGCGGAATTTTCGCGTGCATTGTCCCGACGGACGACTTCCACGGCTCGGAGTATGTTAGCGCACATTTCAAGCTGCGCGAGTATTTAAGCGGGTTCACGGGTTCTGCGGGAACGCTTGTGGTAACGCTTGACGATGCGTTTCTCTGGACGGACGGACGGTACTTCTTGCAGGCGGAACGTGAACTTTCGGGGTCGGGAATTACGCTGATGCGCGACGGCGAACGCGGCGTTCCGACGATTTTGGACTTTCTCGCTGAAAAAATGCCGGCGAAATCAACGCTCGCTTTTGACGGGAGAATATTAACTGAAAGGTTCGTAAACCGGCTCTGTAAAAGGCTTAGCGAGCTTGACGTTATTTTTGCCGATGATTTTGACGCCGGCGAATATCTCTGGAAAAACCGTCCTGCGCTCCCCGCGAACAAAGTTTTTGCGCTGCCCGACAACATTTGCGGGAAAACTCGCGCGGAAAAATTAATTGATATTCGGAAAAAAATGACCGCCGAAAAAGCCGATTATATCGCGGTTTCCGCGCTTGACGAGATTGCTTGGACGCTAAATCTTCGCGGCGGGGACGTTGAATTTTGTCCGCTTTTTCTTTCGTTTATGATTATTTCACAAAGCAAAGTATTTTTGTTTGCTGACATAACTAAATTTTCTCATGAATTAATTGAAAATCTTCGGTCGGACGAAGTTGAAATTCAGCCCTATTCGGAAATTTACGACGCCTTAAAACGGCTTAACGGCGCGGTTTGGACGGACAAAGCTGCCGTAAATCACACGTTTTTTTCATCTATCAAAAACGCTCGCGTGATTGACAAGCCGCTTCCGATTTCGCTTATGAAAGCCGTGAAAAACGACGCTGAAATTGCCGCGGAAAAACTCGCTCACATCAAGGACGGAGTAGCCGTGACGAGGTTCAGAAAATGGCTTAGCAAAGCGGTTTTGCAGGGAAATATTACCGAAATTTCCGCCGCCGAAAAGCTTGAAGAATTTCGTGAAACAGGCGAAAATTATCTCGGTCCGAGCTTCGCGCCGATTATGGCTTACGGCGAACACGGCGCGATTGTGCATTACAGCGCTGATGAAGCCACAAACGCGTTTCTGGAGCCGCACGGGCTGCTTTTGTCCGACACCGGCGGACACTATCTCGAAGGCACGACCGACATCACGCGGACGTTCGTTCTCGGTGCGCTGACTGACGAGGAAAAACGCGCGTTTACGTTAGTTCTCGCGGGTCATCTCAACCTGCTTGACGCGTGTTTTCCCGAGGGCGTCTGCGGTCACACGCTTGATTATACGGCGCGCGAGCCGCTCTGGAAGCACGGTCTTGACTTCAATCATGGCACGGGACACGGGGTCGGTTTTCTGCTTAACGTTCACGAAGGACCTCAGCGCATAAGCCGCCGAGCTGTTGACGACGCGCCGTTTTACGCGGGAATGATAACTTCCGACGAGCCGGGATTTTATGCCGACGGGAAATTCGGCGTCCGCCACGAGAGCCTTTTGCTCTGCGTAAAGTCGGAAATCGAGGGATTTCTGCGGTTCGAGCCGCTGACTTTTGTGCCGTTCGACCGTGACGGAGTTGATAAAAAATATCTTACTGCGCGGCAAATCGAGCTGTTTAACGCGTATCAGCGGGCTTGTTTCGAGAAGCTTTCGCCGTTTCTCGATGAGGGCGAAAAAAAGTGGCTCGGCGAAGTCACCGAGCCGATTTAACAGCAAAAAGGGCGGGGAAAACCCGCCCGATTTTTATGCCTTCATACGCTTTTTGTAGTCAGCCTTAATCTGCTCGAGTGCGACAGCGTCGGTCTTGCGCTTTTCGCGGGCTTGGTCCTGAATAGCCTGAACCTCGTCGATACCGTTGACGATAGTCTGCCATGTCTGCTGGAGCGTTTCAACCTTGATTGACGATGAGGAAGCCATCGCGGCAACCATTTTCGACTGCTCAACAGTGTTCTGTGCGTTCTTTATGAGCATTTCGTTGGTCTTTTCGTCAAGAGCCTTCATACTCTCAGCCTGAATTTTCTGGCGCTTAAGCATAATCGCCTGCGCGAGAGCCTGCTTGAACACGGGCATAGTGATGATGAACGCGGAGTTGATTTTTCTAACGAGGTTGAGGTTGGAATATTCCATTGTCTTAAGCATAGGAACAGACTGAAGCGCGACATTTTCGGCAACCTTGAGGTCCATAACGCGCTGGTCGAGGATTTCGCGCATCTGCTGAAGGTTCGACAAATCCATACGGATTGTTCCGTCCTCGGGATTTTCTGCAACCTTCTTCTGATATTCTTCAATATATGCGTCAAGCTCGCGAACGCCCTGTTCGCCTGCCATAATATACTTTACAAGCTGCTGATAATAGCCGAGATTTGCGTCGTACATTGTGTCAAGCTTCTTGTTTGCGGCGTCGATTTCGTTCTCATACTGCTTGAGCTGAACGTAGATTTTGTCGATATCCTTGCCCATCGTATCGTACTTATTGAGGATTTTCTCAAGCTTTTTCTTAAGGCTGCCGAAGAAGCCGGGCTTGTCGTCCTTGATTTCGTCGATATCGAACTGGTCCATAATGTTGGCGAGCGCCTTCATCATATTGCCGGTATCGTTAATCTGCGCGAGGCTCATCGAGTTGAGAACCTGGTCGGAAGCCTTTGAAATTTCATCAGCCGCCTCCGCGCCGAACTTAACGATTGTCGAGCTGTCGTTTACGTTGATTGTGGAAACGAGCTTGTCAATCTCATCGCTTGAAGCGAGCTGCTGCTTGATTTCATCGGTCTTGACAACAATGTTGAAGTTTTTCACTTCCTCGATTTTCGCGTCGAGAGCGGCGTCCGAAGCCGCCGAAGTAACTACCTCGCCCGTTGTTTCAACAACCTGCGGCTGTGCCTGTGTTGCGCCCGGAGTAAACTGTAATCCCATAACTTTTTCCTTTCTTATTCAGCGTAAAACGCTTAGTGTTTCCCGAACAGCTTTCCGAAAAAACCGCCGTTCTTTTCCTCAGAGGGTATTTTGAATTTCGGAACCTCTACGTTGTACATAAACCTGTTCATTATATGCTCCTCGAAAGCGTCGTTTTTGACGTATGTTTCGAGGTTTTTATAACCGGACGGCGTGTAAATCAGCACGTCAAATCCGATTAAATTGCACAAGACGATTTGAACGCACTCTTGAAGCGTGAACGTATCTTCAATAGCGTCGATATAGATTAGCTTCGGAATTTTCCGCGTGAAGTCGAAGCGCTGAATAATCTGCAAAAAATCACGTCCAAAGCTCAGTCCGTAGTGAATAACCGCGCACATAAGCTCGTCGCCCGAAAGCTTCAGAAATCCCGACGAACAAGCCTCCTGAAGCTTGTAAAACAGCATATCCTGAATCCTGTCGGGGAGGAAGCTGTATTTGTTCAGTGGGCTGTTTTTGAGCTTTTCCGCGTCGATTTCGCCGTTTCGGTAGAATTGCCGATAAGCGGAAATATCGGGCGTTTGCTCGTTTTTATGCGGCTTATTCTCGATAAGAATGGTTTCGGGAGTAAGCTTTCTGCGCACATCGTCCCAGTATTTATCGAGATTTTCGTCCTCAACTCCGCTTATTTTCGCGAAAATATTCGGCACTGAAACGAGATTTCCCGACGTTGAAAAGCCTTGACGGAAGCGCGCTTCTTCTTTCCAGAGAATGTCGATTTCCTCAAAAGTCGTGCGCAGCGTAACGCTCTGACTGTTCGGGAACTGAAAATTTCGGTAAATTCCCGTATCGCCGCCGTAAAGCTTTGTATCAAGCTCGCGTTCCGCGGAATATGCGATAGTCGCGACCTTCATCTTGACGGCTTTCGCGGGGTAAGAGCCGCTCTCACGGCTTTGCGGAAGCTCGAAAAGCTGTATTCTTCCATCGAGATTTTTCGAGATAACAAGCTCTGCGTTGTTGAGGTTAGGGGAGATGTAAATTACGTCGAACCCGCATCGCGACATAAAATTGAGGAAATACACCTCGCTCTGTGAAATATCTCCGTAATACAAAACAACCGGAATATCCTCGTATCTGACGGAATATTTTCTTGCCTGAGTGCAGCGATAAAGCCACGTTATCAGCTTATTCGCGTAATTCAGCACAACGGTTTGATTTGCCGTTTCAATACCGGAAAGCACTTCTCGAAGCGCGTTTCGGGCGAGCGCCGTTCGCGTTCTGTCGCCGTTAAGATTAATTGAAAGCGCAAGCGCGTCAATCATCGCTTCAGTGCTTGTCCTCGTCACCGCGCCGAGTGCCTTAACCTCCTCCGCGTTTGGATTTGAGAGCGTTTTTTCGATAAAGATAAGCTGTTTTTTCAGTCCCGCGAAGCTTTCCTTGAACTTCACGAGCATATTCGTGTACACAACGTCGTCGTCAAAACCGAGCATTGCTGCGCAGTAAACGGGGATTTCGCCGTCCTCCGTGTAAACCCCATTATCTTGAATAACGCGGGTTTTTCTGTCGCGGAGGAAGTCCTCGAAAATGCCCGCAGCCGTTGTGGAAAGCCGTTTTACAAGCCCGCTTGCCTGTTCTTCCTCCGCGCGCATTTCGGCGAGTTTCGCTTCAAGCGACAGGTCAACCTTGCTGAAATCAATCTGAATAGGCGCGTTTTCCCTGCCCGATTTCACGGTAATTCTGTCCTTGAACGCAAGCTTTGCGTAATCCGCGTCCAGACCGTAGCTCACAAGTGTGATTGTAACTCCCGCCGCCTGCATCATAAGCAGAAAATACAGCTCGCGAAGCGACGGCGCGCCGATGTAGAGCAAACGCGAGGGTCTTGCGCCGAGGTATTTTATCAGCCAGCACAGAAGCACGAAATAAGTATTTTTTTTGTTAGCGCCGCAGTCCTCGACAGCCTTCGCCATAATCTCGGCAAGCGCCGCTCCGCTGCACGGAACATTTGCGGAATTAAGCCACATTTCGATAGACTTTTGTAAATCCTCCGCCTTATCGAAGCTTGCCGCGGTATAAGCCGCCGCCGCGGTTATTTCGGAGGTTGTCGCCATCGGAAGTTTTTCCCGAAAGAACAACCCGCCTTTCTGAGAAGCCGCAAACTGCTGTATCAGAAATCCCCGAAAGCTGTCTGAGCTGTCGTAGCCGACATATCTCGTAAACTCTCGCAAAGCCATTATTTTTATCTCCCTTAATTTATTCCTCAACCTGTATGCCGAAGCAGCCGCAAAGCTTCGCCATACCGCTGAAATATCCGCTTCCGACAACCGAAAGCTTCCATTCGCCCTTATATATGTATATTTCGAGCGCAACCGCCGTGGTTTCCTTTGAAAGCCCGTTCATCATAAACGAAAGGCGCTCGGAGTCAGTTCTGAGCGACACGCGCGGATTTCTCGCGAGGGAAAAATTCTGCGTGGTTCCGCCCGCGTAAATTGAATAGGCGAGCGTGATTTTCTTCACTCTGTAATCAATTTTTGAAAGATTAATCTCGATATGCCCGTCGTTCGGGAAGTATTTTGCTTCGCCGTTCGGAGAGCTTTCGTTGCCGAAGAAAACGAGATATTCGTCGCTTATCGCGCGGTCGTTTTCATCGAGCAGGAACACATACGGGTCGATATCCATTCCCTGCGGTTTTTCGCAGGAGAACCAAATCGAAAACTCTGTCCCGAGATATCCCGAAAGCGAAATCCGCTGTCCTTTTTGAATTTCGAGAGGCGGAAGGGACTTGTCCGCGCTGTTCGTCATTGAAACAACGTCGCTTTCCTGCGGTTCGGCGGGTTTTGGCGCGGGCTGCGACAAATCGCGTTCCGGCGCTGTATAAACGCATTTATTGACCGCGGCGGGAACGCCCGATTTCGGCTTTCCCATAACGTAAACTCTCCTCGTAAAATGCGTCTTAAACAGAATTTCCGCATAAAGAAGCGTTTTTTCGGATATCCCTCGGACGGTGATTTTAACGTCGTTTCGTCCCGCGGGGAGCGCTTTCGGAGCAATCTCGATTTCTCTGATATCGCAGATAATTTCGGTATCTTCGGGGACGTTTACCGTCATCGTAAACGAATTATCCGCGTCCGCGAGAAATTCCCCGATATCAATAGTCCTCGGCACGTCGAAAAAGCCGTCCTCCGAACCAAATCCCGAAACGCTTCCGAGAACCTCGACATTTTCCGCGCTCGCGGGGAAGAACGACCTTATCGCACAGTCTGTTTCGCCGCTCTCGGTAAGCTCCGCGCGAATGTTTTTGATTGTGACGCCGGGCGATTTTATCTCGATAACGACGCCCTTTTTCGCCCAGATTGTCGTATTATTTCCGACGACAGTCAGCGGCTTTGTTATAACAACGGGTCCTTGAAATTCACCCGCAGGCAGCGTGATTTCCGCTCCGGGAAGTGCGCCGTCCGGTATTTGATTGATATTTGCGTTCAGAACGTCGCCCCCCCAAGAACGTGATATAATGTTATACGTTTACTCCATAGTTGCGGCAAAGCGCTTCAAGACCGCCTTGATAGCCCGCTGCAACCGCGCTGAACTTCCAATCGCCGTTGTAGCGGTAAATTTCGCAGACAACGAGCGCGGTTTCGATGGAGAAATCCTCAACAAGGTCGAAGCGGAGAACCTCCTCGCCGTTTTGGTCGTCGGGATTGTCGATTTTGACAACGCGGACGTAGGAGTTTGAAACCTGACCGAAGTTCTGTTTTCTTGTTTCATAATCGTAAATTGTAACTGTAAAAGCAATTTTGCTGATTTCTGCCGGAACTTTTGAGAGGTCAACAAGAATCTGTTCATCATCGCCTTCACCCTCACCGGTTTTGTTGTCGCCGCAGTGGATAACGCTTTCGCTTGCGTGTTTCTGGTTACCATAGAATACGAAATCAGCTTCTGAATTTGCACGGCCGTTTTCGCCGAGGAGGAAAGCAGAAGCGTCAAGGTCGAAATCTGCACCGCCGTCATACTTGTTTGTATCCCAGCCAAGACCTACCATAATTTTTGTAAGACCCGGATTAGTTTTAGTAAGGTCTACTTTCTGTCCTTTTTTAAGATTTATTGCCATAATAAAGCCCTTTCTCCGTCATAAAATAAAAGCGATACCATATGTGACGGAATATTTTTGTATCGTTTTTACAATTTGATTATACAGCATTCGATTAAAAATGTCAATATATAAAAATAAAAAAGAGTCTGAAAAAATCAAACTCTTTTTTACTGGTGCGAGTGACGGGACTTGAACCCGTACGCCAAAGACACACGCCCCTCAAACGTGCCTGTCTGCCAATTCCAGCACACTCGCATATATTTTATTTTCTGTGAGATTAATTTGTTTTGTGTACCTCTCACGGTTATTAATTATATCAGATGCAAAGCATTTTGTCAACACTTTTTTTTGAGTTTTAACAATCGGATATATTTTTGTAAAATTTATTATAAAATATGTGAAAATTGCTGTAAAAACGACATAATTCGCAATGATTTAATAAATAACATAAGGTTTTTATTGATAAAATTTTCTTATTATGATATAATGATGTCATGTTGACAGCAATACAATTATAATAAAGAAAAGGAGAATAAAAATTGATAAAGGCAGATAATATATGCAAGGTCTTTACACGAAATGAAAAGCCGGCAGACAGAAAAATTTCCTTTTTCAGCAGAATTTCAACAAAATCAGAATTTTATGCGGTTGACCATATATCATTTGAAGCTGGTGACGGTGAAATTCTTGGTATATTAGGGCCTAACGGTGCGGGAAAAACAACTCTTTTGCGTATAACAGCAAGTCTTATGACTCCTGACGAGGGAAAAATAACTGTTTACGGAAACAGCGGAAATATTATATCAGATAAAACAGAAATAAAAAAACATATCGGATATCTTTCAGGAAATACAAAACTTTATGCAAGAATGAGCATAAGGGAAATTTTAAAAATATTCGGCAGTATATACGGTATGTCACCGGAGGAAACAGAAAAAAAATCTGAGGAGATATTCAGAGTTCTTAATATGAAGGATTTCTGTGACAACCGTATAGAAAAGCTCTCAACCGGTCAGACTCAGCGTGCATCAATTGCAAGATGTCTTATACACAGCCCTGATATATATATATTTGATGAACCGACTCTTGGACTTGATATAATAAGTTCTGATTCGATAATAAGATTTATGAAGAATGAAAAAAGCAAGGGCAGAACAGTTATATATTCAACTCATTATATGGAGGAGGCAGAATTTCTCTGTGACAGGATAATAATGATACATAAGGGAAAAATCATTGCTCAGGGTACGCCTTCACAGCTTAAAAATCTTACAGGTTCATCAAATCTTCGTGAAACATTTATAAGTCTTACAAAAAAGGAGGGTATATTTGATGAATTTTAAAATAACAGCTTCACTTTATAAAAAGGAACTGCTTGATATATTCAGGGATAAGAAAACGATAATAATAATGCTTGTTGTTCCTCTGCTGCTTTATCCGGCAATATTTATATTTGCCGCCCAGATATCCGTATCAGTTATGAATGAAGCTCAGGAAAAATCGTATACAATAGCTTTTGATTTTGAAGAATCAGCGGACAGAATAAAATCAGTTTTTGAAAATGATTCTTCTGAATACGGTTATTCAGTAAATATTGCTGATAATATAAGCGACTGTAAAGAAGCTCTTGAAAACAAGGAGATAAAC
>DBIU01000105.1:2978-3119 GCA_002304735.1 Ruminococcaceae bacterium UBA794 | reverse complement strand
TATATAACCTCTGAAAAGGACGACAGCGGAAAAACCTTATACAGAATATATTTTCTTTCATCTGATTCAGATTCAGCAAATGCAGCTTCAGTAGCCAATGATATGCTTCTTGAATACAGGAATGATTTAAGGACGGAAATT
>DBIU01000105.1:1192-2928 GCA_002304735.1 Ruminococcaceae bacterium UBA794 | reverse complement strand
GATTTAAGGACGGAAATTCTTGAGGCAAACGGCATAAATGCAGATTCAGTGCTTGAACCGATTAAAATTGAACAGAATGACACAGCATCATCTGAACAGTCGGTCGGATATATGCTTGGTTCAATACTTCCCGTAATTCTTGCAGTTATAATTGTAATGAGTGCCACCTATCCGGCAACAGATATAACAGCCGGCGAAAAGGAGAGGGGAACTCTTGAAACACTGATTACGCTTCCTATAAGCGGAAAAGAGATGTTTGCATCAAAATTTCTTGCAGTTTCAACCATAGCAGTATTTTCAGCATTTATAAATATACTTTCAATGGCGGCGGCAACAGGATTTCTCTATACAAGCGTAGTTACATACAATTCGGATATAAGCATTGATATTTCGTCATTTGTTCCGGCAGTAATAATAACAGGAATATGCGTCATAGTATTTGCAATGTTTATAAGTGCAATGACTATGGGGATATGTTCAATGGCAAAAAGCTTCAAGGAAGCCCAGAACTATATGACACCATTTACTCTTATAGTAATGCTTGCAGGATATGTTTCATTCATACCGTCAGTTGAATTTACTGCCTCAACAGCATTAGTTCCGGTGCTTAATATCTGTCTGCTTATAAAGCAGCTGTTTACATTTGAATACAATACAGCTCTTATACTTGAAGTTTTTGTATCCAATATTGCATATGCGGCATTTTCGATAATAATTTTAAGCAGAATATATAATTCTGAAAATATACTTTTTGAAGAAAATGCAAAGGAGATAAAGCTTTTTGAAAGACGTGCCAATATAAAATCGGGCGGTACTCCCGGTATCGGAGATGCAGTTATAGTTCTGCTTCTTTCAGTTATATTCATGATATATTCATCAGCAATAATTGCGGCAAAACTTCCGCTTATATATTCAATAATAATACCTCAGCTTTTCTTTGCGGCTGTATGCATAGCAGGAGCATTATATCTCAAATGCGATATGAAAAAGACTTTGTTTTTAAGGAAACCGGATTTTATCTGTATAGTGAGTGCCATTATAATCGGTGCAGGAAATATACTTGTAAATATGGTTCTTACATCTGTATTTTCGTTATTCATGAATGACAGCACCGATGAAATGAATCAGTCAATGCAGCTTATAACTGATGGCAGACCATTTATACAGCTTCTGCTTATAATAGGTATTCTTCCGGCTGTATGTGAGGAAATACTTTTCAGGGGATATCTTTATTCATCAGTAAAAAACAGAATGAAGCCTCTTGCGGCAATGATAATTGTATCTCTTACATTTGGTCTTTATCATATGAATCTTATACAGTCCACAGTTACAGCAATACTCGGAATGATTCTTGTATATTCAGTATACAGAACAGAATGTATTTTTGTATCAATGATAATTCATGCCATGAACAACAGTTTTTCAGTTATATGCATGAGCTATCCGGACAACGCTGTAATTAAACGAATAAACGAAATACCGCCGGTTCAGGGGATTATAATGTTTTCAGTTATCGGAGCATTGCTTATATTTGCAGGATTTTATATTATAAAAAAACATAAAAGAATTAATTGCTGATATAAAACCTGTTAACGCAGATTTGATGAATTGTTTCTGTAGGGGCGAACTGTGTTCGCCCGTTGGGGTATGCTGTAAACCGAGCGGGTGTGTATGTAGGGGCGACCATTGGTCGCCCGTTGCAGTTACCAAAATTTCATGCTGATAACCAACGATTT
>DBIU01000105.1:0-1116 GCA_002304735.1 Ruminococcaceae bacterium UBA794 | reverse complement strand
CACAGTTCGCCCCTACAGAAATGACTATCGAATTGGCATTAAATTACATAAAAAAGATGGATTTGTTTAAAATCCATCTTTTTTTGATTATGAGAAATATACAAGTTCTGTTTCAGGTTTTTCAGCCTTTTTGATATCCTTTATTTTAAGAACAGGGACTTGTGAATCAGGTTCATCATTTTCACGGTATTCAATTTCGGCTGTAATTTCAAGCCAGTCATTGTTATCAAGCTTTACAGGCTTGTCAGATGTACAGAGAAGTTTAAGAAATGCAAGGTCATCACTGCAACAGGTCATAGCCTTTCTGCCGATTATGAAAGCAGTTTCAGGGAATCCGCCCGGACGTATCGCCATACCTTTGAAATGGACAGTTTTTCCGTCATAGCGTGCGATATTCTCCATAACATCTATATACCAGAGTCCGTAATCTATATCTGAAATATTTATAACATCTGCATTGAAATCAAAAGGAAGCACATCATCAGCTTTTTCAACTGAACCGTCTGTATTCATGAAAAGTACGGTTGCAGGAGGATTAAGAGCCTTTATATTGGCACGGAGATTAGCTTTTTTTGTATCGCTTGTACATCTGTTGAATATGACGAGTGATGAATATCTGAACTGTTCGCTCATAACAGCACCCATATTTTTCATATATACATCAAATGTAGAAGCATCTATTGAAGTTATAATATCTTCAATATACCAGCCGTCAGGAAATTTTATACCAAAAGTGTCATCAATCTTTGCCATGCAGTTATGCTCAATGAGTATATTTGCAGGCTTATATTTTCTGCTGATATCGGCAAGGAGTTTTTCATTGAAATCCTCAGCTTTTTCAGCATATACAACGGAAACATTCTTTTTAGCGAGATTTTCCTCATTGTATTCGATAACGCCTTCTTCGCAGACTATAACTACAGTTTTTCTGCCGTCATTGAAATATTCCTCCTGAAGCCAGTCATGAACCATAGTAGTTTTGCCGCTTTCAAGGAATCCGGTAAAGACGAATACCGGAATTTCCTCATCTTCATTTATATATTCAAGATTATTGTTTTCAGCCATATTTTTTCTCCTGATAAATCTCAGACTCCAAAGAGTTCTGAAAGAGCAGTT
>DBIU01000080.1 GCA_002304735.1 Ruminococcaceae bacterium UBA794 | reverse complement strand
GGGATTACAGTATTCCCTACGGTTTGCTTTACAGCCTTAACGCACCCGATGATGTGAAAATGTTTGTTGATGAAGCGGCGAAAATCGCAAATCTTTGATGTTTTTCCGAAAAAAAACGCTTAATCGGTAAATCAGCGGTCGTCGGAATTTTCCAAAAATAATGGCAGGCACATTTTCAGCGCCTGCCGTCTTTTTATCTTTCTTCTCTAAAATAAGGGTCGCCGAGCGCCTTTGGCGGCTGATTTTCACGCTTTTTCCGCAGCGTTATGAATATCAGCACCACAATTGTCGCGACATAAGGAAGCATTTCAAGTATCTGCGACGGCACGGAAAAGCCCCAGCCCTGCATCTTGAAATTAAGTCCCTTCAGCATACCGAAAAGATATGCCGCGAAAATCGCCTTGAGAGGATTCCAAGTGCTGAAAATTACAAGCGCCACCGCTATCCAGCCCGCGCCCGCGGTTACGTTGTCCTGCCATGTGGTGAGGAACACGGTTGAGAGGTACGCGCCGCCCACGCCGCACAAAAAGCCGCCCGCGAGAATGTGAACGTACTTGTAAAGCGTGACGTTGATGCCCGAAGCGTCAGCCGCTGCGGGATTTTCTCCGACTGCGCGCATATTAAGCCCAAAGCGCGTCTTTTTGATGTAGAAATATGCCAGAATAGCAACGATAATCGCCGCCTGAACATATCCGCTTTGCGAAAACAGAGCCTTTCCGATTATCGGAATATCGCACAGCAACGGGATATCATACGGCTTAAACGCATTTACAACCTCTGCGGGAACAATATTTCCCGAAACGGATTTTCCGATAAAGCCCGCAACGCCCGTTCCGAATATCGTCAGCACAAGTCCCGTAACGACTTGATTTCCGCGCAGCGTTACCGTGATAAACGCGTAGATAAGCGCGCCGACAAGACCCGCAAGTCCTGCGGAAAGCACGGCGAGAAACGGATTTGCGGTTGCGCAGGCAACCTGAAAGCCAACAGCCGCTCCCATAAGCATCATACCCTCGATGCCGAGGTTCATATTTCCGACCTTTTCGCAGATTATTCCGCCGACGATGGCGAACAGAATATGCGTTCCCATCTGCACGGAGGTCTGCAAAAACAGCGAAATTTCATTCAAAATATCCATTTCAGCCCTCCTTTTCAGCCTTGCGGAACGAAATGCGGTAGTTGATGAAGAACTCGCTTCCGAGGACGAAGAAAATTATAACTCCCTGCAAAACCTCGGTTATCGAGGACGGAATACCCATTACCTGAAGCGCTTTTCCGCTCTGAAGCAGCATCGAGAACATAAACGATACCACAACAATTACAGGAGGCTTGAGTTTTGCAAGCCAAGCCGTGATAACCGCCGTGAAGCCAAGTCCGCCGGACATCTGGTCGGTGATTGACTTCTCGACCGCCGACGCCTGCATAAAGCCCGCGATACCGCACAATCCGCCCGAAAGCAGCACGGCGATAATCATTATCTTAAGCGTGTTCATTCCCGCGTATCTTGCGGTAGTTTCGCTCTCGCCGAGAACGTCAATCTGATATCCGAGCTTAGTGTACTTCAGCACAATAGTCATAATAACGACAAATACCAGCATTATTATCCAGCCCGCGTGTATTCCGAAAACCTTCGGGAGTATCGCGTTATCGGAAAATCTCGCGATTTTCGCCGAGCCGAGCGACTCTGGGTCTTTCCACGGACCGTATTGAAGGTAAGAGATGAACGATATCGCGATATAATTCATCATCAGCGTTACGAGCGTTTCGGAGGTGTTGAATTTCGCCTTGATAAGCGCGGGAATAATCGCCCACATTCCTCCGAAAACAAAAGCGCAAATGCCCATAAGCGGCAGCAAAAGTCCCGCGGGCAAATCGGGAAATCCAAACGCGATAAGCGCCGCGCCGAACGCGCCCATATAAAACTGACCTTCCGCGCCGATATTCCAGAATTTCATTCTAAATGCAACCGCAATACCGAGCGACAGCATCGTAAGCAGAATTGTCTTGTTCATCGTTTCGCCGAAACGGCTGACCGTTGACAGCGACGACGTGATTATCTTGCTGAAAATGGAAAGCGGCTGATAGCCCATAATCAGCATTACCAAGCCCGAAGCGGCGAGCGCGATTACGATTGCGATGAGTCTTGCCGCAAGCTGCGCGCCTGACGAAGCTCCCGTGCGCTTTGTTATATGTACCCTGTTTGCAATGCTCATACAGCCTCGCCTCCCTCCTCGCCGGACTTATGACCCAGCATCATCATTCCTATATCCTCTTTCGTCACCTTTTCGGGGTCGACTATATCGACAACCTCGCCGCCGTGAATTACCATCAAGCGGTCGGAAATGCTCTTTAGCACGTCGAGGTCCTCGCCGATAAACAGCACGGCAACGCCTTTTTTCTTCTGCTCGTTAAGCACGCGGTAGATGTTATATGACGCGCCGATATCCAGTCCGCGAACGGGATACGCGGTAATAAGCACCTTCGGAGAAAGCCAAATCTCGCGTCCGAGCAGAACCTTTTGAATATTTCCGCCCGAAAGCTTCTTAACCTCGTGAGAAACGGACGGCGTTGAAATATCAAAATCGTGGACAATCTGCTCGGCTAAGCTTTTTGCGAATTTCTTGTCGAGAAAAGGTCCGGGGTTGCGGTTGTAGCTTTTCAGGATAACGTTATTCATAACGCTCATTCCCGCGACAAGACCCATTCCCAGTCTGTCCTCGGGAATAAAGCTCATACTTATTCCGCGCTTCAAGATTGCTCGCGGCGAAAGCCCGAGCATCTCCTCGCCGTCAAATTTCACAGAGCCGCCGTCCGCTTTCATAAGTCCCGCGATTATCTCGCAAAGCTCTTTCTGTCCGCTTCCCGCAATACCCGCGACCCCCAAAATCTCGCCGCCGTAGAGGTCGAAGCTCATATTTCGGAGCAAATCCACTCCGTCGAACGACTTCTTTGAGAGCGAATTTACCGACAGCATGGGTTTTTCGCTGAGCTTTTCTTTTGGACGGTCAATCTCAAGCGAAACCGCGCTTCCAACCATCATTTCGGTAAGCTTCTGCGGCGTGGAGTCCTTTGTAACGGCGGTTGCGATAGACTCTCCCTTGCGCAGCACCGTCACGCGGTCGGATATCTCCATTACCTCCGCGAGCTTGTGAGTAATAATGATTATCGCGCAGCCGTGTTCTTTCATTCCGCGCAAAATATCGAACAGCGCGCGTATCTCCTGCGGAGTAAGCACGGCGGTCGGCTCGTCCAAAATAAGCACGTCCGCGCCGCGATAAAGTATCTTCATTATCTCGACAGACTGCTTTTCGCTTACGGACATATTGTAGACTTTCTTGTTCGGGTCTATTGAAATTCCGTATTTTTTGCTAAGCTCGTTAATTCGAGCGTTCATCTTCTTTTTGCTTACGAAAACGCTGTTTTTCTGACCGATAACGATGTTTTCCGCGGCAGTCAGCACGTCAATCAGCTTAAAATGCTGATGAATCATACCGATACCCGCCTTGATTGCGTCCTTCGGCGAACGGAAAACAACGTTCTTCCCGCCTATTTCAATCTCGCCGCTGTCGGGCGTATAGATACCGCTCAGCATATTTACGAGCGTGCTTTTTCCCGAGCCGTTTTCGCCCAGAAGCGCCAAAATCTCGCCCTTATTCGCGTCAATGGAAACGTTCTTGTTCGCCTGCACTTTGCCGAAGCTCTTGCAGATATTCTTCAGCCTTATATATGGTTCGGACATTTGTACCTCCCGTTTTTATCGGAAATAATGTGTATTTGCTGCCTGCTTTCACAAACGGTACGCGGCTGCATACCGCTCGTGAAAACAAGCAGGGCAGGCTGTTTTCGCAGCCTGCTTCTGCCGATATTCAATTAATTTTACGCGGGAATAGTGCCTACAACGCCCTTAACGAACCAGCCCATATTCCAGATTTCGTCGTCGGTCATCTTAACGCCGTCCTCAACCTTGAGGTTGCCGTCCTGGTCGTAGAGAGGACCGGTGAACGGCTCGAGAGTGCCGTCGATAATAGCCTTCTTCGCAGCGTCAACCTTCTCCTGAGTACCCTCGGCGCAAAGCGAAGTGAGTTCGTCAAGATAAGTCATATTAGCCGCAAGACCTTCCCAGTAAGCGCGGCTTGTCCACTTGCCGTCGATTGCTCTCTGGCAGTCCTCGGTGTAGAAGGTTGCCCAGTTAAAGCAAGCAGCGGTGAGGTACGCGTCGGGAGCAGCGCTTGCGGTCGGGAAGTTATAGCCGATGCAGTATGCGCCCTTTTCCTGTGCCGCAACCTGCGGAGCGGTCGTATCCTGATGCTGTGCGATAACGTCAACGCCCTTGTTCAGAAGCTCCAAAGCAGCCTGCTTCTCGATGGACGGGTCATACCAAGTGTCGGTGAAAACAACCTCAACCTTAGCGTCGGGGTTAACGGACTGAACGCCGAGCGTAAACGCGTTAATGCCGCGGATTACCTCGGGAATACCCTTTGCCGCAACATAGCCGATGTAGTTCTTCTTGGTCTTCATACCTGCAACGATACCCGAAAGATAACGCGCCTGATAAACCTTGCCGAAGTAAGTGGAAAGGTTCTCCGCTCTCTGATAGCCGGAGCAGTGAGCGAACTTAACCTCGGGGTGCTCCTTAGCCATCTCAACGGTGCCTTCCATAAAGCCGAAGGAGTTGGTGTAGATAAGGTTGCAGCCCTCGTCGATAAGGGTGCGGATAGCTTCGCAGGTATCCGAAACGGTTTCCGCAACGTCCTCAACGTATGCGGTCTTTACGCCCATCTTCTCGATTGCAAGTCTGCCCTGGTCGTGAGCCTGCGTATAGCCGCCGTCGTCAATCTTACCGATGTAAACGAAGCCTGCTTTTACGTTGGTTTTGCCTGCGCTGCCGCTGTCGGAATTATTTCCGGAACAGCCCGTAAGCAGCATTGCCGCCGCCATAAAAGCGGCGATTAACTTCTTCTTCATAGTTATTTCCTCCCTGATGTTTCTGCGGTTTAACCGCGTTTTGTGTATATTTCCTCGGCTTTGCGCCGCTGAAATCAGTCGTCGTCGCGAAATTTGCAGCCGTTTACGGGGTCCATTTCGTCGATAATAGCAAGCGATTCAACGCGTATTCCCCTGCTGCGGACAAGCTCTCCGCCCTTTTGGCAGCCCTTTTCGATAACAATGCCCGCGCCCGCGATTTTCGCTCCCGCGTGTTCAACAATATCAATTAAACCGAGCAGCGCGCAGCCGTTTGCAAGAAAATCGTCAATCAAAAGCACGTTATCCTCGGGCGAAAGAAACGCTTTTTTCACGATAACGTCGTATGTACGATTGTGAGTGAAGCTCTGAACCTGCGCCGAATACACCTCGCCGTCGATATTTATGCTCTGCGTCTTTTTCGCGAAAACAACGGGGCAGTTGAAGTACTGCGCGGTTATGCAGGCAATTCCAATGCCCGAAGCCTCGATTGTGAGGATTTTATTTATGCTTTCATCGGGAAATCTCCTGCGAAATTCCTTTCCAACCTCGTTTATGAGCGAAATATCCATTTGATGATTGAGGAAGCTGTCCACCTTAAGGACGTTTCCCTCCTTAATAGTGCCGTCTTTTCTTATTCTTTCCTTAAGAAGCTGCATTTTTCCGTCCTCCTCAAATAAGCTCTCTGCCCATAAGCACGCCCATAACGGACGCCATCATAAGTCCTCTCGTCCAGCCGCTTGAGTCGCCCAGACAATGAAGTCCGCGAATATTTGTGTTGAAATGCTCGTCCATCTTTATGCGGTTGCTGTAAAACTTAAGTTCGGGCGAATAAAGCAGCGTTTCGCGGCTCGCAAATCCCGGAACAACACAGTCGACAGCCTTGATGAAGTTGATTATATTCGTCATCGTGCGATATGGCATCGCGGCTGTGATATCCCCCGCAACCGCGTCCGGAAGCGTAGGCTTGACGTTGGCGAAAGAAAGCTCCTTCTGCCATGTGCGCTTTCCGTCGAGAATATCGCCGTAGCGCTGAACCATAATATGCCCGTTTCCGAGCATATTTGTAAGCTCGCCGACTTTTTGCGCATACTCAATCGGCTGATTGAACGGAACGCTGAAATTATGCGAACAGAGTATCGCAAGATTGGTGTTGTTCGACTTGAGGTCCTTATAGGAATGTCCGTTAACCACGGCAAGGTCGTTGTCGTAGTTTTCTTGGCTGACGAAACCGCCGGGATTTTGGCAGAACGTCCTTACCTTATTCTTAAAAGGAAGCGGATAGCCGATAAGCTTGGACTCATAGAGAACCTCGTTAACCTCCTCCATAACCTCGTTGCGAACCTCCACGCGCACGCCGATGTCAACCGTACCGGGCTGGTGCGCGATGCTGTGGCTCTCGCAGGTGCGT
The DNA here is from genome assembly GCA_002304735.1 of Ruminococcaceae bacterium UBA794. Lineage (GTDB taxonomy): Bacteria > Bacillota > Clostridia > Oscillospirales > Ruminococcaceae > CAG-115. The sequence continues at coordinate 14,541 of DBIU01000080.1, read as the reverse complement.
TCAAGCCAGTCCGCGCCCTTTCTTCCCGTGGCGATAACAACGCTCGAGGCTCTTATTTCGCGGCGGTCGCAGCCGTTATTGTCGGTCACGACAACTCCCGTGCAAACGTCGTTCTCTATAATAATATCCTCGCAGCGCGTTGAAAAAACAATATCAACGCCGTGTTCAATCAGATATTTCTCAATACGCAGATAAAGCTGATGCGCCATTTCCGTGCCGAGATGACGAATAGGGCAATCGACAAGCTTTAGGTTAGCGTTAATCGCCTTTTTGCGTATCTCGCGGATTTTTTCGGGGTCGCTTACTCCCTCGACGTGAGGGTCCGCGCCAAATTCAAGATATATTTTATCGGTATAATCAATAGTAGCCTGAGCAAGCTCCTCGCCGATAAGCTCGGGAAGATTGCCGCCAACCTCGCAGGACAGCGACAGCTTTCCGTCCGAAAACGCGCCCGCGCCCGAAAATCCCGTGGTGATGTGGCAATAAGGCTTGCAGTTCATACAAACCTTTGTTTTAGCCTTTGGGCAGGCTCTTTTCTCAACGGAAACGCCCTTTTCAACAATCAGAACCTTTTTCTTCGAGCCTTTGCGGAGCATTTCAAGCGCGGTGAAAATACCCGCGGGACCTGCGCCGACTATTATCACGTCATAATTTGCCATTTTTTACAACCTCTTTGTCGAAATAGAACGATTTTCCTGAAATTAACGTCCATATTATAATTTAACACAATTTCGACATATTGTCAATATTATTTCTCTATTTTTTTACACGATTTGGCACTTTCATCTTATTTCACCCGAAAATCCGCCCTATTTTTATGCATATATTTAACCTTAATTTAGCCTGCTGCTAAAGAAAAGCGAGAAATTGAAATTCAAGACGAGTTTTTATTGCAAAAAAATCCGATAAATTCTCGAAAAACGGCAAAATTCCGGTTATTTTCCCTGTTTTTTGAAAGAAATTTGTAATTAATTTTGCGAAATTCCGTCATTTTTTTTGTAATCTATTGACAATCTGTCGAAAAAGTTGTATTATAGTAATATCAAAAAATGTAAGGAGAAGCTTATGAAAAAGTACATTGGCAAAATCATTGCCGGCGCTTTTATTGTGGTATTCTTTATAGGATGCTGTATTCAAGCGCCCGTTTCCGAAGCGGTCGGCTCGCTCTGGTCGCTGTTCCCGCCCGTAATCGCGATTGGACTCGCGCTTATTACCAAAGAGGTGTATTCCTCGCTGTTTATCGGAATACTCTCAGGCGGCATTATCTACGCAATCTCTCAGAGCAGCGGCTTTGAGGGTGTTTTCACGGCGGTCGTTAAGGACGGCATCATCGCAAATATCTCCGACTCCTACAATGTCGGAATACTCGTGTTCCTCGTTGTTCTCGGAGTAATCGTTGTTCTGATGAACAAGGCGGGCGGAAGCCGCGCTTACGGAGAGTGGGCTGCGGCTCACATCAAAACCCGCAGAGGCGCTCAGCTTTCTACGTTCCTGCTCGGCGTTATGATTTTCGTCGACGACTACTTCAACTGCCTTACGGTCGGCTCTGTTATGCGCCCCGTAACGGACAAGCACAACGTTTCCCGCTCGAAGCTTGCGTATCTCATCGACGCAACCGCGGCGCCTATCTGCATTATCGCGCCGATTTCCTCTTGGGCGGCGGCCGTAAGCGGCACAATCGAGGGCGTTAACGGAATCAGCCTGTTCATCAGCACAATTCCCTATAACCTCTACGCGCTGCTCACCATACTTATGGTTATCTTTATGGCGACAGCCGATTCGGATTTCGGTCCGATGAAGCTTCACGAGGACAACGCGAAGAAAGGCGACCTGTTCACATCGGGCAGAAAGGACTTTGAAGACGACGCAGAGCCTATTCGCTCAAAAGGCAAGGTAATCGACCTCATTCTGCCGGTTATTTTCCTTATTATCTTCTGCGTTGCGGGTATGATTTACACCGGCGGATTTTTCAGCGGAACGAACTTTATCGACGCTTTCGCGGGCTGCGACGCGGCTTGGGGCTTGTCGCTCGGCTCTGTGGGCGCGCTTATCGTTATCATCTTCTACTTCCTGCTTCGCGGCGTGCTGAAGTTCAGAGAATGTATGGACTCCATTGCCGCAGGATTTAAGCAGATGGTTCCCGCAATTCTCATTCTCACGTTCGCTTGGACGCTCAAGACTATGACAAACAGCCTTGAAGCAGGCACGTTCGTTTCGGGAATTGTTGAAAGCGCAACCGCACTTCACATTCTTCTCCCCGTTATTCTGTTCCTTGTCGCTGTCGGACTTTCTTTTGCGACGGGTACGTCTTGGGGTACGTTCGGTATCCTTATCCCGATTGTAACAAGCGTTTTCAGCGCGGAACTCGCGACGGCTTCCACAACCGGCGAAATCCCGCAGATGGTTATTGTATGCATCTCGGCTTGCCTTGCGGGCGCGGTTTGCGGCGACCACTGCTCGCCCATTTCCGATACGACGATTATGGCTTCAACCGGTGCGCAGTGCGACCACGTTAACCACGTTTCAACGCAGCTTCCCTATGCGCTTACCGTTGCGGGAGTATGCGCTGTCGGATACGTCATCTCGGGCTTTATTCAGAACGTGTTCGTGGTTCTCGGAACGTCGATTGTGCTTATGCTCGCGGTTATGTTCCTGATTAAATTCATAAACAAGCGCAAAGCCAACAAAAACGCGAAGTAATTTGACTGCAAATTAACGCATATTAACATAAAGAGGAAAGCAAATCATAGCTTTCCTCTTTTTTGTTATTATTTTTTATTCGACTTCTCCGAGAAGCGGCGTCATCACGCCAAAAAGCCGCGCGCCGCTCCCGCGATTACAAGCCGGAAATCCTTGTTTTTGAAGATGTTTTTCGTATGGTCATGCCGACTTGTATAAATCCGACAAATGTCAAGAGGTTCTTACAAATTTTTACCTCTCATCTTTTCTTTTTATACCCGCAGTCGCAGTAGGGACCGCCTTCCGCGAGAGTGTTTTCACGAACAAAATCAGTTGTTCCGCCCGCCTCGCTCATTGTGTAATCAAGGCGGCAAAGCGCGGGCGTAAGGTCGTACAAACCGAGCTTTTTCATCAGAACGCAAATTCCGCATTTCGTGAAACGCGCTTCATAGCCGCTTTTGTCGGGATACTCCAAATATTCCATATTCCACGAAAAGGGGTTGCGGTCGGCGGCTCTAAGCTTTTCGGTCGCTTTCATCGCCGAAATATCCTTTTCGGTGAACTTTCTTTTTCCGCTCATTCGGCAAAAAAGCTTTGTCGTCCTCGTCATTATCGACTTTGCGTAATATTCGGCAAGGCTGTCAATATCGGGCCGCTTCGGCATCGAAAGAATAAACGAGCATAGCATCGAGCAATTTACAAGGTTCAGCTTGAAGCGGTCGCCTTTTTCAAATTCCGGAAGCTTTTCGATAATCCGCTTGTACTTCCGCTTCGCTTTGCTTCTGATTGACTTGGCTTCGGCTTCGTCATAGCCGAAAACGGCGGTAAGCTGTTTTGTAAACGAGCCTGCATACATCGTCCACATACTTGACGACATTCCTGAATACTTCATTTTTCTCCTCCTAATTGATTTTTAAGCAAGTTAGTCTGCGCTAACATATCTGCGCGGCTATTCCTGCCAAATTTAATTATACCGCACATTGCCAAAATAGTCAAGAGCAGTTCAAAAAATTGCTCAAAGTATTGAAACAACGGGAAAAATGTGATATAATGAGATTAAACGCGGAGCGTTGGAATAGTATGAGCGGAATACTATTAATCCGCGAAATCGAACGAAATAAAAAAGGAGAAAAAATGCGTTTTGTAATTCAGAGAGTGACAAGCTCAAAGGTAACAATCGGCGGCGAGGTTAGAGGCGAGATAGGAAAAGGCTTTTTGGTGCTTATAGGCGTCGCGGGCGGAGATACCGCCGAAATCGCGGATAAAATGATACGCAAAATGGTTAATATGCGTATTTTTGAAGATGAAAACGGCAAGACAAATCTCGGACTGAAAGACGTCGGCGGCAGCCTTTTGCTTATCTCGCAGTTCACGCTTTATGCGGACTGCAAAAAGGGCAACAGACCGTCTTTTATTAAGGCGGGAGCGCCCGATATGGCTGAAAAGCTGTACAATTACATTATTTCCGAGTGCAAAAAGGAAGTTGAATTCGTTGAACAGGGAGAATTTGGCGCGGATATGAAGGTTGAGCTTCTCAACGACGGTCCGTTTACGATACTTCTTGACAGCGACGAGCTGACGTGAAAACGAAAGGAGCGCAGTTTATCGTATGAAAAGCGCAGCCAATGAAAATCGTACCGATACGTCGGAGCTTGTTTCTTTCTGCTGGAGCCAATCACATTCCAATGCCGACAGTTGCTTCAGCATTTCTTTCGGTGAAGCGGAATGTGATAACCCCGAGGGGCATTATCTTAACTGTGATTTTTTGCGCGATTATGAGGACGATGAACGGGTAAATTGCTGCGACGTCCCCGTAGACGACGAAAAATGGAAAGCGCTTGAAATGCTGCTGAAAACGGTAAAGCTTCCCGCATATTCCGCTCCCGACCCATATCTGATGGACGCGGCTGACAGTCAGATTCGCATTATCCGAAAAGAAAACGGCTGCAAGGTTACCGAAAGATATAACGGCGAGTATGCCCATGATTTTTTCTGTTCAATAACTAAGCTTGCGCTAGATATTTTACGGCAGTTTGAAAAGGAGAATGTTAATGACTGACGGCAATATATTTGAAGCAATACGCGCCAACGATATCGAACTTGTCAGAAAGCTCATCGCGGACGAACCGGCGCTCGTTAATGCAGTGTCGCCAAAAAAACCGCCGGATATAAAGGGAATGTCGCCGCTTCAGGTGGCGCTGTGTACCGGCTGGCACGCAGATATTTCATGGCTGCTGCTTGAACAAGGCGCAGACGTAAACTACATACCCGACCGCAAATGGACGGACGAGGCTCACCCCGTCCTGTTTGACGCAGCGAACGTGGCAATATGGAACGCGCGCAGGCTTGCGTGGGACGGAAAAAATACTGCGCCCATGAATTTGGAGTGGAAACATACCGCGGAAAAAGCAGACGAGGCGTTCCGCTTTTTGGAGCAGGTGCTTGAGCGAGGCGCAGACGTGTCAAAGACCGACTATTATGGCAGAAATGTGCTTATGGAAGCGGTTTCCGAAGCCTGTAAGCTTTGCCCGATATGGAACAATGATACCGGCGAGTATTATCCCGGACGTCCGATAACGCCCGAAATGCGCCACGATATGCGCCGTATATTCAAGCTGCTTATTGACGCGGGCGCCGACAGAAACAACGTTTCCGCTTATTCAAAAAAGAGTATTCGCGAGCATTATGAAAACGAGTCGGTCTGGGAGATTTGCGGCGATTTATGGGATTTGGCAGATTAAATTGTATAATGGCTACACCGCATAATTATTGTCGTTTAATCGCGCCGAGATTTTTTCGTCAGAATGAACAAAACGAACGAAGGAATACTTGATGTATTTCGAGAGAGTTTTGGGCGTTATGACGGAAAAATATCAAGCGAGTAAATGATAAAGGCGAAGCCGATAATTGTGCGGTGTTGCCATAATAATAGCGCCCGACTGCGATACGGCAGCCGAGCGCTTTTTTCGTATAATCAGAGCTTTTCTATTACCGCCATTCCGCCGATAATAGGCAGACAGCCTTCCTCGTCAAGAACAAGCTTTTCATAGGGGTCGATAGGCTCGCCGCCTATGTCGCCCTCCTCGCCCGTATGAAGGAAAAATTCGCCGTTTTCCTCCTTCCACGGGTGCTGTTCAAATATAACCATACCGTCAAGAAGCGTCGGTTCTTCGCCTGTGTCCATCTTTTCAAACTGCTCCGGCGTCATAAGAGTATACTCAATTCCATCGGGGCGGAAGTCGTAAATCGCCGCGCTCATAATACGGTAGCTATCGTAGTCCTCCGTTTCGGGAATTTCCTCTGCGGCAAGAAGCTCCATTCCGTTTTCGGTCATACAGAGAACCTTTTTAATTTTCCATTTTCCGATAAGTTCCATAATAATACCTCCTTTTATGCCCAAGGGTCGGCTGATTTGGGTGTGCGTACTCCCGTAAGCAGATACTGCTCCCACAGGAACCACTTTCCGTCGCTTCCGCGCTGACGCAGCTTTATCGGGCGAGGGTCGTCCGCGCCGCCGCAGGGAATGAAAAGCTTCATATAACCCGCTTCCTCGGCGGAAACGTGATTGCTGTCGATTGCAATGGTATAAGGCTGTGACGGCGTGTAGTTATTGTCGGGCGTTGAACCCGCAAAATAGGTGAACGGCAGATATGTCTTTCCATCGCGGAAACGGTCGTTCAGGAACGATATCTCCTGACCGTTCAGCGGACGCGGACCTCTAAGCCAGTTCAGCATCTCGGTGCCGATGGACTTATCCGCTGCGTATGCGCACAATGCAAGCACGGTAAGCGCCGCCGTTTTGAACGGCGTGTCAAGGCTTGCTTCGGGGAGCGCCTGAAGCTCCGCAAGGCTTTCGGGCAAAGCCGCGAACGTAAACGTTTCGCGCTTGCTGCCTGCGGACTGAACCGCGGTATTCACCGCCTGCTGTGCCGAATTTTTCAGCTTGTCAAAAATTCCCATAATGTTCCCTCCGTTTTCATTTTGTATTATTCTTCTCAGCCTGCGCCGAGAACGTTCCATAAGTCGTTCACAGCGTCATACGAATAGATGAGATTGTCGCACACGCCGTAGAGATATTCTCTTACAAACTGCTCATCGCGATTTGTGCCGAGCGCAAAAATATAGCACTCGCGCCCGTCTATAATCTGCTTTTCTTCCGTGTACATAAGCGTCATTCCCTGTTTTACGCGCTCGCTTACCTCTGCGGCTTCCAGAAGAATTTCAGCCGCTATTTTTACGTTTTTGTCATCTTCCGCGCCGTTGTCGCCGTAAATCGTGAAGTCAAGCACACCCTCAGCGGCGAACAGTCTGCCGTCTTTTCCCGACAGCAGCGGAAATTCGTCGATATCCTCGTCGGGAGTGCTGAACAAGACCGCCGCGTTTGAATAAATATCGCTTATGTTGCACCGCAGCAGGAAATACTCCGCGCCGCCGATTTTATAAAGAATATCGTACGTTTTGACGTCATATTCCGCGCTTTCGGTCAATTCAACGGGGCAAACGACAGCGCTGCAATTCTTGTTTGTCACAACCGCGTAAAGCTCGTTCCCTCCAACGTCAATAATCGGCGCAGAGCGAAGAAAAACGTATTTTTCCGCGGTTTTGCTGTTATTCAAACAATCCTTGACGTCGCTTGAAGCGGTATCGACAAATCCGACAAACGCCATTCCCGCCGAATAACCGCCCTCGTTCATTTGCTCGCAAAGCTCCTCGACAAGCGGGTCAATCCGCTCGGGAGCGCTTTCGGGCGCTGATTTCTCGCTTGACGAAGCAGGCTCGGAAACGTTCGTGCTTTCTTTTGACGTTTCTGAGCCGGAATTTCCGAGTCCGCTCGAAGAACGGCTTGAGTTATCCCGCTCATTAACCGCGCAGCCGCAAAGCATTGCCGACAACAACAGCGCAATTAAGGCGGCTTTTCCGATAAATTTCATTTATTCACCTCCACAGGCTCACGCATCTAATCCCGCAAGCGCAGCGTCGGCTTTTGCGGACAATTCCGAACGGTCGCCGTAAATCACCGCGTCAAGAGCCGTGAACGCCGAACGAGCCTTGTCGTCAGCGCTTTCGTCGCCCTTTGAGGCTGCGCTTACCGCGGATACAACGCTCTTTATCGCGTCTATCTGCCTGTTAGCGTTGTTTATCGAGTTTCCGAGCGTTTTTTGAATACCGAACAGCTTGTTGAAATAATCCGCCACAGCCGCACATTCCGACTGATTTGAATAATTCACGCGGAAATGCGACATTCCCTCCGTGTTCGCAAAGCAGTAGTGAACGAAATATTCCTTCTGCTGCTTGCCGTCCACAACTTTCGTTTCGGTTTCCGTTTCGTACCCTACAAGGTCGGCAATGCGATAAACGCAGGCAAGTTCGCTCTTTCCGAAATTCATAAACTTGTATCGCGTTTCAACGAGCGCCATAAGTCCGATGTCGGGATACGCATATACGGGCGAAAGCGTCTTTTTCATATTCTTGTTCTTCATATTCGGGACAAAAAGCTGCTGCCATATTTTCGTTCCCTTTTCGACTTGGGCGGCGTGTTCCTTATATTCGATAAGGTCTGACTGTACAAGGTCGAAGTATTTCAGCGCCTTCTTGCAGCAGACCTTGCGGCAGAGATAATTGCCGTCCGCAAGCTTTTGGGATTGAAACACGTTTATTGACGCTCCGCAAACTGCGCAGGTGTTAGCCATATTCAATTCCTCCTTTTTTCAAATATCAGCGGGTATTTTCCTATTTATATTCTACCAGATTTTTCTTGACTTGTCACTGTCACTTGTGACAGTAAGCAATATTTTTCCGAAAAATTATCCCCGAACCAAATCGGCTCGGGGAATGATTACTCGTCTTTCAGAGTTGTGACAATCAGCTTGTTTTCAATTGCCGTTGCGACAAGTGCTTCACGGTTTTCAAAGCCGCCTTTTTCCATCATATCATCAAGCGCCCAGCGAACTCCGCGCTTGGTTATTCCGATTTTGTCGGCAATTTCCTGATAGGTAAGCCCGCGGATATACAAGCGCAGAATATCAAGCTGCCGCTGAGAAAACTTGTCGGACATAGTTTCTTCCATTTCAACAGCCGGCGAAGCGCTCGGGAATATATGCTCGCCCGCCAGCGTGCGCTTTATGATGTCCAGAAGCTCAGCTGTCCCGTGGTCCTTATACCACAGGCTGTCCGCCGCGCCTTGACGCGCCTGCGAAAGTATTTCAGGGTCCACAAGCGAGGTTACGACAACGATTTTTATGTGCGGATTTTTTTCTTTTATTCGTCTTGCCGCGGCAAGTCCCGAATGTTTGTGCAGCGTCTGAACGTCCATCAGAATGAGATGAACTGTGCGTTCGCAGCGGTTTTCAGCTTCAAATGCGTCGCGGTATGTTCCAACAATGTCAAAGCCGCCGTCCGCCATAAGCCGCTCTGCAAAGTGCTTTTGTATGTACAAGTCGTCCTCGACAAGAATTGTGTTTATCATAATTCGTTCTCCTTTTCCGAAAGCGTTATCAGCAGCGCAAAGCGCGGAGAAAATGCCGTGTGCATTTCGCCGCCCGCCGCTTCAATTTTGCGGCGCAGACCGAAAAGACCGCTCCCCTCGCTTATCGGACCTTTCGGCACCTTTCCGTTGTTGGTAACGGTTATGTCATAAACGGCGCTGCTTCGCACGGCGATACGGACATACACCTCGTTTCCGCCTGCGTGCCTCACGCAGTTTGTCACGCACTCCGCGGCTGCGGCGGCAGCGAGCGCTTCAGCGGTTGAGCCTGACGGCAAACCGCCTTCAACGCGCAGCTTCACGCCCAGCTTTTCCGCGGTTTCCCGAACCTCGTCCATTGTGCAGTTTAACGGGGCGCGGTCGCTTGTCAGCACGCTTACCGCTTCCTGCAATGTTTCAAGCGTTCCGTCTGCGTTCCCTCCGTTTTCAATGATATCGCGGATTGTCAGCAGGCTTCTTCCTATGGTATCGTGAATGTGTATCTTCAGCTCAAGGTTTTCCCTTTCACCGATGTCGTCCGCCATACGTTCGTACATTTCACAAAGCCTGCGGTTAACCTCGCGGAGCTCCTCGTTTATCTCGTTCTGACGAATATATCCGTTATACAGCTCCGTTACGTTATGCGCCGTTATCTGCCGCCAGCGGTCGTCGCCTTCCACGGTTACAGCCTGCGTTCTGAACTGCCACACCGTGCCATCGGGAAAAACGCTGTAATCTTCCTTTAAGAGCGTTGCGTCAAAGTCGTTTATAATTTGAAGCGAACGGTCGCTCAGCAAAAAAACCAAATTTCGCATAAGGTCGTTGCAGAGGATAATCCGTCCAAACGGGTCGGAAAAGCAAATTCCCATCGGAAGCTTGTCGATTGCCTCCTTGATTGAAAACGGCGACAGCTCGTTTTTGCTGCGGCGGTATTCGCGCGGGAGCGCCGCCGAAAAATGCGCCGCGCCGAGTAAAATCGCCGCCGCGAATATTCCCCACGGAGCGCCGAGCAGAAACGCGTCTTTTCCGTTATCGGGGTCGCCCTGCGTAACCGAAAACAGCATTACGACAAGCATTACGGAAATAATCGCACACGGCAGGCTTCGGCGCAGAGCCTTACTGCGGATTATCCGATAAAGAAAAAGTCCAAGCTCAAGCGCCGCTTCCAGCATAAGCAAAAGCGGTATCATAGTCCTCCAAAATTCGGGGAGAGCCGAGAATGTCGTCATTCTGCACCACCGCCTTCCGGAAAGAACACAAGCTGTTGATATTCGCCGTCTTTATCGTAAATTACGCTGTTTTTTTCGGCGAACGCAGACAGGTCCGCGCCGCAGCGCACATTCATTGAAAAACGCAGCGTTCCCGTGTTGGCAAGGCTCAGCTGAACGCTTTTCAGATTATGAAGCGCGTATTCAATGACCTCCTCGTAAAAATCGAACACGGCAGCGGACGAATTTCCCGAAATATCCGAAAGCGTATCGTCAATGTACATCATTCCCTTGACGTTCAGTAATTTCAGCGTTTGCAGAGATTCCGAAAAAGCGCGCTCCGTTTCGCTTACAGGCATCTTCCGTTCACGGTCGGCGAGCAGAGTTAGGTGCTTGCGGCGCTTGATATAGCTGCACAAGACTGCAATCTCTGCGAGCAGTTCCGACGTTTTTTCCGGAGAAGTTCCGCAGATTATCCGATATTCTTTCATCAGCGCGGAGATGCGGTCAATCTGCTTTTGCGCAGCCGAACGAAGAAGGTCGTAAAGCCTGTTCTGTTCTTCAACGGCACGGTGCTTCGCCTCGCGCTTGTATTCATATCGCAGCAGCTCGTTGCGCTCCTTGAGTTCTTCGGAAAGGCTTTCGGAGTCCTCTTTGAGCTTCAAAAGAGCGGACACGTCCTCGGTCCAGACGGCATATCCGCCGCTCACGGGCATAACGTGAAGCATATGCCCGTTGTCAAGCTCAACGGGGGCTTTTCCGGCATTTTTAATATCCGATACGGAAATATGCTCGGTATTTATCGCCGCATAACGCACGTTAAATTCATTGTCGGCAATCTGCACAGACGTTCCCACCGATGAAGCAAACAGCTCCGCATAACGGCTGTTGGAATGTATGTATCCGCAGGCTATACAGGCTTCAAACGCCAGAATGTACATAAGGCTCTGGAATACGGCGACGTCTCCGAAAAGATAACGCAGCCACGGAACGCCGACGTAATACAGCGCGCTGTAAGCAACAGAAACTGCAAGAGGTACTATCGGCAGCGGAATTTGCCCTATGCTATGCTCGCGGCACTTTATAATCATTACGGTCAGTGCGGCGGCGGCGCAGACGACCTGCCATAACGCCACAAGATAATATCCCCACGAATAGCCGTGTTCGGAATCCGTCCATACGTCCGAATTTTGCGGAAACGTAAACACCGCTTGGTGTAAATCGTTTGTCATAACAAACAGAAACAGCGCCGCCGAAACAGCCCACAATATCCATACCGCGCGAGGCAGCTTGAAATCGTCCGGCCGTCCCAAAGACAGCGATATCATAACCGCCATCATCGGCACAAACAGCATCGGAAGATAGAATAAATACCACAGATAACGCAAGATATCCGCCTGCCAAAAAACAAAGTATTTTGCCGAACGCAACGTAATCCAGAATATCAGAAGCGCCGCTATGCCGATAAGAAACCTGCGGGCTTGTTTCTGAACTATTCTCTGACGTACCGACAGCCCCCATACGGTAAACATACCGATATAGATAAAGCTGCGAAAATATGAAAAAAGCGTCGGACAAAAAGCGCCTTTTCCTAAAAAACGAAACGCATATGCAAGTAAAATCGCAAGAATAATCATTCCTGCGGCTGCGTTTAATTTCTTTTTCTCAGGCATATAAACCAAACCTCATTTTAATAAACTCTTTTATGGGAACCTCTAAAAACCGGTGTGAAAAGCAAAAATGGGCAGGGTGTGCCAGCTTCTAGGAAAGCCGACGAAGTAAGGCTGTATGCCTTACGAGGAGGTTTGACAACGAAGATGGTGCACACTGCACATTTTCGCTCACATGAGGTTTTTAGAGGTGACCTTATTAGTATATCACAAAATTTGGATTTTCGCAACACCCGAATAACGAAAAATTTAAGCGGCGCAAGCTCGAAGTAATTTGACTGAAAATTAACGCATATTAGCAAAAAGAGGAAAGCAAATTGTCGCTTTCCTCGTTTTTGTTTCACAGCTTGAGTTCAAACATTTATATTCCGTGAATAACGCGCTTTCCTAAAAAATCCCTCTGAAGAAATCGATTTTCAGAGGACAATCGCCGCAGACTACTTTTTATAAAAGTGAAAATCGCAGCAATCCCCGCCGTAACCCAGCGTTTTTGTGCGCGTAAATCCGATTTTTCTCAGCCCGCCGTATGTAACGTCGTCAACGTCGCAAAACAGCCGACAAAGCTCAGCGCAGCCGTTTTCCGCGCAAGCCGTGTGCCACAAGCACTTTGTTATTGTGATATCGTAGTAATCCTTCCCGCAGCTTTGTTCGCTTTTCTGCAAGTCGGTCGAGCGCATAATTCTGAGGAATATCTTGCTGTAAATCGCGTAAAATCCCGGAACAATCTCCATTTTCGCCGTAGAAGAATGTTTCTTTGCCGCAACTACGTCAATCATATATTTGCGAACGCGCTCATAAACCTCGTCCTGCGGAAAATCGTCGCTTAACAGCGCCTTATACAGCGCAATCCGCGGAAGAATCGTCCCGACAAGCGTTTTCATCTGATTTTCCGTCTTGCCTTTTGTGTTTTTGACAAGCTCGCCGAGCGTTTTTTCCTGCTTGTCGAACAGTGCGCCGCCCTTATCCGCCCCGAATTGTTCGGTTAAAAACGCTTTAATCTGCTTTTGCTGTTTTATTTTCATCGTAAAAACCTCTTTTTAATCAAGCGGATTATCTGATTTTTTCTCATTATATCACACATTTCCGCTCGTTTCAATCAGCCTTTATTTATACTTCCACTGCTCCGAGCAAAGCTGAATATCAGCCATATGCTTGTATAAGCCGCCCGCTTTTTTCAGCTCTGCGGGAGCGCCTTCTTCGGCAACCTTTCCGTCTTTAAGCACGACAATCTTGTCAACGCCGTCGACAGTTCTCATTCTGTGCGCGATAATAAGCACGGTTTTGTTTCTGATGAGCTTCGAGATTGACTCTTGAATAAGCGACTCGTTGTCAACGTCAAGCGACGCCGTCGCCTCGTCCATAAGGATTATCGGCGCGTCCTTGAGGAACGCTCTCGCAATCGAGATACGCTGGCGTTCGCCGCCCGAAAGCTCCGAACCGTTTTCGCCTATCATACTGTTCCATTTATCGGGCATTTTCGCGACAAATTCCTCGCAGTGCGCGAGCCTTGCCGCCGCCATAACCTCCTCGTCGGTCGCGTCTTTTTTTCCTATGCGGATATTCTCCATAACCGTGTTGTTGAACAGCGTGACGTCCTGAAATACTATTGAAAACAGCGATAAAAGCTTTTCGGGGTCCACCTCGGAAACGTCCATTCCGCCGATTGTAATTTTTCCGCCGTCGATATCCCAAAATCTCGCCGCAAGACGCGAAACCGTTGTTTTTCCGCCGCCGGAAGGCCCGATAAGCGCGGTTACTTCGCCCTGTTTCGCCGTAAAGCTTACGTCCGAAAGCACCTGCTCGCCGTCCTTATAGGAAAACGCAACGTGGTCGAAATTAACGTCAAAGCCTTTGTTATCGAGGGTTTCGCGCCCCGTTTGCTCCTCGTGAGAAAGAATTTCGTCCATACGCTTGCAGTTCACGTCAATGCTGATAATCGCCGCAAGGTTCTGAAGCGCAATCTGAAGCGGCTCGTACATTCTCGTAACCGCAAGCAGGAACATAAGGAACGTCAGAACGTCGATTTCGCCCTTGATAAGCAGCGAGCTTCCGACAACCGCAACCGTACCCATTCCGAGCTTCAGGATTATCTGCGCCGAGCAAACAAACGCCGCGTTTGCAAACTCCGCGACAATCGCGTGCTTTTCAACCGCCTTGATTTTCTTGTTCAGACCGCGCTGATAGGTTTCGGTCATATTGTACGAGCGCAGGTCGCGGAGCGTTTCAAGCCCCTCTTGAATACCGTCCAGACAGTCGAGCTTATACTGCATCGTCTTATTATGAACCTTGTTCATCACGCTTCTTGAGCTAAAGACGATAATAAGCGCAACAGGCATTACCCAGACCGCCGCAAGCGCCATTTTCCAGTTGAAGAAAAACAGGCCGATTACAACGATAGTCGTGGAAATAAGCGCGCCGACAAGCTCGGGAATCCAGTGCGAGGAACCCGTTTCAATCATCGCGCAGTCCGACATTATGGTGTTCGTGAGGTCGGAAAGGTCCTTTTTCCCGAAGAACGAGA